>NZ_CALHFB010000050.1:0-249802 GCF_938029165.1 uncultured Anaerofustis sp.
CTGTCAATGTTGTCTTTCCGTGGTCTACGTGTCCGATCGTTCCGATATTTACATGTGGTTTCGTTCTTTCGTATTTTTCTCTTGCCATTTTCTTTCTCCTTAATCTAAATATATAATTATTCGTTTTTAAGTTTATCTAACATACTTTGTGGCGCTGGTTCATAATGCGAGAATGTCAAAGTATGTGTACCTCTACCTTGAGTCTTGCTTCTTAAATCAGTTGTGTATTGGAACATTTCCGATAACGGAACAAATCCTCTAAGTGTTTGAACACCATTATTAAGTTCCATACCTTCTATTTTACCTCTTCTTGATGTCAAGTCACCCATAACATCTCCAAGGTATTCTTCAGGAACAACAACTTCGATTTTGAAGATAGGTTCAACAAGAACTGGACCTGCTTTAGCCATAGCATCTTTGAATGCCATAGAACCCGCCAATTTGAAGGCCATTTCAGATGAATCGACATCATGATATGAACCATCAACTAATCTAACTTTAACATCAAGAACTTCGTATCCGGCAACTATACCGGATTCCATTGCTCCTTGAATACCTTTGCTAACAGGTTCGATGTATTCCTTAGGAATAGCACCACCAACGATTTCGCTGACAAATTCATATCCTTTGCCTTCTTCGTTTGGTTCGATTTCAATAACAACATGACCGTATTGTCCTCTACCACCTGATTGCTTAGCATATTTGTAATCAGATCTTGCAGGTTTTGTAATTGCCTCTTTGAATGCTACCTGTGGCTTACCTACATTAGCTTCTACCTTGAATTCTCTAAGAAGTCTGTCTACGATGATTTCAAGATGAAGTTCACCCATACCTTCGATAATTGTCTGACCGGTTTCATCATCAGTCTTAAATCTGAATGTTGGGTCTTCTTCCGCTAATTTAACCAAAGCTGTAATCATTTTTTCCTGTCCCGCTTTAGTCTTAGGCTCAATAGCTACAGAGATAACAGGATCAGGGAACTCGATAGATTCAAGCAATACTTGTGAATTTTCAGCACATAAAGTATCACCTGTCGTAGTATCTTTAAGACCTACGATAGCTACGATATCACCAGTTCTGATTTCATCTATTTGTTTTCTGTCGTTGGCATGCATCCTTAAGATACGGCCAACTCTTTCTTTTCTTCCTTTTGTTGAGTTATATACATAAGAACCACTCTTAAGTGTTCCGGAATAAACTCTTGTAAATGCTAATTTACCAACAAACGGATCCGCCATGATTTTAAATGCCAATGCTGAGAATGGTTCGTCATCGCTTGGATGTCTTTCCATTTCTTCACCTGTCTTCGGATTATGACCTACCATAGCAGGCACATCAAGTGGTGAAGGCATTAAATTAACTACAGCGTCAATCAACATTTGAACACCTTTATTCTTAAATGCTGTACCGCAAAGAACAGGGATAAAATCAAGACCTATAACGCCTGCTCTTAAAGCTGCAATAATTTCTTTTTCAGAAATTTCTTCACCTTCAAGATATTTTTCCATGATTTCTTCGCTGTTTACAGAAATTTCTTCTAAAAGTTTTTCTCTATACTCTTCAGCTTTATCTACCATATCTGCAGGGATTTCTGTTTCTTCGATATCTATACCTTCATCATCATGATAGATGAAAGCTTTCATCTTAACTAAGTCGATGATACCTACGAAATCTTCCTCTGCACCGATCGGTAATTGAATAGGCACCGGATTTGCACCAAGTCTTTCACTAATCATGTTAACAACATTATAGAAGTCAGCTCCCATAATATCCATTTTATTAATAAAAGCAATTCTTGGAACATTGTATTTATCAGCTTGTCTCCATACTGTTTCACTTTGAGGTTCAACCCCACCCTTAGCACAGAAAACAGCAACAGAGCTGTCTAGTACTCTAAGTGAACGCTGAACTTCTACTGTAAAGTCAACGTGTCCCGGTGTATCAATGATGTTTATTTCATGACCTTTCCAGTGACATGTTGTAGCGGCAGAAGTAATTGTAATACCTCTTTCCTGTTCTTGTTCCATCCAGTCCATTTGTGCTCCGCCTTCATGAGTTTCCCCAATCTTGTGGATCTTTCCTGTATAGAATAAGATTCTTTCAGTAGTAGTGGTTTTACCAGCATCGATATGAGCCATAATTCCGATATTTCTTACTTTATCTAAACTAAACTCTCTACCCATCTTTTAATCACCTTACCATTTAAAATGAGCGAAAGCTTTATTAGCATCTGCCATTTTATGAGTATCTTCTTTCTTCTTAACTGACGAACCTGTATTATTGAGTGCATCAATGATTTCAGCAGCCAGTCTTTCTTTCATTGTCTTTTCGCCTCTTGCTCTTGTATAAGTTATAAGCCATCTAAGACCTAAAGTTTGTCTTCTTTCCGGTCTGATGTCCATTGGTACTTGGTATGTTGCACCACCGACTCTTCTGGCTTTTACTTCTAATGAAGGCATAATATTATTTAAAGCTTCTTCAAAAGCTTCTAATGGATCTTTTCCTGTTTTTTCAGCTACGATGTCAAACGCACCGTAAACAATTTTTTGCGCTACTCCTTTTTTTCCGTCAAGCATAACATTGTTCAGTAACTTTGTTACTAAAACAGATTTATACATCGGATCAGGTAGCACCTCTCTCTTTGGTACTGGACCTTTTCTTGGCACTGTACTTCCCTCCTAATAATTTGAATTTTTTCATTGGTACTCGATAAGTAAAATTTATCGTTGTGCTCTATATATCACGTATATAGGTATAAGGCTTGCCTTATAGTTCAACACATTATAAATTATTTCTTAGCACCGTATTTACTTCTAGATTGTTTTCTGTCAGCAACTCCTTGAGTATCAAGTGCTCCTCTAATAATCTTATAACGTACACCTGGTAAGTCTTTTACTCTACCGCCTTTAACCATAACAACACTATGTTCTTGTAAGTTATGACCGATTCCTGGGATGTAAGCTGTAACTTCCATTCCGTTAACTAGTCTGACTCTGGCAATTTTTCTCATAGCTGAGTTTGGTTTTTTAGGTGTAGCAGTTCTTACAACTGTGCACACTCCTCTTTTTTGAGGGTTAGATTTAAGAGCAGGAGATTTAGTTTTGTAAACTAATTCTTTTCTACCTTTTCTTACTAATTGATTAACTGTTGGCATTAAACCTTATTCCTCCTTCCTCGTTTTTTAATATACAAGCAACGGCAGCATCTAAGCTGATATTGCATGCTTTGCCTAATTCTTCTTTTCTGTCCACTTCTTCTATAGCTACATGATTTTTATTACAAATTTTTACGATTTTTTCTCTTATTGCCTCGTCTGTGTCTTTAGCTAAAAACACCTTTAAAGCATTATTCTGTTCAACTGCTTTTAAAGTCTGTTTTGTGCCAACCACATGTTGTGATTTAGATATTTCATCAAGCATTTTTTCAACTCCTTCGCACAGTCAGCCTAAAAAGTGTAACAAAAAAACCTTTCAATGTCAATAAAAATCGGCATTTCAAGCATTTTTTTTACACTTATAAAAATCCGCTATAAATACTATATAATAAAAAACACTTATAAAATATATTTTATACCTTTTTAATCAAAAAAACCATATTTTTCTAATATTTTACATAATTTTTTACACTTATCAGCGTAAAAATTATACTTAAAATAAACATTCCCAGAAATGTATAATTGATTACTGATAAGTTTATTTTAAATAAGCAAAAATATACGCTGAAAAATCCAAGTATTAAATTTAGTAAACAAAATAAAATTACAAAAAAACCATTTATCTTTTTCATATCATCACCTTAATATAGAGTTTATATAAAACAAATGGTATAATTTGTAAAATATTATATTATAAAAAAATAAAGCTATATTTTATAGCTTTATTTTATATTTATTGTAGTGGTATAAACACATCCGTTTTCAACAAGATCATAATCTTTCTTATCAGTATCATTGATTATTGCATCAATATAATATTCTCCGGAAGTAAAGTTACCTGTCTCTACGTTGATGTCTTCACTTATTTCTCCGCTGACATTCTCTATGGTTTTATCAAAGACATATTTTTTATCCTTTTTGGAATATATTCCGATAAAAATTTGTGTATTTCCGTCTTCGAATATATCTTTTGCTTTAAGAGTTAACTTTAAAGTATCACCCTTGTCGAAGCTGTCACCTTCCTCTACATTGTCTATGAAAATATTGCCTTCACTAAAATCATCTTCGTCATCACCGAATAAACCGGAAAAGAATTCACCGATACCGGAACTGTCTTTTTTGTCCTGTGTCTTATTTTCCAAACTATTTGTAATATTATTACCTGCATCTTTAACTTCTTCGGAATAATTAGAAAAGAAGAATACGATTCCACCGACCAATAATGCAATAAGTACTAAAAATGTTATAACTACAATAATCAGATTTTTAACTGAATTGTTTTTCATTAATTTACTCCCATAATATCTCTATAATAAATTAAGTAAACAAATTCTAACATAAAAATCCATTATCTACAACAAACTTTTATTAACATGATCATAATATGTAAATTTATAAACGGTCAATGATCCTTCCGTCGGTAGAAATCGTAACGATATTCCAAGGAATAAACTTTCCGCTTTTCTTTAAAGCTTCCTTTAAGGCATGTTCGATACCTCCGCAGCATGGGACTTCCATTCTTGTAAGAGTTATACTCCTGATTTTATTTTGATTTATTATTTCATATAATTTCTCACTATAATCCACACTGTCTAATTTTGGACAGCCTATTAAAGTTATATGATCCTTTATAAAATCGCTGTGAAAATTTCCGTAAGCATAAGCACTGCAGTCTGCTGCAATCAGAAGTTTTGCATTATCAAAGTAAGGTGCATTGACGGGAGCCAGCTTTATTTGAACAGGCCACTGAGTAAGCATACTCTCAGCATTATTAGAAGTGTTGGATATATTATTAATATTTCTTACTATTTTTTTTGAATTACTTCCCACACATCCGCATGGAAGTTTTTCACCTTGTTGTTTTTTCATCATATTTTTCTTTACAGCCTCTTCATCATATTCCAATGCTTCTCTTTCTTCAAAAGATATCGCTCCAGTAGGACAAGTTGGAAGACAGTCTCCAAGTCCGTCGCAGTAATCATCCCTTAATAATCTCGCCTTACCGTCAACCATACCTATAGCTCCTTCATGACATGCATTGACACATAACTCACATCCGTTACATTTATCTTCATCTATTTTTATTATTCTTCTTTTCATAATAATCTCCTTAAAATTATTCTTATTGATTTTGTAATGTAAGTTTACTATACTAATAATTAATAATACGTTGCATTTGCAACCAAAAGGAATAAAATATGAAAAAATATATAAATGTTTTAACTGGCTCAATTTTATTTAAAAATATAAAAGAAGAACAAATTAATGAAATTTTAAAATTGGGAGATTTCAATATAAAAGAATACGATAAAAATGAGTATATATATCATAAAGAAGACACAGTGAAAAAATTTGGTATACTTTTATCGGGGAAAGCTTCGATAATAAAAGAAGACTACTGGGGAAATAAAAATATAGTTGCAAATATAAATAAAGGAGATTTATTTGCTGAGATATTCTCCATATTATATGAAGAACCGCTGAATGTAAGCGTAGTCTCAACAGAAAATTCAAGAATACTTTTTATCAATATCAGTAATATACTAAATTCTAATAAAAGCTCTGAAGCTATAAATATATTTACAAAAAATATTTTAAGAATAATATCTAAAAAGACTTTAATATTAAACAAGAAAATAGAATACTTATCAAAAAGAAATTTAAGAGATAAAATACTTTCATTTTTATCCGACCAAGCACAGTTAAATGGAAATAAATCATTTTATATCCCATTTGACAGACAGCAAATGGCTGACTTTTTAGCAACAGACAGAAGTGCATTATCGAGAGAACTTTCAAATATTCAAAAAGAAGGATTGATCGAATATAATAAAAATCATTTTATATTAAAATAAAAAAACTAATTACATGAAAGAAAATAAAAAACATTTAATATCCTATCATTAATTATAATTAACACCTTTTAAGGTTTTAAAGTAAAACAACACTTTTAAAACACTTATTTACTCAATGAATAAAAATAAACAGTTTGTTTTTATAAGCTGTTTTATTTTTTGTTACCTGTTAACAAATCATTTATATCTATTTTTGACATAAGGTCTTCCATTTTATCAAGATTTAAATCAGAATGTTCAAGTTCTCTTGAATACCTATAAGCGAGTTCTAATTTTGTTTCCTTTTGTATACAATTGTTATCATCAAAATTTTGTATAAAACTTTCCGCCTTACATATATTTTCCCAAATCAATGTACTTACTACAGCCATTTTTACTTTGGATAACACATCGTAATCGTACACCGCCAAGCAAAAATATATAAACACAAAATATATCATCATTTGTTCTAATTCTATATCAGAAACAACAGGAGATTTAAAATCTTTATCTGAGAAATCTCTAATAGCATTTTTCCATTTATTTAAATCTCTTCCCCATTCTTCATCTAACTTTTCCAGCTCATCCAATAAATTTAATATATTTAGTATCCCATCTTTATTTAATCCTACTTTGAGGTTGTCATTATAGGATATTTTACGAGATTTATAAACATCTAAAATATCTTCGATACCAAATATATTATCATTGTCTATTTTTTCTTGAATATGATTTGACAGATTTAAAACTTTCGCCATACAAACGTAAATATCTTCATTCCTGTTTTGCAGTATTTCTATGATTACCTTTCTGCTCTCTATAAGTGCGGAATATAAAAATATATCAAAGTCTTCATCTTCGGTACCTTCAATATCATCTTCGGTCGTTATGAATTTAACGATATTCTCATTCTCTAAAATAATTTTAGCGGCAGAAGGGCAAGAAAGCGCAAGAGAAATTTCCCTCTCATTATCATATTCTTCAATATGAGAAGGATAAGTCCTGCAGGTTTCACACATCATATCCGCACCTATTTGAATATGTATATCACAAAGATTTTTTTCATTTAAAAATGCACATCTTTTATTATGCTGTTTAAATATCCCCTCTTTCCAGTTGACAGAATTTTTAAGTCTGTTACCGAAAGGACCTTCTATACTTCTATATTCTTTAAGAGAATTTTTATCAATCACGATTTTCCAGCCCTCGCAGCAGCTTAAGGGACATTTATCAGCCAAACAATAGAATTTATCATAATAATCCGGAACTGTATATAACATACTTTCCTCCACAGATATAATTTTTATGTCATATTATACTACAATCACACTTTTTATTAAATATTAATGATGATTATATATAAATAAAATAAAAAGTCATTTATTATATAAATGACTTTTTTATGTTATGAATAATAATTAAATTTATAATAATTACTTTTATTACCAAAACTAATTAAATACCTATATTATCTACAGCATTTCTTACATGGAGTATACCCCATGTTTTTTGCCTTTGATAAAGTGGTTTTTATAGGATGTCTGACACAAGAACTTTTCGCATGATATTTTTTTCCTGTCCTTGTTATATATACAACGCTGCCGACATTATGACTGCCAGAAGGTTTCTTGACTTTCCCGGATTTTACAGGTTTCGTAAAAGGACTCTTGCCTGATGAATTTACAGCTCTTACTTTATAATAATATTTCTTCCCTGTCTTTACCTTTTTATCTGTGTACCTATTGGATTTTACCGTCTTTATTTTTTTATATTTGCTGGATTTCTTCGTGGAACGATAAATCTCATATTTTTTAGCATTCTTTGACTTTTTAAAAGATATTTTTACTTTCTTAACGCCGGCTTTTGCTTTAAGTTTTGCAGGCTTTGCAGGTTTCTGTTCCTTGACAGCCACATATACATTCTTTGTATTTATGTATCCTTCACTACCTGCATTTATAACAGGAACGAAAGAAAATGCAAACATACACATGACTAAAACACATACAAATTTCTTTACAGTTTTCATAATTTCTCCCTTTTTAAATAATATTTGTATTATTATTTTATCACATATTCCGACAAATCCAAACAAAAAGAGTCCCTTAAGGACTCCTTCTTTATGCTGTTTTATCTTACTAATCCACTCTTTTATCACCGATAAAGAACAAAGCAACTGTACCAGGTCCCGTGTGAGAACCTATTGTTGTACCTACACTGTTAATGATTACCCTGCCGTCTAACTCAGGAAATTTACCTTCTATCTTTTCGGCTACGATTTTTGCATCTTCGATACAGTTCGAATGGGATATATAGCATTTACCGCTGTATTTAAGTCCGCCCTCAGCATGCTCTTCCATTCTTTTAACAATTTCTTCGATTACTCTTTTTTTGCCTCTATACTTACTTCTTGGTATCAATTTACCGTCAAAGCTCATATTTAAAAGAGGACAAATCTTTAAAGCCGTACCAAATATAGCAGATGTACGGGATATCCTTCCTCCTCTGAAATAACTTGTTAAATCCGTTGAGAAAAACCAATGATGGATATTTAATCTATTTTCCTCTACCCATTTTGTCAATTCGTCTATATTTAATCCTTCTTTTTGTTTTTCCCTTGCCAGTGTCACAAGCAACCCATATCCCGAAGAGGCTCCCAGAGAATCTACAACTATGACTTTCCTTTCGGGATACTTTTTATTCATCATATCTTTAGCTATGTTTGCTGAATTTATCGTTCCGCTTATACCGCTGGATAATGTGATATGGAGGACATCTTTGCCATTTTTTAGTATGGGTTCAAACAGTTCCACATATTCCTCGGGACTTATTTGTGAAGTCGTAGGCACAGCTCCGTCAGAAATCATTTTATAAAATTTATCAAATGGAATACTTTTACCTAAATCGTCTGCATAGGTTTTACCGTCCAATATATAATGAAAATATGCAAGAGGTATTTCATTTTCTTTAAAAAATTCCTCACTCATATCAGCAGTTGAGCAGCATGTAATTATATAATCACTCATTATTATTACGTCCTTTCTTATTAAAATGTTAGTTAGAACTAATTATTATTATAGCATAAAGGAAATAAAAGGAAAATAATATGTAATGAAATACTTTTATTTTTTATTAACTCTAAAATATCCCCATAAATATATTTTTATTTTTAATAATAAAAAAAATAGTTAATTATTCTTATTCCATATTTACATAAATACAAAGGATTATCATATACATTTAACATGAAAAATTTTATTAACGACACCAAAGAAAAATTAACAAAGTCTCTTCAGCTTCCCGAAGAAATACTTTTAGAAAAACTTAATATAGAAATCATGGGCAATGAGAAAATGAATATCATAAACCATAAAGGAATTATATACTACAGCCCCGAAAACATAAGGATAAATACGTCTTCCGGGCTATTATCAATCAACGGAAAAGATTTACTATTATCCACTCTAATAAGTGAAGAACTGATTATAGAAGGTCAGATAACATCAATCGAATACATCATATAGGAGTAAACTATGCTTATTTTAAAATTCTATCATTATATTATGGGATATTACCTAGTAGAGATAAAAGGACTCCATCCCGAAAAATATATCAATTTAATTAATCACAATAACATATCCATTTGGGATATAAAGAAACTTGATAAAACAACATTAGTATTTAAAATCATGCTGACAGATTTTGAAAAAGCCGAACGGATTGCAAAAAGAGCTCAATACATAATAGAAATTAAAAATGAATATGGTAAAAAGTCTGTTTTGGGGTCACTAAAAAAAAGAAGAGTTTTTATTTTTAGTGCCTTTTTAATTTCTGCTATTATTTTTGCTTTCTCTTTTTTCATTTGGGATATTAAAATAATAGGAACGGACAGGATAGACAGAAACGATATATTAAGCACACTGGAAGATGCGGGATTTAAAGAAGGATGCTATAAATACGGAGTAGATAAAAAAGAGATATCAAAAGTGTTATTAAACACATACCATGATTTATCCGATGTGACAATAGATTATAAAGGAACACAGGCTAACATCAAACTCGTTGAAAAAAATACACCTATAAAAAAATTTAACAAATCAAAAGCAGTAGATTTGGTTGCAGGCAAAGGCGGAAAAATAGAAAGCATAATTGCCTATAATGGTATAAAAAAAGTAAAAAAAGGTGATAAAGTAAAAAAAGGCAGTTTACTTATAAGCGGTAAAATCAAATACGAAGGAAAAGAAGGCGATATAAAACATTATTACATCCACGCCATGGGAGATGTTTTTATAAACACCACTTACACTTATAAAGATATAATAATTAATCCATATGTTATAAAGGACAGTGACGAGTTCACAAAAGAAACTGCTTATTCATTTAAAAACAGGACCATTAACTATAAAAAAACTGTAGCAAACAAGAGCTATATCGGAGTAAAAGAAGAAAAAAAGAAAGTAAAAATACTTTTTATCCCCATACCTATAGAGCAAAGTACGACAAAATGGTATAATATAAACAATTTAGAGAAAAAAGACAAAAATCAGATAAAAAAAGAAGTCATAGATGTGTTAAATAAAACCCAAAATATTGACAAAGACAACATAGTTGATATATATTTAAGTATTGATACATTAGATAACAATTATTACAGTATCACTGCGAAAGTGAAAATAAAAGAAAATATAGTAGAAGAAAGACAAATAAACAAAAAATAAGGAGATTTAATTGGAAAATTTCACTATAAATCTTGAAATGCCGAAAGAAATCGAGGATATCGTCTTGGTTTTCGGCAGTAATGACAAATATATAAAGTCTACAGAGGAGCATTTTAATGTCAAAATCACACTTAGAGATAATGTCATAAAAATCCAAGGTGAAGAAGAAACGAATGTATCCAAGGCAAAGGAACTTATCGGATGTATGATAAACAGAGTAAACGAAAATACAGCCATTACGGATCAAACATTCAATTATCTTCTAAGCTTAATAGAAGAAAACAAAAAAAACATATCAAATTTTGATCAGGTAATATGTTATACATTCAAAGGTAAACCAATAAAGACAAAGACTATAGGACAAAGTGCGTTTATTAATGCAACAAAAAGAAACGACATAGTATTTTCGATAGGACCTGCAGGAACAGGTAAGACTTATCTTGCAGTCGCACTTGCGGTAAAAGCATTAAAAAACGGTGATGTTTCCAGAATAATACTTACAAGACCGGCAGTAGAGGCGGGAGAAAGCCTCGGATTTTTACCGGGAGATTTAAAAGAAAAAATAGACCCTTATTTAAAACCTTTATATGACGCACTGTTTGAGATAATGGGAAGTGAGTCTTATGAACGAAATACAGCGAGAGGACATATAGAAATAGCTCCTCTTGCTTATATGAGGGGAAGGACACTTAATGATTCCTTCATTATATTGGATGAAGCACAAAACACGACGAAAGAACAAATGAAGATGTTTTTAACCAGACTTGGAGAAGGCTCAAAAGCAGTTGTAACAGGCGATGTGACCCAAGTCGATTTACCGAGCGGTAAAAAATCGGGACTTATATATTCGGAAAGGATACTAAATAAAGTTGAAGGAGTGGACTTTGTACATCTAACAAAAAAAGACGTTGTAAGAAACCCTTTAGTACAAAGGATCATAGAAGCTTATGAAACATACGAAACAAAAAAACAAAGAGACTAATATTTCTATTTTCTTCGAAAACATGAAAACCAACAGGAAAGTTAAATTATCCATTGCCGTAATATTCTTTATTTTGGCATTTATTTTAACTTTCATAAGTTCTATCCCTCAAAGATACGATTTGGAAGTTGGACAAGTTGCTTCGGAAGACATCATTGCACCCAGAAAAATAGTAAATACTTCTCTTACAAACAGTTTAAAAGATCAGGCAGTAAGTCAGACACCAAACGTTTATGACTATATCCCGGGGACAAAAGAATCTGTTGAAACTAATATAAATAAGTTATTTAAAGAAATAACAAATATAAAAGATAAAGATTTGACAGATGAGAACATTAAGATATACAATTCAAAATCAGGGATAGATTTAACAAAGGAAACTTATCAAGCACTTATAAAGCAAGATGCAGCTTCATTAAAGCAAATAAAAAAAGATATATTATCCTTACTGGATAACCTTTATAAAGATGAAGTCATATCCGACAGTATGAATACTTATTATAAGAAAATAAATAAGCATTATACTTCATCATCATTTAATCACGAAGTAAGCGAAGCCTTAAAGGAAGTGGTTAAAAACAGTTTAAAGGCCAATATGGTTTTAAACGAAGATGCTACTAACCAAGCTAAATTAAATGCAAAGAATGCGGTTGAAGATATTACTTACGAACCCGGCGAGGTTATAATTAAAAAAGGAGACATCATAACCCAAAATCAGATAAATGTACTAAAAGAAGGCTCACTGATAAGAAGCGGCATTTTTGATGATTATAACAGCATAATAGGGATCGCGGCAATGCTTCTGTTCCTAATGTTGGTATACATTTTATATTTAAGGACTTTTCATAAAGATATATTCTACAATAATAAAATGCTGGCATTGATAGCATGTCAGTTCCTGCTTATGATAGTACTAGCTCAGCTGGCAAGCTTATTTAATATATATTTGATACCCGTGTCAATTATGAGTATGACTTTATGTATACTTTTAAGTCCGAGAATAGCAATCAATACAAACGTATTTATAGTTTTATTCTTATCCGTCGCACTGGATATCAACACCGAAGCAATAGTGTTCTTACTATTATCGGGATTTGTAGGGATATTATATATGCAAAGAGTCCAGGAAAGAAGCAAAATATACAAAGCTGCCATAATAGTAAGTGCGGCTAATATGATAATAGTACTTATATATAGTATACTAAGAAATACTCTTGGAGTGAGCATGGTATATAACATAATGTATGCGGGTATAAACGGAGTACTTTCAGGCGTAGTTTCAATGGGCATGATGTTATTTTGGGAATATATATTCAATATACTTACCCCATTCAAACTCCTTGAATTGTCAAGCCCTACAAATGAACTTATGAGAAAACTTATAACGGGAGCACCGGGGACTTATCATCACTGTCTGCTCGTAGGTAACCTTGCACAAGAGGCATGCAGTGAAATAGGTGCAAACGGACTATTGGCAAGAGTCGGAGCATATTACCATGATATCGGTAAATGTGAAAAACCTTTATTCTTCAGTGAAAATCAGCAGCACGGGAATAATCCACATGACCATTTGGACCCTAACGTATCCGTCAGGATAATAAAAAATCATGTAAGCGACGGAGTATACCTTGCAAACAAATACAGATTACCAAGAGAAATAATAGATTTTATAAAGACCCACCACGGAGATGCACTAATTCAATTTTTCTATTACAAAGAAAAAAGCAGAGGTGTTGAGCCTGATATAAAAACTTATTCATATGACGGACCAAGACCAACGACAATAGAAACATCCGTTGTCTTGCTGGCAGACGGAGTCGAAGCAGCAGTCAAGAGCCTCGATACCGGCAACAAAGAAGCAATTAGAGCTATGATAGATAAAATAGTAAGCAGTAAAATAGCTGATCACCAGCTTGACAATTCACCGCTTAAAATGCAGGACATAGATGTAATAAAGAAGACATTTTTCAGAGTATTAACAGGGGTATATCATGAAAGAGTGCAGTACCCCGAACAGGAAAAAAGTATCAACACAACAAAGTAACAAAAGAGGTAACAATAAACATGATAGAAACCGAAGTACTATTTGACAACAGAAGCGGCAAAGATGTAAGCGAAGAAACTTATAATAAAATTGAACTTGCGATAAACAAAACATTGGAATATGAAAACTTTACAAAACCCTCACAGGTAAGCGTTTCACTTGTAAACGGCGAAGAGATAAAAACACTAAACAATTACTATAGGAATATAGATAAAACAACCGATGTTTTATCTTTTCCTATGGATGATGATGAATTCGAAGACGAAGTAATTATTCTCGGAGATGTTGTTTTATGCTTAGACAAAGCAAAGGAACAATCCATAGAATTCAAACACAGTTTAGACAGGGAAATATGTTATTTGACCGTTCATTCGACACTTCATCTTTTAGGCTTTGACCATATGAAAGAAGAAGAAAAAAAAGAAATGCGTGTGCATGAAGAAAAAGTGATGAATATTTTAGACTTACCTAGAGAATAAGGAGTAGATATGATAAGACATATAAAAAGACTATTTAAAAGCTTTAGATATGCCTGGCATGGCGTTCAATATAATTTCAGGACACAGCAAAACTTTAAGATCCACTGCACATGTGCGGTACTTGCAATAATCGGAGCGATTATTCTAAAGTTCTCATATTTTGAATGGATCGCACTTGGATTTACTATATTTTTAGTAATAATACTGGAAGCGGTAAATACTGCAATAGAAGAAGCTGTAAACTGTGCAACAAAAGAAATGAATGAAAATGCAAAGAGAGCAAAAGACTCAGCCGCATGCGCAGTCTTGATAGGTGCTTTTATGGCGGTTTTAATGGGCGCGGTACTTTATATACCAAAAATAATAAATTTAATACGAGGATAATCAATGAACAATAATTTTAAAAGCGGATTTATATCAATAGTGGGCAGAACGAACGTAGGAAAATCTACACTTCTTAATTTACTACTGGGACAAAAAATATCAATAGTCTCAAACAGACCTCAAACCACAAGAAACAATATAAGATGTATAAGAACAACTGATACTTCACAAATGGTATTTATCGATACCCCCGGATTTCATAAACCCAAAAGCAAATTATCCGATTACATGGTAGAAGTAGCGGGAGAATCCTATAAAGAAGTAGATGTCATTCTATTTTTAGTGGAAGAAGACACAACAATAGGAAAAGGAGATGAATTTTTAATTGAAAAATTAAAAAAAGAAAAAACTCCGGTGATCCTCGTAATAAACAAGATAGATAAGATAACAAAAGATGAAATACTGGGAAAAATAAAATTATATGAAAAGTATGATTTTATTAAAGAAATAGTACCGATAAGTGCTATAAAAGGCGAAAACATCAACGAACTAGTAGAAGTAATAGAAAAATATCTACCTATAGGACCTATGTATTTCCCCGAAGATATGGTAACGGACAGAAGCGAAAGATTTGTAATAAGCGAACTTATCAGAGAAAAGATCCTGCGTTCTTTAAAAGAAGAAATACCTCACGGGACAGCCGTAGAGATAATGTTAATGAAAAAAAGAGATAACAAAGATCTCTACGATATAGAAGCTAATATCTATACGGAAAGAGAAAATCATAAAAGGATCATCATAGGTAAAAACGGTTCAATGCTTAAGAAAATCGGCTCTTCATCGAGAAGAGAAATCGAAGAAATGCTCGGTACAAAGGTAAATCTTAAGCTTTGGGTTAAGGTTAAAGATGAATGGAGAGATAAACCTAATATTTTAAATTCTCTCGGATATAACAAAAAGGATGAGCTGTAAAATATGAGTGCAATAAAATATGAACTTATTAAAGAAGATAAACGAAGCGGAGCCAGAGTCGGAAAAATAATAACTCCTCACGGGGAGATACCGACTCCTATTTTTATGCCGGTAGGGACCAGAGCTACAGTCAAAGCAATGCTCCCCGAAAGTTTAAAAGAGATAAATGCAAAAATAATCCTCGGAAATACATATCATCTATATTTAAGACCAGGAGATGATATAATAAAAAAAGCAGGCGGACTTCATAAATTTATGAATTGGGACAGACCTATTCTTACCGACAGCGGAGGGTTTCAAGTATTTTCACTAAGTAAAACGAATGATATTACAGAAGAGGGGGTTACATTCAGAAGTCATATAGACGGAAGCCGTCATTTTATAAGCCCTGAAAAATCAATGGAGATACAAAATAATTTAGGTTCAGACATTATGATGGCATTCGATGAATGTGTTCCTTACGGAGCAGATAAAAAATATACAAAAGACTCCCTTGAAATGACTACAAGATGGGCAAAAAGATGTAAAGAAGCACATAAAAACACTGAGAACCAAGGACTCTTTGGCATCGTACAAGGAGGAATGTTCAAAGATTTAAGAAAACAATCGGCAGAGCAGTTGATCGATTTGGATTTTCCGGGATATGCACTGGGAGGACTAAGTGTCGGAGAACCCATGGATATGATGTTTGATTTACTGGATTATACAACTCCCCTGCTTCCCAAAGGTAAGCCTAGATATTTGATGGGTGTAGGAAGCCCTGATGCGCTTTTAGAAGGAGTTAAAAGCGGTATAGATATGTTTGACTGCGTACTGCAAACAAGAATGGCAAGAAACGGGACAGCACTTACAAGTAATGGGAAAGTAACTCTTAAAAATGCAAAATATAAAGAAGACTTTACTCCTTTGGACAGTAAATGCGACTGTTATGTATGCAGGAATTATACAAAAGCATACTTAAGACATTTGGTAATATGCAAAGAGATACTCTCCAGTATGTTGGTAAGCTATCATAATCTATATTTTACTTTGAAACTTATGGAAAATATGAGAAATGCTATAATGAATGATAGATTTTTGGAATTTAAGCATGAGTTTGAGAAAGAATATGGTATAATATAAAAATAAAAAGCGAGGATAGAAACTTATGGGACAAGATTTTATAGTGATGATTGGCATTATTGTCGTTCTATTTGGAATAACATATTTTATGACAATCAGACCACAACAAAAAAGGTTTAAAGAACATCAAAATTTACTTAACGAATTAAAAAACGGCGATGAAGTAATGACTGCCGGAGGCTTTATAGGAAAAGTAGTAAGTGTAGAAGAAGATACTGCCGTAATAGCATTGGAACCTGACGGGATTAATGCCAAAATCAACAGACAATCAATAGTCTCTAATATGACACAAAATAAAACAGTAGACTAAAAAAGACGCCTAAGCGTCTTTTTTTATGCAAATAAATCTCCTCTTACTATCCTTTTGGTCCATCTTAAAAAGGTCTGGTAAGAAACATTAAGTTTCTCAGCTGCATCTCTTGAAGAAACCTGCCCGTTTTTCCATAAATCATATAAAGAGAAAAACTCATCGGGAACATCAAGCCTTGGTCTGCCAAATTTCACACCTTTTTCCTTAGCTATTTTTATTCCTTCTTTTTGTCTTTGTTTTATGTTTTCTCTTTCCGACTGTGCAACGTAACTTAGAAGCTGAAGAACAATATCGGCAATCAACGTTCCGGTCAAATCCCTTCCTTCTCTGGTATCCAAAAGAGGCATATCCATAACGACAATATCAATATCTCTCTCTTTAGTAAGTATTCTCCACTGGTCTAAAATCTCATCATAATTTCTGCCAAGCCTATCAATACTCTTAACTACCAGAACATCACCTTTCTTCATTTTTTTAAGTAACTTTTTATAGTTAGGTCTATTGAAGTTTTTACCGCTTATTTTATCTACTATGATGTTCTTTTCTTCGATGGGAAAATTCCTCATAGCTTCAATCTGCCTAGCTATATTCTGCTCTTTTGTTGACACCCTCACATAACCATAAATTTTCATGTTAAAATACCTCCATTTAATTTTTTTCCTAAATTAGGAAATTTATTCATATGAAGATACATAAAATATTAATAAAAGGAAATCACCTCACCCTAACCCTAACAACCCTAGAAAAACTAGACTTATACTTTCCGCTAACTCCCCTTACCTTATAATAATAAACCCTTCTCCCCTTTACTCCCTTATCCACATAACTCCTATTTCTCGTCACCTTTATCCTCTTATACCCGCTCCTCTTCTTAGTCGATCTGTATATCTCGTACTTACTCGCTCCCAAACTCTTACCGTAACTTATTTTCGCCTTCTTCTTTGTGCTCTTTAACTTTACTTTTGCTATCTTCTTCGGGTATACTTTTATCTTTACCGTCCCCTTCTTCCCGCTCCCGTCTTTCGCTATCACACTCACACTGCAGCTTCCCGCTCTCTTCCCGCTAACAACTCCCTTTGAACTTACACTGCATACTTTACTGCTTGAAACATATCTAAACGTCTTATTATAAGCACTTGAAGGCGATACACTTATCGACATTTTATATCTATTCCCAACCTCAAGCCTCTTACTTCCCGCTTTTGGTTTTACTTTACTCACATATATTAACTTCGGTATCTTTGTTATATTTATCCTGCTCTTACACCTGCTGCAATGTCTGGATTTCTCTCCGTAAGACTTATATGTAGACTTCTTATCCGTTACATATCCTCCGTAACTATGTCCCAATGCCTCGCTATTCTTCTGTGTAACAGGTAAGGAACAATATATACACTTCTTAGTAACAGTCCCTATTGATGTACAAGTTGCTTTCTTGTAAACGATATTATCATCACAATAATCATGAGCTCTACATTTCTTAAATTCCACTTCCACGTTATAATCTAAGTTACCGACAGTAAACTCATAAGGTTTTGAAATATAGTATCCGTTTACTTTGACTTTATATATATTACCGATATCACTGCTTATATTTATTTTTATCTTGCTTCCGACTTTTACAGATACTGCTTCTTTTATTATATCATCTCCGCACCTTAATTCTGCACTTCCGCCGGAATTATACTTTAAACTCAAGGAAACATACTTATTCGTTATATCCTCACTTGGATATATATCATCGGTTATTTCCACAATAGAATTATTATGTATCTTAAAATCATCAGCCACACCCTTTAGCGCATTCTTACCTATACCGGTAACACCTCTCGGTATTGTAATACTCTTCAAAGAACTGCAGCCGCTAAAACAGCTTTCACCTATAGTTTTCAGATTTTCAGGAAGACAAATACTTTCAAGTTTCTTACAACCATAAAAAACACTTTCTCCTATATCTGTTATATCATCCGTCATCGTTATATTCCTTAAGGATATACACCCGAAAAAAGTATTTTTTTCTATAGTTTTTATCGAGCAGGACAGATTTACATTTTCAAGAGAAGTACATTTATTAAATGCACTTTCGCCTATCTTTTTTACTCCCTGAGGTATATTTACAGAAGTCAGACTTTTACAATCCGCAAAAGAATTTTCGTCTATTTCTTTTAAATTTTTATTAAATATTACTTCCTTTAAATTTGAAAGAGACGAAAATGTATTTCTTGATATTTTTACTAGACTTTTATTCAACGTTACTTTTTCTATATCAGACCAACAAAAAGAATATTCCCCGAGGCTTACAACTTTCTTACCACATATTTCATCGGGAATAACTACTTCTTTATCATTTCCCATATAACTTTCTATTTCAATATTTCCCTCAGAAAGTTCTTTATATGTATACTCTTCGTTCGACGCCTTTACAACGCCTCCTCGAAAAGATAATATTACTAACACAAATATTATAATACCAAATAGTCTTACGGATTTCTTCATCTCATACTTCCCCCTATTTTATACTACTTTAATATTCTACTATCCTACTAAATGCTTCTTGTACGAAAAATAGGGTTATTTATGTTTTGATTGATTTTTTATCCTTTTTTGACTCCTTTTTGTCTTATTTTTAATCTTCTCTTTACTTTCTTTTTATCTACCTCCTAATTATTCTTTCTTTTACCTCATTATTTTTTACATTACTTTCCTTTCTCTTTTACTCTCATTCATCGTTCCTCCTTACTTTATTATTACTTCTCCTTATTACTAACTTATTATTCTATACTACTTTTATTCAGCATTACCTTATATACTGATTTTTACTTCCTTTATTACTTATTTATCTCATTAAAAAAAGTCCTTTATATGGACTTTTTTACCTTATTCTATTCGAAATATTTCTTTAATAAATATTTTTCTATTATTTCGGCACTGTCATGAACACATCCGTCACAGCTTCTGATTGGAGGTCTGTCCATACCTACGCTTTTTAATTCCTTACATCTAACTGTAGTATTCATTTCTTTAAACTTGTCAGCCAATTCCTTACCTAATGTAAGTGATTTGATTTTTGTTTTAGGTTCTTTTAAATTCTTATCGCTGTTTAAAAGTCCGGCAAGCATGATCATACCGCACACACTTCCACATGTTTCCTGCATCCTTGCAATACCCGTTCCGAAAGCTTCAGACATAGCAAAGGCTGTTTCTTCATCAAGCCCAAGCAAATCACAATATGTACATACTACCGCCTGCGCACAGTTATAACCGCTTTTAAACTTATCTACCGCAATATCAACTCTTGATTTTTCCATAAACTTTTTACTCCTTTTCAATTGCCCTTTTTAATATTCTATACCTATTTAATAAAATCTTCAAATATTTTATAATAATAATTTTTGTATTTACTGTTTTTTCTCCAAATCAAATTAAAATCATGTTCTATCTTAAAGTCTTTGATATGTAATTTAACAAGTTCATTATTCTTGAGTTCCTTTTTAACAGCGGCTTCATACAAAAATGTAATACCTAAATCGCTTTTTACTAATTCCTTTATTACTTTGATATTATTTATTTCAATCGTATTACTAAAATCATTTATGCTTATACTTCTGTTTTCCAAATATTTTTCAATCAGTTCTCTGCTCCCCGAACCTGTTTCTCTTATTATAAGTCTTTGATTTAATAAATCCTCCAAAGATAAGTTTTTACTATATATTTTATTCTTTTTACTGCAAACTCCTATATAGTTTTCAGCAGATACTTTTATATAGTCAAACTCATTTTTCGGAAAATTACCTTCGATAATCGCAAAATCAATATTTCCATTATTGATATAATTTAAAAGTTCATTCGTATTAGCAACGAGGACCTTCATATTTACATTATCATTATCCTTTAAATACTTCCTTATCTTATCCGGCATAAGATATTCGCCGATTGTCAAAGTTGTACCAAAGTTTAATTGTAAATTTTTATTACCAATCAAACCTATTTCACTTCTTAATTTCAAATCATCATGCTTAAGAGTTGTTATATAATTTAGGAATACTTCCCCTTCTTTCGTTAAAGAAAGCTTTTTAGATTTATAGTTAAATAGTTTAATATTATAACTGCTTTCCAAAAATTTAATATGCTGAGTAGCCGCAGGCTGAGTGATATTCAAACTTTTAGCCGCCTTGGTTATGTTCATTTGTTTGCAAACTTCCAAAAAAGTATCAATCCTAAAATCTAACATTTTATATAATTCTCCTTTAAAATATCATAACATATTTTTATATATAAATAAATATTTATAATTTTAAATTATTTATAAATAATGGTAAAATATCAAAGTAAATCAAAAATCATATAAAAATAATCAAAGGAGAAAATATGGCATTTATAAAACAAAACATCAAAGGAATAATTTTATGTCTGATCATTGCTGTTCCCGCCTGGTTTTTGGGAAAACTTGTTCCCGTAGTGGGAGGTCCTGTATTTGCAATACTTATGGGAATGGTGATAAATTATGTTATAAAAGACAAATCTTCATATAAGTCGGGAATAACTTTCACATCAAAGAAGATACTTCAGTACGCGGTTATACTGCTTGGATTCGGCATGAACTTAACGGATATATTAATGAAAGGAAAACAATCCCTTCCAATCATTATAGCAACTATCACAACTTCACTTGTCATTTCATATGTAATATGCAAACTACTGAAAATACCTTCAAAAATATCTACTTTGGTAGGTGTGGGTTCTTCCATATGCGGAGGTTCTGCAATTGCTGCAACGGCACCTGTAATAGATGCAAACGACGAAGAGATAGCCCAGGCTATATCAGTAATATTTTTATTTAATGTGATAGCTGCCTTGATATTCCCAGCACTGGGGTCATTTTTAGGCTTATCCAACGAAGGGTTCGGATTATTCGCAGGTACCGCAATAAACGATACATCATCGGTAACCGCGGCTGCCGCAGCATGGGACGGGATACACATGAGCAATACTTTGGAAGCGGCAACGATAGTGAAACTAACAAGAACGCTTGCAATAATTCCTATCACTTTAGTACTTGCTTTTATAAGAACGAGAAAAGAAGAAAAAGCAGAAGGCGGAAATGTAAGTCTAAAAAAAATATTCCCATTTTTTATTCTTTACTTCGTTTTAGCAGCTGTTGTTACCACTGTGTTCAATCTATCTCCGGTAATAACAACTCCTCTGAAAGAACTAAGCAAATTCTTTATAATAATGGCTATGGCTGCTATAGGGATAAATACAAATATAGTACACCTAATAAAATCAGAAACGAAGCCTATATTTATGGGTGCCTGCTGCTGGGTAGGAATAGCTGCAGTAAGTCTTATTATGCAGCATATACTGGGTATTTGGTAAAATAAAAAGACGCTAAAAGCGTCTTTTTTATATATAATCTTTTATAAATCCTTCAAATAACGTTCCCGCTTCTTCCATAACTTTAAGACATCCTCTTACCGGATCCATATATCTCGGTCTTATGTATGAACAGTTTATGGAACCGAATTTTTCAGTGTAAACTTCAACCCACTTTTTTACTATTTCTTTCATCTTTTCATTTGTGGAAGGTTTATCTTCGGTAAACATAAGTCCTATTGCGGCTACTCCTCCGGCAAAAGCACCGCAGGTATTTCCGGTCTGAATACCAAATCCGTAAGGAGCAAGCATTTTAAATACCTTATCGTCAATATCCAGTTCATACTTTATTTTTAAAGCCTCAATCAAAGTCTCACCGCAGTTTTTATGATATAAAGCTTTTTCACTATCCGATTTTAAATTTTCCTCTTTTTTGATGTCAGCAATGACATCGACCATACTTTTATCTATCATATTTTACTCCTACATTTTTTCGGGAGCACTTACACCTAATATATCAAGAGTATTTTTAAGGACATCCCTTGCTCCGGTAATGAGAGCAAGTCTTGCATTCATTAATTTTTCATCATCTACTATGACTCTGTGTGCGTTATAGAAAGAATGGAACGAACCCGCTAGATCCATTGCATATTTGGTAATTTTACTTGGATCTAGATCCTTGCTTGCTTTTAAGATTTCATCGCTGAAATTAGAAATTAGTTTAAGCAAGTTTATTTCTTCTTTTTTATCGAGAAGTTCAAAGTTTTCTGTTTTAACTTCCTTACCAATATTTCTTATGATACTGCAAATCCTTGCATGAGCATACTGCACATAGAAAACAGGATTGTCGCTGGATTTCTTTATTGCAAGGTCGAGGTCAAAATCCATATGAGTATTAGGCTTATTATAATTAAATACAAATCTTGCGGCATCTTTGCCAACTTCGCCTACCAAATCGGAAAGAGTATAAATATTTCCCTTTCTCTTTGACATTCTGAAAGCTTCATTGTTCTTAACCAAATGTACAAGCTGCATTAAAATCACATCCAGTCTGTCTTCGCTTACGCCCAGTGCAACCATTGCCTTTTTAAGTCTTGCAACGTGACCGTGATGGTCTGCTCCCCAAACATTTATTGCATAATCAAAATTCCTCTTGACTAATTTATCATAATGATAAGCTATATCCGCAGCATAGTAAGTAGGCACTCCGTTTTGTCTTATAAGTACTTCGTCTTTTTCAAGTCCGTAATCAGTACCTTTGAACCATAACGCTCCCTCTTTTTCGTATACACTGCCGTCTTTTTTCATATTAGAGATCACGTCATCTATCGCTCCCGAATTATGAAGAGTTCTTTCGCTGAAGAATACATCGTAATCAATTCCGTAATCCTTTAAATCACTAACCATGTTCGTAACATTTTTATCAAGAGAATATTCCACGAGTTCGGACTGTCTTTCTTTTTCGCTTATAGTTAAAAGCTTATCTCCGTTTTCTTCGATATAACCCTTTGCAAGTTCTGTGATATCTTCACCTTTATAGCCGTCTTCGGGGAATGTGACATCTTTACCAAGCTCCTGTAAATATCTGGCTTCCAAAGACTGACCGAATTTGATTATTTGATTTCCCGCATCATTCAAATAAAATTCCTTAGTAACTTCACATCCTGCCCACGTAAGGATATTGCTTATTACATCACCTATAGCTCCGCCTCTGGCATTCCCTATATGAAGAGGTCCGGTAGGATTAGCACTTACATATTCAACATTTACTCGTTTAGGAATTTCTTCTATGATTTTTCCATATTTATCTTTTAAAGTAATAACTTTCTTTAACTCGTCATAAAGCCATTTATTATCCAAAGTAAAATTAATAAATCCGGCACCTGCAATAGAAATATCTTTTACATAAGAATTTTTCGTATCAATATTTTTAATTATATTTTCGGCAATAATTCTTGGGTTGCATCTGGCAGCTTTTGCAAGCTGCATAGCAGTATTTACACTAAAATCCCCAAACTTTTCTTCCCTTGGTACTTCGACCCTGATTTCAGGCACATCTTCTTTTTTTATTTCAAGCAGCCCTTGTTCAATACATTTATCTATCGCATCATCGACTAATTTAATAATTTCTTTTTCTCTTGTTATTTTCCCGAACATTATTTTCTCCCATATTATTCTTTTATAGTTAATCTATGTTTTATTTCATATCTTTCAAAACCTAAGTCAATCAGTCTTTCAATCAAATCCGAATAACCAATGCCCATATAATCCCACATTTTAGCATACATACTTATATTTGTAAAACCGGGAAGAGTGTTAGCCTCGTTTAAATAAATATCTCCGCTATCTCTGTCAAGGAAAAAATCAACCCTTGATAAACCGCCGGCACCTACTGCTTTAAATGCTTTTACCGCATAATTCCTTATCTTTTCGATTATCTTATCATCTATTTTTGCGGGGATATCTATCCTGCTTCCGTCCCCTGAAAGATATTTAGCTTCATAATCATAGAATTCTTTACACGATACGATTTCTCCCGGATAAGAAGCTTCGGGATGAGAATTACCCAGTACCGCAACTTCGATTTCCCTTGCGTTTATACCTTTTTCAACTAATATTTTAGTATCAAATTTAACTGCTTTTAGAAGTGCTTCTTTAAGGCTGGCTCTATCTTTAGCCTTTGATATACCAACACTTGAACCCATGTTAACCGGCTTTACAAACATCGGATAAGGAAGGGTTTCTTCACATCTGTCAAGAGTATCCGTAAGCAGTTTATCTGTTTCTATATCCGTGTTAAAAACAAGAACATCGTCTACGACGGGAATACCAACGCTTCTGAATATCCTTTTTGCTATATCTTTATCCATACATACGCTAGAAGCGAGGACTTCACAGCCTACATAAGGCTTATCCATCATTTCAAAAAGCCCTTGTATCCTTCCGTCTTCTCCGTTTTGTCCATGCAAAACAGGGAAAATAATATCAACTTTATTTATTATATCTCCGTCAAACAATGAAAAATCGCTTATTAAATTTTCACTGTCGTTTATCCATTCGTTAGTCTTTATTTTCTCAACATCACCTTTATAAATATAAAATTTCCCTTCCAATGTGATACCTATCATAGTAATATCGAACTTTTCCTTGTTTATGCCCTTTATTACATTATAGGCAGATAAAAGGGAAACATCATATTCTCCGGATTTACCTCCGAATACGACGCCTACATTTTTTTTCTCACTCATAAAACGTTCTCCTCTTAAATTATTTTTGTACCGATGCAAGTAAATCTTTCTTTATATCAAATAATTTATCAGAAACATCTACATGATATTCACTTGGATTTATAAGTCTTAAGAATTCAGGCCAAAATGTACTTCTGGCAACCATGTGGTTTTCTCTGATTTCAGAAAGCTTAGGTGAATAATATACTTGTTTTCCATCTACAAATATAGGTTTTAACAATTCTTTTACATGGAAATTTTCTATCGTTCTCTTTTTCCAGGTGTGAACAGGATGATATATTGTAAGCGGTTTTGTATCGTCGATTACTTCATCATTTAATGTTATTAAATCCGCTATGGCAACATTCGTAAGATTGTCATAAAATCTTAAAACTTTTTTATATCCCGGGTTAGTAATTTTTATTGGATCATTGGAAACTTTTATTTTAGGAGATAATTTGCCGTCTCTCTCTATTGCTGCAAGCTTATATACTCCGCCTAAAGCACTGGTACCGTCAGCGGTTATCATTTTGGTACCTACTCCGTACATACCTATTTTTGCCCCCTGATTTCTAAGGTCGGAAATAATGAATTCGTCAAGATCGTTTGAAGCACTTATAACGGCACTTTCAAATCCCGCCTCATCAAACATCTCTCTAGCTTTTACGGATAAATAGGTAAGGTCTCCGCTGTCAAGACGGATACCGTAACTGCCTTTCAGTCTCCCCGCTTCTCTTTCTTCATTAAATACTTTTATAGCATTTTTTATCCCGCTGCCTAAAGTATCATAGGTATCAGCAAGGAGTATCAAATTATCGGGATTATATTTTGCATATGCTCTGAAAGCTTCAAGTTCACTGTCGAAGGCCATAATAAAAGCATGAGAAATAGTACCTTTTGATACGGTATCCCACTTATATTCAGCCTCAACGTTACTCGTACCTACACATCCGCCTATTATACATGCTCTGGAACCGTACAGTCCGGCTTCCGTTCCGTGAGCTCTTCTAAGCCCGAAGTCAAGCACCGGTGCATAAGTACCTGCGGCGGAAACTATTCTAGAAGCTTTTGTAGCTATAAGACTTTGATGATTGATTATTGCGAGTATCGCAGTTTCGATTATCTGCGCTTCAATCAAGTTTGTCTTTACTCTAAGTACAGGTTCCGATGGAAAAAATATTTCGCCTTCTTCCATTGCATATATTTCACCGCTGAATTTAAATTCTCTTAAATAATCTAAAAATCCGTTTGTAAGTTCGGGATGATTTTCTCTAAGTAAAGCTATATCATCTTCTTCAAATCTTAGATTATTGATATATTCTATTACCTGCTCAAGTCCCGCAAAAACAGAATATCCTCCTTCAAAAGGATTTCTTCTGATAAAGACATCAAATACGGCTTTTCTGTCTTTAAATCCTTTTTCGAAATATACATTGCTTACGCTCAACTGATAAAAATCAGTAGCTAATTGAAGTTTCCTTTGCTCTTCCATTTGTTACTCCCAATCATTACTTTTAAATGTTATATTCAATTTATTATTATAACACTTTTTACAGAAAAATCACTAAAAATAGTATATTTTTCCTCATTATACCAATACTTATAATATGTTTAGAGATACTTTAGAAAAAAGAATTAAAATGTTATCTATTTTTATAATATTTCTATTTATATTACTTACAGCTTTTGTGATAAAAGCATTCATGTTTCAAGACGAGGATAACATAAAAAAACTTGCATCGCAATACGAAAAGACAATACAGACTTATTATCCGAGAGGAGCGATACTGGACAGGAACGGCATCAATTTTGCGGATAATTCCGCAAATAAAAAGCTGAATGTAAGTCTTCAAAACAATACTTCTTTTAATGTTGGAAAAACCTTTATAGGAAACATAAGAATAAATGAAGACACGACTACAAAAGATGCGGTAGAAGGACTAAGCGGTCTTGAGTTATATTATAATGAACTTCTAAACGGAGGGACGCCGATAAATATAATTTCAAGCATAGACGCCACGGGAAGTATAATCAACGAAGAAAATTATACTGCGGTTAATGACCATTTAAATGAAGGGAATACTGTAAATACAACCGTGGATTATCATCTTCAAAAATATACAGAAGAATATTTAAAGAAGTTCCTAAAGGAAAATAACTTTAAAGGCGGAAGCGTGGTAGTAACCGATGTTAAAACCGGAGAGATACTAACCATGGTATCAAGTGACGAAACGCTAAATAAAAATGTTCTATCTTATCAGCCGGGAAGCGTGTTTAAAATACTTACTTTGGCACAGGCACTTGAAAATAACGCAGTAGATTTAAAAGAAGAATTCAACTGTACAGGAAAAATCAAAATCGACGGAGTTACAAGATATTGTCATGAAGGAGAAGGTCACGGGAAAATAACCGCATTGGAAGGCTTAAGTAAATCATGTAATGAAGTTTTTTACAGACTTGCAAAAAGACTTAACATCAAAGATGATAAAGGAAATATAATTTCAAACAAAGTAATCGATTATGCCAAAGAACTCGGATTTGGAAGCATTAATGATAAAACCAATAAAAACAAAAAATTTATTTTAGAATATGACGATTATTATTCCTTTGTTCCCGATAACATCTATAATAATTTAGATACATTTAACTTGGCTCTGGGACAGGGAAAAGTCCAGGCGACACCTTTAATGTTAAACACTATAATGAGTGCCGTAGCAAACGGAGGGATAGGTTATCAGCCATATATCGTCGAAAGTGTAAAAAACACGAGTGATGATATAGTCGATATAAAACAAAATCAAATATTTGATTTAAAACTAAAAGAAAGTACAATAAAAAATCTTCAAAAGGCACTTAGAATGGTTTGCGTAGACGGTACTGCAAAAAGTAATTCACTGGACAGTTACGGAGGACTTGCCGGTAAAACGGGAACAGCAGAAAATCATGAAAAAGAATCTCCACATGCATGGTTCTCGGGATATTTCCCATATAACAATCCCAAATATGCTATGACTGTTTTCATAGAAAACGGAGGATACGGTTCGGGACCTGCCCTTAAAGTATTTGACAGCGTCGCACTTGAAATGATGAATATAGAAAATGATAAAGGAATTTAAATGTACGAAAAAAAGAAGGGGATCCCCTTCTTTTTAGTCTTCCTTAATACCTGTCATCAAGTACATAAGATTTTTAACGGCTTTTACTTTTTTTCTTGAACAAACACTGGTAGCATAATTAGTTTCTTCGGCTATCTTAACCATACTGATTTTTTCTATATAATTAGATTCAATAATATTCTTATCCATATCTTCAAGTGAATCTAATGCACTTTCAAAAAATGAAAGTTCTTTGGAAATCCTATCTCTTTCGTTTAAAATTTCCTCATCTAAAGAATCCAATTGTTCAAGAAGAGATAATCTTTTCTTTTTAGAATTTACATCTTTTAATTTTCGTTCAAAAATCTTATAATTTTCGCTTTTTGCCATAAGTCTAAATCTCCCCTTAAAAATTAAAAAGATTAAGTAAGAATATTAAAGATCAATACTTTCAAATTCTTTATGTATCAAATAAAAATAATACTTTTAAATCAGGTCCCACATCCAGTCATATACCCTTTAATATCCCTACTATGCAAAAAAGGATATTTTTATAGTTAAGGTGACTTATTCATCAGAAAACAAAAAACAATTAATATAGTCACAATAGTTAAAAAAATATTTTTTTTCTCCATAATCCTGTAACTAATATTATATAGGATAAAAAGAAAAATACAAGAGTATATTTTCAAAATTTTCATACTATTTAATACGACATTATATCATAAATATGATATATAACATATGCTAATTTGAAAACTATATCATTTTATGTTTTATTAATAAAAGAAAATCCTTAAGAAAGGATTTTCACGTCATCACATATTCTTTTAAATAAATTTGATATATTCACTAATGTTTTTTTATTCGGAGCCTTAAAATTATATTCCCTGTTTTTTCCAAGCAGACTGTACATATGTTCATTAGTGTTATTATAACCCTTAATGATTATGCCCTCAAGTTCAAGTTTTGAAAGAAGGGATACAATAAGTTTAAGTTCATCCATATTGCAGTTTACTTCACTTACGAATGTTACATTTACAATCACCTTCGACATACTGAAGGATACCTTTTTTAAATTTTCTATGATAAGCTCATTACTGACACCGGTAAATCTCTTATGTACATCATCATTTACCAAGTCTAAATTATATAAGAAATAATCAGTATAAGGTATCAATTTTTCAAATACTTTATAATCGACAAACCCATCTGTTTCGATTGCAACATTGACATCATTTTCTTTTAAAAGTTTAATCACCTCAAGTAAAAAATCAGCCTGCATCAAAGGCTCTCCGCCTGAGAATGTAACGCCTCCCCCGCTTGTTTTATAATACTCCATTTCAGGCATTATTCTGTCAACAAGCTCCTTCGGAGTAATGTATTCACCTATCAGCTCTCTTGCTCCGTTTGGACATGCTTCTACACATTTACCGCACTTTGTGCATTCAAATACCTGATGTTCAGCTTCTGCTACTATCCTTTGATTACATGCCTGTGTACATTTATAGCACATTTTACATTTTTCTTTATCAAAAAGCACCTCTATATCATTTTCCTGTGCTTCGGGAAATTCGCACCATGGATACTCAAGAGGTGTACCTTTCATATATACTACAGTCCTAAATCCGGGACCGCACTGAGTGGTATATTTCTCTATTTTATATATTAACCCTTCCATTTTATCTCCTTACAGTATTATGTTCATTTATTGATTATTATTTTTATTATTAATATCGATCATTAAACATAGATCATTTTCAAAATTATTATTCTTTTATTTAAATTATATTGCATATTCCATACTATTATAATACATTTCGGGAAAATATCAAATAAATTAACTAAACTACTTATTTATTGCAAAAAAATGTTTTAAAATATATTCCATTTCAAAAAATCTATTACCAGAACTATAAAGTAATAAATGTCTAAAGTCCATATCATATAAATACCTCACCGTTTCTATAATTTCCAAAATATCTTCATTTCTCGCATTATTCAAATTAAATCCCGCTACGACTTTATTTTTATCAAAAACAGAGATTTTATTTAAAAATGAAAGATATTCTTCCTTTGAAGTATATAAAACATCACTTATAAAATTTGGCAAAACAAATACTTTATTTGCATTTTTATTTATAATTTCTATTATTTCTTCATTATTTGAAATACCGGAAAATAAATATTCATCCAGCAATATATTTGTTTTTATATTTTTGCTGTTCAATATGTCAAAAAGTAAATTTAAATCTATTCCCGCTAAATCATAATATAAAGTAACGTCGTCATAATAAATATTTTCAGTTATATTCTTACATATATAATCAGCCAAAAATTCATAAGTATCACATTTTATGCTATTAATAATCAGACTGGTAGAGACTTTATCCACATCATGAATCTTCCTTAAATAATAGTCCTCTACATACAAAGGATCATCTTTATTCCCTATTCCGTTATACCCGAGCACGGAATTTACATATCGGCTTTCCAAATCCAGTTCTATAAAAGCATTGCTCTTTAAATTTAAATCTACAAGAGAATACACTTCAATATCCTTCTTATGCGTATCTATCCTTAGCCTTATACTCCCGTCATTAAAACACAAAGGATTTATATTATTTTTATAAATTTCTTCCTTTGAAATATTGAATTTTTTCCCTATGTCTTCCAAATTTTCTTCCTTTCTTTTAAAATAATAAAAATCATCGATGGGGATTATTATTTTCTGCCCCACTTGGATTTTACTATTTTCATTCATTCGATTTATTTTCAAAATTCTTTCCTTGCTTATTGAATACAATTTACATAAATCTTCTATATTTTCATTTTCTCTAAGTATATGAACTAACATTTTTCCTCCTAAATAAAAAAGACTACTCATAAATACTTATGAATAGTCCTAATATTTTATTTAACTTATTTTGTTATAACAGGTCTTCCTCCTCCGAATTCACACCCTCCTTCGCAAGGAATGACGCAAAGGAAATTGTATTCACTTTCACCGTCCAATATTCTTTTAACTTCCTCTTTGGAAGCCTTAAGTCCGTTTACAACGGCACATTTGATTTTCTTACCGTCGGATAAATCAAATGAAAATTCTTTAATATTTCCTTTATCATTTTTTATTGACGCTCTTTCACCAAGCCTTATAATAGCATATGCGGTATTTACGCTCAAGAAATATGGATTGAATACCCCCGTATAATCAAGGTTATCAAGTGGTTTATTATCAGCCTTGTTCAAATCAATACCGCTTGTTTTAATAAGTTTTGCAAGCTGTCTTGTAGTGATAGAAATATCAATACCCGATGTCTCATTGGTTTCGGGGAGAAAAGCTGTACAGTTTTCAACTCTCGTTAAATGAACGTCCTTGTCGATATTCCTGTCCAGATAGCCTTCTTTAAACCTAGTATTTATATCCTTTCTTATTTTAGAAAGATTAACAAAAAGATTATCAGCCTCAGGATAAACATCTTCGATTTCTCTACGTATGCCGGATGAGCAGGAATAAATCAACGGTTTTCCTTCAAGCATATTTTCTTTAAGCAAATATGCAACGGCATTCATTTCCTTTATCAAATACTCTTCATAGTCTATTACTTCAGAAAATCCCAGCTTATTTAAAACATCTACGACCTTTGCCTTCATAAGCGCATTATCTGCACCAACACCTTTAGCTAACGTTTCATATGCACCGTGAGACAATAAGCAGATATTATAATATGTATCTTCACCAAGTAAATCGTACAATTCTTCCGTAGTACCTCTCTCAATCAAAGCACCCGTAGGGCAAACCGTTATGCACTGTCCGCAGCCGATACAATCACTGTGAATGATAGGCATATTGAAAGGAGTTGCAACAGTGGTTTCTTCACTTCTGTTAATAAGTGAAATTGCTGACGCACCGACCTTATCTCTACACATGCTGACACATCTGTTACATTTTATACACTTACTTAAATCCCTAGTAACAGCACTTGAACTGTTATCTATCCCCTTTTCGAACTCTGTTTCAAACTCACTTGGACCTGTAAGATATTTATTTGCCATAGTCTGAAGCTTGCAGTTCCCGCTTTTTTCACAAGTCGTACATTCACAGTTATGATTGGCAAGAGTAAGTTCAAGTATAGTTTTTCTTATATTTCTAATCCTTTTTGTATGCGTCTTTACATTCATACCTTCCGCAGCATGAGTTACACATGCGGAGAATAATTTACCTCCCACATCTACCATGCACATCCTGCATGATGCGGGTCTGTTAAGATCTTTTAAATAGCAAAGTGTAGGGATTTCAATTTTGGCTTTTTTTGCGGCGTCTAAAATCGTCGCCCCTTCCTTTACTTCTACTTTTATATTATCAACAGTTAAATTAATCACTTTTATTCCTCCCTCTTAAGTGCATTTTTGAATTCTTGAGAAAAATTCGTATACGCACTGATAAACGGAATTATTTGAGTTTTGCCGCTGCCGCATAAAGAAGCGTCAAGGGCATTTACTATTCTTACATAATTTTTAAGATCCGCTAACGTTCCTTGTTTTATCTTAAATCTATCCATTATTTTCTTTAGTTGTCTGTTACCTTCCCTGCATGGAACGCATTTACCGCAGCATTCATGAAAGAAGAAATCTTCAACGACAGATAAATAATCTATTACACCGTCATCTTCATCCGCTACTACGATTGCTCCCGAACCGATATTTCCTTTTACTTTCTTCATACCGTTATAAGTATAAGGGATATTTAATTTTTCATATGGTACTATTACTCCGCTTGCCCCTCCGATTTGTACAAATTTAGCTTTTTTACCGCCTTTTATACCGCCTGCGATTTTTATTATATTTTGTACGGTGGTTCCGAACTCAACTTCATAAACTCCCGGATGTTTGACTTTTCCGCTTACACATACCATTTTTGTTCCCGGACAGTCTTCCACTCCGTATTTAAGCACACTTTTAAAACCATTTTGCATCATAGTTGCTATGACACTTACGGTTTCCACATTTATAACAAGAGTAGGTTTATTATGAAGACCGCATTCCTTTACGTAAGGCGGTTTACTTCTTGGTCTGCCGCTCTTTCCTTCAATACTTTCGCACATGGCAAAACCTTCACCGCAAACATAAGACCCGCCTCCTGAAAATAAAGACAAGTCAAAATCAAACCCGCTTGATAAAATATCCTCACCTAAAAAGCCTTTGTCATAAACCTGCTTGATTGCAAATTCGATGTCTTTATGCATGAAAGTATATTCTTCTCTTACATATATATATCCCTTACTTGCTCCCGCACAAAATGCAGAGATTATTATACCTTCTATGACTTTATATATCCCGTTTTGAAGAAGATATTTATCTTTAAATGTTCCCGGCTCACCTTCGTCGGCATTACATAAGATATATCTGTCCCCTGTCCCTTTAGCTTCTCTTGCCTGAGCAAGTTTTACTCCGGTTGGATAATTTGCACCGCCTCTGCCCTGAAGTCCGCTGTCTGAAACATTTTGAACGGTTTTCACATATCCTTGAAGTATAGCTTTTTTAAGTCCCTTAAAACCGCCTCTTTTTATGTATTCATCTATATTAAAACCGTCATAAGTCCCATAGTCTTTTGTGATATATTTTACCGTTCCCATTATTTAGCCCCCCTCAGCTTAGATAACAAAGCTTTTATTTTTTCTTCATTCAATCTTCCGACCACATTATCATTCACTCTTACCGCAGGAGCTATATCACATGCACCGAAACAAGGCACAAGTTCGAGAGTAAATAATCCGTCCTCTGTGGTTTCACCTTCTTTTATCCCAAGTTCTCTTTCAAAAATTTCTTTTATCTCATCTTTGCCGTTTAAACTGCAAGATGTCGCATTACAAAGACCAAGAATATATTTCCCTCTTTTTTTAGTACTCAATGCGTCAAAATAAGTAACGACTTCAGAGACATTACTTAGTGGGATTTTCATTTCATCTGCTATGTATTTTGCAATATCGAAATTTATAAATTTCCCGGGGATCTGTCTTTGTATTTTCAAAACTATCTGCAGTAAATCAGATGGATTATTGTCATAATATTCAATGATATTTTTACATACCTTTTTAATTTCTTCTGGTAACTTCAAAATAGTATACCTCCTAGTATATAGTTTAAGTATTATATCAAAAAAGCGTCAAATATTCAATTAATACATTTTGGTAATAAATTATTTTTTACTTATAAAATATGTTTAAAAAAGCAAAATACTTAATATAACATTGATTTTTAATTAATTTTACTTATACTTAATATATAAAACAGTTAGGAGAAATATATATGTTAAATATCGGAGCACACATGTCCATAGCAAAAGGTTATGAGGCAGCGGGAAAAGACGCACTAAGCATCGGAGCAAATACATTTCAGTTTTTTACACGTAATCCAAGAGGCGGAAAAGCAAAAGAACTAAGTGAAAAAGATATTGACGGGCTGAGAAAAATAATGGAAGAAAATAATTTTTCTGATATACTTGCTCATGCACCATATACTCTTAATATGGCGTCGGCAAAAAAAGACACAAGAGAATTTGCCAAAGAACTATTCAGAAAAGACCTTGATATAATGAACAAAATACCTTCACATTTATATAACTTTCACCCCGGAAGTCATACCACAGATAGTTTGGAAGAAGGTATATCAAGGATACAGGAAACATTAAATGAATGCATAAAGGAAGATGATGACACCTTCATACTGTTAGAAACAATGTCAGGTAAAGGAAGCGAGATTGGAAAAACATTTGAGGAGTTAAGAGAAATTTTAAACAGAGTAAATTTAAAAGATAAAATGGGCGTATGTCTTGATACATGCCATGTTTACTGTGCAGGATATGATATAGTAAATGATTTGGACGGAGTTCTTACAAAATTTGATAAAGTAATAGGTCTTGATAAATTAAAAGCTGTACATCTAAATGATACTATGAATGATTTTAACACAAATAAAGACAGACATGCAAAAATAGGAGAAGGATTTTTAAAGACAGAACCTCTTATAAACTTTATTAATCACCCTGCAATAAAAGATTTACCTATTTTCCTCGAGACACCCAACGAACTGGAAGGTTATAAAAAAGAAATAGAACTTCTTAGAGAAAATTATAAATATTAGAGGACCAAATGGATAAAGTAACACTCAGAAATAAGATTTTAAAAATACTTAATAATATCGATACAGACGCAAAAAATAACAAAAATATCGAAATTTATAATAAATTAATTTCCAACGAAGATATCATAAATGCAGAAAATATAATGTGCTTTGTGAGTTTCAAAGATGAGGTCGACACTCATAAATTTATAAAATATTTAATAAAAAACAATAAAAATGTCTATATTCCGATAATAGACAATAAAAATAAAGCAATGCATATTTCTAAACTTAATTCTTTCGATGAGCTTGAAACCGGTTTTTATAATATCTTAGAACCTAAAAAAGAATATGTAAGGATCTGTAATCCCGAATTATTGGATGTGATTATCACTCCCGGAGTTGTATTTGATAAAGATAATTACAGAGTCGGTTACGGAGGAGGATATTATGATAAATTTTTCTCAAATAAAAATCTTGATGCCAAAAAAATCGGACTTTGTTATAAGGAGCAAATAACCCCCAAAATGCCAAGAGAAGATTTTGATATCCCTGTAGATTATATAATTCATGATTAACCAGTAAATAAAAAACTCTGAAGTATATATACTTCAGAGTTTTTTATCATAAGTTTATTTTATGTATCTTGTTTTTTTGCAATAAATTATTGTTATCCCCATTGCCACTATGCTACAAACAGCTAACAGACTCCAAATAATTACATTATTGTTATCTGATGTATCAGGAGAATTAGGTTTAGTTATATTCGTACCATTTGATGTTAAATTATTTTCATTACTTGAATTTCCGGTTGAATTATAATTTGGATCTGCAGTACCGCAGACAATACATTTACCATTTTTATAATCATGTGCTTTTTTAGCGATCACTTTTCCTTTTTTTATTGTTTGATTGCATATTTTACAAACCTTATCTCCGGTATAACCTTCAGATGTACAAGTTGCTTTCTTTGCACCTTTTGTTACAAGTTTATGAGCATGTGTTAAAATCTCACTGCCAGAATCAACTTTTGAACCATTTACAACTACATCTCCTAAGCCCTCATTCTTTACTGTAATACCGTTATCCAATTCGGATAAATCAATATCACCGGATAAAATTACTATTGTATCACCTTCATCAGCATTTTTAGCTGTTTCTTTAATCTTGTCTTTTCCTAATACCCATACTTCCGTCCCATCGGATGAAGTAAATTTAGCAAAAGATGCACTATCAGGTACGAATTCACCTGGATCAGCAGAATGAATACCACCTGTTACATTAAGGACAGAAGATTTATCAACACCATCCCCAATAGTTCCAAGAACTTTAGATGATATAAATGTACCTCCTTTAACATCGATGATACCTGCGGAATCTGCATTTCCGCTTGATACAAATGCTATCTGATCAGCATTGATGATAGCCGTTGAATCTTCAGAGAAAGTTATACTTCCAACCTTACCCTCACTATTTACCTGGGCAACAACGCCATACTTACCTTCAAAATTACCGCCGTTAATTACCGTTTCACCATATGTTTTTACCGCTCCTGCACTATCGCAAGTAAAATTACCACCGTTAATGACAGTTTTTACTCCGCCTGCTGTACTTACTAGCAGCATTATAACTGGCACTTCCCGCACCCGCACATGAAAAATTGCCGCCTTCGATTGTCATTTTATTACCTACATTATTTATGGCAACAAAATATCCGTTTCCGGTATAAGAAATACCTCCGGTTTTATCAGCAGAACTGTCTTTTATCGTCAAATTCGCATAATTTGCAACAGGAATAGACGTTCCCTCAATTGTTTTACCGTTTAAATCCAAAACAATGAGCGGATCCGCATCCCCTCCGAACTGCTTACCGAAACTTACTGTTTTACTATTAGCCAAAGAAATATTCTTTAGTAATTTTACAGTATAAGAACCGTCTTCATTTGCTTTAATCGTTGCTGCATCTTCCCCCCATGCTGATATAATATCATCATTGGTAGTTTCACTTGTAATCCATAGGCTATTAGCATCTGTTACTGTATCTCCACTAGCAAAAGCAGTAGCAGGAAATATTGTCATAAACATAAATGCACTTATAAGAATGGATAACATTTTTCTCTTCATATTATATCCTCCCCAATTATTGTAACATTTTGACACTTTTTCAATTAATATAATATTATATAAATCAACAAATAACTATTCTAAATTTATTTTAAAAATCCATTATGATTAACCCAAAAGCATATATTTTGTAACAAGTATGATATAATTAATAATATCATTAATTTGGCATAATATAATATATTATTATTTAAATCACAACAAACCTTTGCTATAAATGTAATATAATTTCATGTTACGAAATATATACAAAAATATACAAAATTTATATAATTATCTCACTTTTATTATACTACTATATACTACTAATCGCAAATTAAAAATATTTTATATTTAAATTTAAATCCCTATTTTTAAAAGTTCCACAAATTGCTTCGCAGTCCTTGCACTTCTTCCGTTGTTTCTTATTGCAAATGCTTCTGCCTTTGTAAATAAGTCTTTTTCGTCGATTTCCACTTCGTATTGTTTTGCAAGATTTTTAACTATATTTAAATATTCATCTTTGCTTGGTTTTTGGAACGTTATCGTAAGCCCAAACCTTGCAGCCAGACTCATGGTTTCCTGAAGAGTATCATTCAAATGAAGCTCATCCCCGGTCCTTTCCGACATGGTTTCCTTGACCAAATGTCGCCTATTGCTTGTTGCGTATATAACTACATTACTTCCCAGAGCAGCTACACCGCCCTCCAAGATTGCCTTTAATGCGGAAAAATTATCATCATTCCCGGTAAAACTCAAATCATCTATAAAGATTACAAACTTAAGAGGATTTGCGGAAAGTTCATCTACGATGTTAGGTATCTTATAAAGCTGATTTTTCTTTATCTCCAAAAGTCTTAAACCGTCATTTTTATAATGGTTGCAAACAGCTTTTACGCTTGAACTCTTCCCTGTCCCCGCATCTCCGTAAAGAAGCATATTGCTTGCACCGCTTCCGTCAAGCAAAGCCTTCGTGTTCTTTATTATAAGATTTCTTTCTCTTTCATATCCATATAAATCATCAATACTTTGTCTGTCCGGATACTTAACGGGAACGATTTTATCATTTTTAAGAACAAATGCATTATACTTCGCATATATTCCATAACCGGTAACGGAAAGAGAATTTATCTTCTTTTGATATTCTTCTTTTAGATTGAGCATAGTATTTTCCCACGCGGGAAGAAATCCGTCATAATCCATATATTCCTTTATTTCAAGAGGTGTAAGCTTACTTAGATCATCAAGTATATTTAATTCCTCATCTACACATTTTTCGATTAAATCGGGAATTTCCCTTCCGGCGGCTTTTGCCTTAACATAAAAGTTTTCATCATTAAGTATAAAATTATATATGTATCTTGAAAAATCAAAATCATGTTTATATAAACATGAAACGAATTCGCCATAAGTGAATACTGCCTTATCGTCGGATAGCTCATCCTTTAAAAGTAAATCGAGTAGGCGTCGTAAGCTTTTTATGATATCGGTATTTAGGATATTTCTAAATACCGCAAGTGAATCTAATTTTTCATTCAAACCTTTTAATGTATGTTGCATTTTATTTCTCCTTATATTTGGATTTAATAAAAAGTATATCACTACTAAAGCCTATTTTCAATTATCCCAAATAAAATTAACAATAATTATTTGCAATATTCAGAAAATAGGAATATAATAAAATTTAATAAGTTTCAACCATAAGGAGGGCAATATGTTAACATTAGACAAAGTATATCACGCAGCGTTTACACTTAAAGACGCAATAAGGAAGACGGATTTGATTGCGGCTCCGCCTCTTAGTAATAAAAATAAGATATATTTAAAAACAGAAAATTTACAAACCACCGGTAGTTTCAAAATCAGAGGTGCGTATTATAAAATAAGTCAATTGAATGACGAAGAAAAGAAGAAAGGTATCATTGCCTGCAGTGCGGGAAATCATGCACAAGGTGTGGCATTAGCCAGCGAAAAAAATAAGATACCATGCATTATCTGCATGCCCGACGGCGCTCCTATAAGTAAAGTAGAAGCAACAAAAAGCTACGGTGCGGAAGTATGCCTGGTAAGTGATACTTATGATGATGCATATGATAAAGCAATCGAACTTCAAAAGGAAGAAGGATACACTTTCATTCATCCTTTTAACGACGAAGATGTGATAGCGGGACAAGGAACGATAGGTCTTGAAATATTGGATCAACTATCCGATGTAGATGCTGTTGTAGTACCGATAGGCGGCGGCGGACTCATAAGCGGAGTTGCATATGCAATCAAACACTTAAAACCAACATGTAAAGTTTACGGAGTTCAGGCAGCGGGTGCACCGAGCATGTATAAATCAATGAAGGAACATAACAGGGTTGCCACCGAAACGGTAAATACATTTGCAGACGGTATCGCAGTCAAAGAACCTGGAGATTTGACATATGAACTTGTAAAAGAATACGTAGACGAGGTGATTACCGTTACGGAAGACGAAATAGCTGCGGCTATACTTATGCTGATGGAGAAACAAAAACTCGTAGCAGAGGGCGCAGGAGCAGTTTCTGTTGCGGCGGCAATGTTTGATAAGATACCTCTTAAAAATAAAAACGTCGTATGTATTGTAAGCGGCGGAAATATAGATGTTAACATTTTAAACAGAGTAATAGACAGAGGTCTTGTAATGAGCGGAAGAAAAACATCTCTTACAATAGCTCTTACAGATAAGCCGGGACAGCTCGTAGCGGTAAGTTCCGTAATAAGCAAATGCGGAGCAAATGTTGTAGAGGTACAATACGATAACGGAGACCCTGAAATGCCTATCAACAGTTGCTTCATAAAAATAACCATGGAAACAAAAGACAGCAGTCAAGCCAAAGATATAGAAAAAACTCTAATTGAAAGCGGATTTAGCATCGTAAGCGAAAGAGTTTAAAAAAAACGCCATAAGGCGTTTTTTATTTTATATATTTTTTTAATTCTTCTTCGTTTTTAAATTCATATTCCATTCCTACTGAATAGTCCTTTATTATTCCCTTGATTTCATTGTTATCATTAAAAACCATGATCCTTATTAAATATGACAAATGTGTTGTCATATTTATGATTTCTGACATATTATAATACTTACTTTTTATATTATAGCTTAATTCCTGATATAGTTTTTTTAATTTAAGTATTAAATCTTCTACTCCATTAAACTCAATATAACTTTTCATATAACAATTAAAAATTTTACCTTTACAGGTATTTTCACCAATATCTATATACATTAAATTTTTATCCCATCCATCATATGATAAACCAAATCCAACTGTTTTATTATCCATAGATCAACCTCTTTCATTAATATCAAGTTAAAATGCATATACATATATTAGTTACAATAATTACACTTTTTGTAACAATTATGATATTATAAAATACAAGGAAAATGTTACATATTTATACACAATAATATGTTTTTTTGCGTTTTTTCTTACACCATGTGACAAATTACAAATTGTATTATAATGTTACAAAAAGTGTACTTTTTTTGACAAATTAATATAAAAAAAAGACTGCTATTTAAGCAGCCTTTTAATTAAATTAAATAAATTTTTTCTTTAAAACAAATCCAAAACCGCCAAGGCTTACAAGAGAAATCAATATGTAAGGAAGCATACCGCTATCACCTGTCTTAGGATTTGATGTAACTTTTGTGTTATCTGTAGCTGAATTTTTATTATCATTTCCTGTATTTTTATCAGGAGCAACTACAGGTTTATCATCAGGTTTTACAAGCATTGGAATATATTCGATCTTTGTGTGAGTTGGGTCATTAAGACAAGTATATTTTATTTCGCCCTGTTCAGTATATGTAGCTTCTTTTATAACTTCTCCCTTATTCCATTTATGCCCTAGTTTGGGAATGACTTTTTCAGTTACTCTTTCACCGCAAATCTTACATATTCCGACTTTTAATCCATCTTCGGTACAAGTAGCAGCTTTTTCTACTTTAAATTCAATATTACCTTCATGAGTACAAACATCTACTTTGATATTTTCATCGACATTTGTGATTTCACCTTGTTTAAAATCAAGATTTACATTTTCATTATTTGTCATAACTATTTCGGTATTATTGCTTTTACCCGGAGATAATGTGCCTATTTTACCGCCGTCAATAGTAGTCTTGATATTAGAAATAGAACCCGTTACATTTGAGTCTCCGGTTTCACCGCCTAGATAAAGGTCTTTTATAGTTCCCCCTGTAACTTCTATTTCTGCACTGTCCATACTTCCTCTATTAACACTTTGAACAACATTTAAGTCTCCGCCTTTAATAGAAAGTTTAGCAGAACCGGTATAACCGTTAGAACCGCCTGCTGTTACCCATGCACTTCCAAGAGAACCGTCATTAATCGTAAGTGAAGAATTTTTTGTGCAACTTATGCCTTCACCGCCTCCGAATACTAAAGAGGATACACTTCCTCCGTTAATTGTAACATTGGCATTTTCAACTTGGCAAGGAGAGTCCTTTGCATTACCATTATACCATGAAGAATTTGAACATCCACAGTCCTTAGTTAAAGAGCTTGCTCCGCCGCCTTGAACCGATACAATATCACCGTCGTTAATAATTACATTTGTACTTGAACAATTACTTTTATGTAATCCACCGCCGATAACGTTTCTTACAGTTCCGCCGTTCATAGTTATTGATGTCGAAACGGATGTAGCATCATCATGCATACCGCCAAGGACATTGGCATTCTTACCTACATTCTTCTCTCCTCCGTCCCATTTTATGAGAGCACCTTCACTTCCGTCTTCTCTCGCTTCGATAGTAATAGCTACACCGTTAGCAAAGAAATACTCCGTTCCGCCAAAGGTTTTAAGTTCAGGTTCTACTTTATCAGCCGCAAAAGATACCGGAGCAAAAGATGTCAAAATCATTATACATATCATTGCAATACCGGATATTTTACCCAATGTTTTTTTCATAATTTAATTTCCTTCCTTTAATTGTGATTTTCGACAATAGTTACTTAAAGTTTACTTTATGTAACGTGCACTAGAAATAATAATATGTAATGTATTTTGTTGATTTGCGTAAAAATTATCATTAGTGTTTAGCGAAAATCTAGTAAATTTGTATATATTTAATATTATCAAATTTGTGACAAAAAGTAAACCTTTTTTAACAAAAAAACACGATAAAATAGAATAAAATAAATATAAGTAAATAATAAAAACAATAAAGTTAATAATAATAAGATAAATCTATCCGAAATATTTTAAACAATCTCTTATAAAAGATTATTGATTATATATGTTGAGTAAATAAATATTATATTGATCAAAGAATATAATATTAATTTTAAAACAAATAAAAAAGACCACTTAAATGTGGTCTTTTATTTTTTATTATATAAAACTATTTAAGTCCGCCTTTACCTGCACATCCAAATACTTGCATTTTATGAGCAACCATATCCTTAACAGCAGTTCTTGCAGGTTTTAAATATCCTCTTGGGTCAAATACTTCAGGTTCTTCTACGAATACTTTTCTGATAGCAGCTGTCATTGCTAAACGTATATCTGTATCTACGTTGATTTTAGCAACACCTAATTTAGCAGCCTTTGCTAACATTTCTTCAGGTACACCTTGAGCTCCAGGTATTTTTGCACCATATTTATTGTTAAGTTCAACAAATTCCTGAGGTACAGATGAAGCACCGTGAAGTACTATTGGGAAGTTTGGAATAAGTTCGCAAACTTTTTCAAGTCTTGCATAGTCAAGACTAGGTTCACCTGAGAATTTATAAGCACCATGAGAAGTACCGATAGCTATAGCAAGTGAGTCAACACCTGTTTTTTCTACGAATTCGGCAGCTTCTTCGGGATCTGTGTAAGTAGCATCTTTAGCAGCAACTTTAACCGCATCTTCAACACCCGCTAATTTACCGAGTTCAGCTTCTACTGTAACACCGTGGTCGTGAGCATATTCCACTACTTGTTTTGTGATTTCGATATTTTTTTCAAGGTCATATTTACTAGCATCGATCATAACTGATGTAAATCCGTCATCAATACAAGATTTACAAAGTTCAAAACTGTCACCATGGTCAAGATGAAGTACAACATCTACTCCCGTATCTTTGATAGCAGCATCTACTAAAGATGTTAAATAAACTGATTTAGCGTATTTTCTTGCTCCTGCTGATACTTGTAAGATTACAGGCGCATTTTCTTGTTCAGCTGCTTCAACGATACCTTGGATAATTTCCATATTGTTGACATTAAAAGCACCTACTGCATATTTTCCTTCTTTTGCTTTTTGTAAAATTTCTTTACTTGAGATTAAAGCCATTATTGTTCTCCTTTGTTTTCTTTTTTTACTAAATTTTTAACTTTTGCTTCCAGTTCTTTTTCCAAAAGCATAAGCTGTAGGGTGTCATCTTTTTCCGATAACTTTGTAAATATTTTAACATATTTATTCCCTAATTCCAAATATCCCATCTTATTTAGAAGAGATATATATTGACTTGTCATAAGTGTGGCATTTTTCTTTGCCCTGAATAATTTTTGTGCATGCATTACTTCATCTCGTATTGCACTCATTTCCTGATCTAAATCTTTGACCTTTAAAGCGGCTGCTTTAAGCCTTTCGGAAATTTCCTTTGGTATATCCCCCTCATATTTATAATTTAGGGAATGTTCTATAGTAGCCCAAAAATTGATTGCCAGTGTCCTGATTTGAATTTCACATAAGATATCCTTGACACCAAATGCAGTATGGACTTGATATTCTATTACAAGATGAACCGAACGGTATCCGCTTTCCTTCGGATTGGAAAGGTAGTCCTTTTTGATTATGATATTCATATCATTCCTGCCTGCAATATGGCTGGCAACTTTATTTATATCTTCTTCAAACTGACATACTATCCTAATTCCGGCAAGGTCTGTTATCTTGGTTTCGATATCTTCAATATTATAATCATTTTTATCTAATTTTTCCAGTATACTGCTTACTTTTTTTACTCTTCCGTGTACTTCTTCTATCTCCGAGTACTGTCCGGTTTTTAATTTTTGGTCTCGTATTGTCTTAAACTTTAAAGTAAGCTCATCTACTGCCTGCTTGTATGGGTATAAAAAATCTTCCCAATTTACGCTGTTATCAAGCACCTTATCATGCTCCTTTTATTTAAACTTATCAAGAAGTCCTTTTTGGTACTCATTATACTTCTTACCCTGATAAGTATTTTGTTTTTTCATTTCATCGATTATCATATCCTGAATTACCCAGTGGGATCTATCCCAATTTAGAAATAAAACATCTTCTTCCTTCGGAACTCTCGAAACCAGTCTTTCGACTGCAACTTCTTCACTTAAATTCTCCAAGAATAAAACTACTCTCCTTACAAAATCATCAAGTTTTAACATTTCGATTTTTCCTTCTTCATACATTTTACCCAAAATTGTATTTTTTTCAATATATAAAGAATGAATTTTTACGCTGTTCGTATTTAAAATACTGAGTATTTTTGCCGCTTCCACCAAATCCTCATCACGGTCGTATGGAATGGAAGCAATTATATGCGTACAAATTTCAAAATCATAACTTTTTATAAGAAGAGCAGCTTTTAAATAATCTGCCAGAGTATGACCTCTATTTAATTTTTTCAGTGTTTCATTATTTACTGACTGTAATCCGAGTTCGATGATTATATCAAGATGATACTTATTTTCTACTTCTTTTAAAAAGTCAAGATAATCGCTGTCGATGCAGTCAGGTCTGGTAGAAATCGAAATGGCTACAGCATTATCAACTGCATTTACAGCTTCTATTATGTTATTTTTAAAAGTAGAAAGCTTTATATATGTATTAGTAAAATTTTGAAAATATAATATAAACTTTTCAGCCTTATATTTATTAACAAAAATATCTAAATTATCGTTTATTTGTTTGGTTATTGATTCTTTGCAGTCGCCGTTTTCATAGCCTGCACCTTTTTCACCACAAAATATACATCCGCCTTTAGATATGCTCCCGTCTCTTACGGGACAGGTGGTATCGATACTAATTGGTATTTTATAAACCTTGGAAGAATACTTCTCCTTTAATTTAGTAGAAAATTTAGTATACAATTTTACGCTTCTTGATATTCGTATTTTTTAAGAAGATTAAGTTCATCTTCATCTCTTGCGCCAAGAGTTAGTGTAATATCACATTCATATTCTTTAGTAAATGCTTCAAGCTGATCCAGAAAAGCTATTGCAGTTTCCAAATGTTTTGCATTTATAATAGATAGTATATCGTCTATGTATATTTTTGTTATATCGTAGTTTCCTGCGATAAGTCCGCATAAAAATCCGAAGAACATTTCAGAAGAAGCAATGTGAAATTCAGAAGTATTGATAAATCTGATTTGAGTCATAACTTCTCTTGAGTGGTTTAAAGTTGAATCAATATAGACTTGAAGCCCTTTCGTTTCTTTGTTTTCATTGTTAGCTAAGTCTATAAGTTTTTTTGTTTTTCCTGTGCCTTCTGCACCACCGATAATTTTAACCATTTTAATCACCTCGTACGCTTTTTTTATTTACAATTATTCTACCACAATTTATATAAAATGTGAAGTGCATTTAGGATACAAATTTTCTTTTCCATAATATCAAAAACTTTCCTTATCTTTCATTATGCTTCATATAAACGCTTTCAGAAACTTTGACTGTTTTTTCCTATTTTCTTTTTTTATTTATTTTTTTCTTTTATTAAAAAATAATCATCTAAATTTAGGTATATAAACACATTATAATATAAAATCAATTCAAGCAACTATACCATATAAATAAAAAAGAGTGCAGTAAATCTGCACTCCAAAGTTTAAGATAATAACATCCTGTCGTTGGCGAATTCTCCGCCCGAACACATTTCAAATTTTTCAAGTAAATCTTTTACTTCAAGATTTTTCTTTTCATCTCCGCTGACATCGTATATTATATGACCTTCATACATCATTATAAGTCTGTTTCCGTATTTGATGGCGTCTCTCATGTTGTGAGTAACCATAAGTGCTGTAAGATTATCTTTTTCAATTATCTTATCTGTTATCTTAAGGACTTTAGCTGCGGTCTTAGGGTCAAGAGCAGCAGTATGTTCATCCAAAAGTAGTAACTCCGGTTTCTTTAAAGTAGCCATAAGAAGTGTTAACGCCTGTCTTTGTCCGCCCGACAAAAGCCCTACTTTATCGCTTAATCTGTCCTCCAGACCGAGATCGAGAGTTTTAAGAAGCTCTTTATACTCTTCTCTCTCTTCATTCTTGATTCCCCAGGCAAAACCTCTCTTATCCCCTCTTCTGTTCGCCATGGCGAGATTTTCTTCTATCATCATATCGGAAGCAGTCCCTCTCATAGGATCCTGAAATACTCTTCCTATCCATCTTGCTCTTTTATGTTCATCGAGGTTTGTAATTAAATGATCAGCAAGAGTTATTTTACCGCTGTCAACGGGATATACGCCCGCTACCATATTGAGCATTGTAGATTTCCCTGCACCGTTACCGCCGATAACAGTTACAAAATCCTGAGGGTTCAAGTGTAGATTTATATCTATCAATGCTTTCTTTTCATTTATGGTACCTTCGTTGAATGTCTTATTTATATTCTGTAATTTAAGCATTTTCTACACCTCCCCGCCGTTTATTTCTTTATTTATTTTTATTTTCTTTCTCATATTTAGTTTTGATTTAATAATAGGAAGAGAAAGAGCGAGTGCAACAATAATAGCCGTTAACAGTTTTAAATCGTTAGGGTTCATACCAAGTCTTAGTACTACGGCAATGATGACTCTGTATATGATACTTCCCAAAACTACACTGAATAGTTTTGTCTTAAAAGAATGTGCGTGAGTTAAAATAACTTCTCCGATGATAATAGAAGCAAGACCTATTACTATAGTACCTGTCCCCATACCGACGTCTCCGTATCGCTGAGACTGTGCTACCATTGCTCCTGAAAGAGAAACTAGCCCGTTTGAAATCACAAGTCCTATAATTTTCATGGTATCGGTATTGACGCCGAGAGCCCTGACCATATCCTCGTTATTACCAGTAGCCCTGATTGCAGAACCTATTTCCGTTCCAAAGAACCAATAAAGAACTACCATACATATAACTGCGATTATAATACCAAAAACTAATGTGGCACTTCGGTTTGAAAGTCCTGTTAGATTAGTTATCATATCGATAACAGTCTGTACATTTCCTCCTCCGATTTGAGGCATAGCCAAATTTGATTTTCCTGCTAAAACTTTTAAGTTTATGGAATAAAGCGAAAGCATTGTAAGGATACCTGCCAAGATTGCGGGTATCTTAAGTTTTGTATGTAAGAAACCCGTGACATAACCTGCTATCATACCTGCCAAAGTTGCAGCAATCAAACTCAGAATAGGGTTTACTCCCGATACGACCAATGTAGCGGTTATACATCCTCCCAGTGCAAATGTTCCGTCAACGGTCAAATCCGCTATATCTAATATTTTAAATGTTATGTATACTCCAAGACACATTATTCCCCATAAAATACCTAAACTGATGGCATCGGGAAGGTTCCTCAGTATACCCATGAAAAGTTCCATTCTCTACCCCCTGATTATATTATTACTTATAAATATATTTATTTTTTATAGAAAGAAACAATAATTTATTATTTTCACTATTAGTTCTATTCTACTATTAAATATAAAACTTTTCAATAAAAAAATACTTTTTTATAAGGTTATAAAACGTATTAAAGTGTTTGTGAAATATTTTAGTTATAATAAAAAAATGAAAAATATAAAAACAATGGTATTGAAATTCTTTACCGATGTATTTTTGTAAATAATATATAGTATAATAGTTTAAACTGTTAAACAAAGGAGTTAAAAATGAATGACTGTAAAAAACAAAGATTAAGCTTATCAAATAAATTTAAGAATTGTAAAAATGCCTTTGTATCTTTAGGAGATGAGACGAGACAAAGTATCATAGTAGCACTTTTGGAAAGTGATAATATAGGTATGAGGGTCGGGGAAATAACAAAGAAAACTTATCTTTCACGTCCCGCAGTATCACATCATTTAAAAATTTTAAAAGAAGCAAATATTATTTCCATGTATAAAAAAGGAACAATGAATTTTTATTATATAAGTACAAACAAAACAATATGGAATGAAATAAAAAATCTGACGGATGAAGTTTATGAAGTCATACAAAGTGCTTCAAAATATGGATATCCAAATGAAAATGAAGAGTAAACAAATATTATAAAGGAGGAATTTATTATGGATTTACAGGAGGCTATAAAACAAAGACATTCTGTAAGAAGTTATGAAAATAAAAAAATCGAGGGAGAAATAAAAGAAAAACTCATTGATATAATTGAGGAGTGCAATAAAAAATCGGGACTTAATATAAAATTATTCTTAGATGAACCAAAGGCTTTTGATACTTTTATGGCACACTACGGGAAATTTGAAAATGCAAATAATTATATAGTACTTATAGGTAAAAAAGAAAAAGGCATAGAAGAAAAGTGCGGTTATTACGGAGAAGAAATAGTTTTAAAAGCTCAAACTCTGGGACTGAATACATGTTGGGTAGCACTTACTTACAAAAAAAGCAAGATACCTTATAAGATTAAAAAAGATGAAAAAATATACTGCACTATCGCGTTAGGTTACGGTAAAACAAATGGAGTAAGCCGTAAATCAAAATCAATAAAAGAAGTTGTCAAGAATGATAATGATATGCCAAAATGGTTTAAAGAAGGTGTAGAAGCCGCTCTTTTAGCGCCTACAGCAACCAATCAGCAAAAATTTATATTCGATATCAATGAAGGCAAAGTATCCGTTCGGGCTCTAAAGGGATTTTACTCAAAACTTGACCTGGGTATAGTAAAGTACCATTTTGAAATAGGCTCAAATATGAAATGCTTTGACATCTAAATTATAATTAAATATTAAATAAAAAACACCCATATGGGTGTTTTTTTATTTAACGAGTTTATCTTTTAGCTTATCAGGAACTTTCATATCCAAAGTCTTAAGAGTATCATCATTAACAACAAGTTTTAAATCATCTCCGCTTAAATATTCGATAGGCATATCGTTGACTTTAGCTTTGCCTTCCAAAACTTTAATAGCCTGAAGACCTGTTTTATAACCAAGGTCATAATAGTCTATACCATAACAAGCAAGTCCGCCGTCAGTAGCCATAGCCTGTGCTCCGCAGTAAACCGGAACCTTTGCTTCATTCGTAACGAGTGCAACGGTAGCCATACCAGCTGCGAATGTATTGTCTGTAGGAATATATATCGCATCTACTTTATCTACGATTGAAGAAGTTACCTGCTGGATTTCATTTGAACTTGATACTGTACCCTCAACGAGTGTAAGACCCAATTTCTTAGCTTCTTTTTTAGCTATTTTAGCCTGCAAAACAGAGTTTGCTTCATTCGATGAATATAAAAGACCTACTTTTTTAGCCTTTGGTGAAAACTCTTTTAATACTTCCAACTGATCCTTTACAGGAGTCAAATCACTCGTACCCGATACATTCGTTTCAGGTTTTTCATTTGACTTAACAAGTCCCGCGTCTGCAGGGTCTGTAACGGCAGTTATCAAGATAGGAATATCTTTTGTTTTGCTTGCTGCAGCCTGAGCGGCAGGTGTACCGATAGCCAAAATCAAATCTTTGCCGTCATTAACAAATCCGTCGGAAATAGTTTGACAGTTAGATTGATCTCCGGCAGCATTTTGAAAATCAATTTTTATTTTATCTCCGTCTTCATATCCATTTTCTTTTAACGCGGCAACAAAGCCTTTATAAGATGCATCCAATGAATCATGCTGAATCAATTGAATGACACCTATTTTATACGCTTTATCAGAGCCCGACGAAGAACTTCCGCAGCTTGCAAGTCCTATCATCATGCCAAAACAAAGCATAACAGATAATATTTTCTTTAACATATTATTTCTCCCCCTAGTATAGTTACTTAATATTTACGTTTTAAATCCTATAATATTATAAAAACATGTATTTCTACCCTTTTAAAGAGCAGAAATACGAATACTTAATTATTTACTTTTATTATTTCTTTACTTTACTCATTACACTGTCAGGAATAGTAATACCTAAAGTTTTAGCAGCATCTTCGTTTACAGCCATTTCCAAATCTTCTTGGGCAAGGTAACCTATTGGCATATCGCTTACTTTTGTCTTTCCTTCCAAGATATCTACAGCCTGAAGACCTGTTTTGTATCCAAGATTGTAGTAATCTATCCCATATGTTGCGAGAGCTCCGCCCTTTAACATACCTGATTCACCGCATATGATAGGAACTTTCTTTTCATTTGCGACCATAGAAACAGTTGCGATACCCGCAGAAATCATGTTATCTGTAGGAACATAAAGAGCATCCACCTTATCTACTACAGCATCTGTAACCTGTTGGATTTCATTTGAACTTGATACGGTAGCATCAACAGCAGTCATGCCTTCCGCTTTTATAGCTTCTTTTGCAAGTTTAGCCTGTAGGATTGAGTTAGATTCATTTGTTGAATATAAAATACCAACTTTTTTAGCTTTTGGTAATATTTCTTTCAAAAGCTTGATCTGTTCTTTAACAGGAGTTAAATCGCTTGTTCCCGATACGTTTGTTTCAGGTTTTTCATTTGATTTAACAAGTCCCGCATCCGCAGGGTCTGTAACCGCAGTAACCAAAATAGGAATATCCTTTGTTTTATTCGCTACAGCCTGAGCGGCAGGAGTACCTATAGCTAAAATCAAATCTTTATTGTCATTTATAAAACTATCGGAAATAGTTTGGCAGTTTGATTGATCCCCTGCGGCATTTTGATAATCCAATTTGATTTTTTCACCGTCTTTGTAGCCTTTTTCTTCCAATGCTTTCATAAAACCTTCGTTAGCCTTATCCAAAGCATCGTGCTGAACGAGTTGAAGTACACCGATTTTGTATACTTTGTCTGAACTTCCGCCTGAACCGCAAGCGGTAAGACCTAAAATAAGTCCCAAACAAAGCATCATAGATATTATTTTCTTTGTCATTTTATATCTCCCCATAATTTTCTATATTGAATTAATTGTAACCAAAATATCAAAAAGTGTCAAGAATTTTCTGTAAACTTACTGTATTTGATAACTTAATTCAACAAATAACATTAATTATTGAACGATTTATACTAATTGTATTTATAATAAAAACAGATGGATAGTTTTATCCATCTGCTATAAATTTCTATATGATGTTAACATTGATAGTACTACATCAACGGAGCAAATAGTCTAAGCAGACTTCTGTAAATTTTGAACAATATAGGAAGTCTGTTCTTTTTATTGTATCTTCTTTCACTCTTCTCAAATGTTTCAAGCATATCTTTTTTTATTTCCATAATGCTCTTCGTCTTATAAAGATAAACTCCGCACTCGAAATGAAGATATAAACTCCTGTAATCCATATTTGCGGTTCCTACGGTACCAACTTTATCATCGGAGACAAAACATTTTCCGTGAAGAAATCCCGGTGTATAATGATATATCTTTACGCCGTTATTTATAAGTTCGGGGCAGAATGACTTGGTAAGCTCGAATGCTGTCTTCTTGTCCGGTATCCCCGGAATAACTATTCTTACATCCACTCCTCTTTTTGCGGCTAAAGTAAGAGCTGTAGTCATTTCATTATCTATAATCAAGTAAGGAGTATAAATATACACATAATCCCTTGCGGAATTTAATATATTCATGTATACATTCTCTGATAGTACTTCATTATCCAAAGGAGAATCACTAAAGGGCTGAACATAACCTTCATCTTTATAATCCGCCGCAAAGCTGTAATCCGGTTTGAACTTTTCATATGCAAGCTCATTATCCGTAGGTCTTAACCCGTTCCACATTTCAAGGAACATAATCGTAAGGTTCCAGACCCCTTCACCTTCCAGCTTAATAGCATTATCTTTCCAATGACCAAATCTTTCCACTTCATTGATATATTCATCGGATAAATTGATGCCTCCGGTGAAACCTACTTTACCGTCTATGACGGTTATTTTTCTATGGTCACGATTATTCATTACTAAAGATAAAAAAGGTACGAAAGGATTGAATACGATAGTCTTAATGCCTTTCTTCTCAAGTACTCTATGATACTTGCTTGGAAGTACGGTAAGAGAACCTACATCATCGTAGATAAACCTTACATCCACACCTTCTTTTACTTTTTCTTCCAAAATATCTAAAATAGTATCCCACATTTTTCCTTCGTGAACTATGAAATACTCGATAAATATATATTTTTCAGCTTTTTTAAGCTCCTCTATCATGTCGACAAAGGCGTCTTCTCCTACAGGATAAAACTTTGTTTTTGTATTCTTACACATAGGATAAGGACCGTAATTGGAGATATACATCGCACTTCCCGCAACGAGAGGATCTTCTTTTATGATTTCTTCTATCGTATCCGCATCCTGAGGAAGCATTCTATGAGCAAATTCGCTGGCTCTGCTCAATTTTTTCTTCAGTTTTCTTGTGGGTTTTTTATTTCCAACGGCTAAATAGAAGAGTATGCCAAAGAACGGAAAACCCATTATAACTATCGCCCAGCCGAGTTTATATGCAGGGTTCATGTTCCTTGTATTTACATAAGCCACCGTTAGTATACTTGCAAATAAAAGTATTCCGTAAACTTCATTTACACTTTCACCGAGAGCAAATACTATGTAAAACAACATAAATGCCTGAAATAATAATAAAAGTCCGAAAATAACTATTCTGCTGAATATTTTGTCTAAAAATTTCATTGTTTCCCTCTAAAGTTGTCTTTTAATATAATATAGCATTACAAAATTCGAAAGTCCATATTTTCCATAATAATTATTATTTTTATTTATTATTTCTTTAAATAACAAAAAAGACCACCTGAGTGGTCTTTTAAACTGTTTTATTTCATTACCGCACCTTTGGCTGCAGATGAAACATTTCTTTGATATCTGGCTAACCAGCCGTCTTTAACAGGCTCTTTAGGACAGACATAAGATTTTCTTCTGTTTTCAAATTCTTCATCGGTAATTTTTGCATTGATTTTTGAATCAGGGATATCTATTTCGATGATATCGCCTTCTTCGATTAGTCCGATATTCCCTCCGTCATATGCTTCGGGAGCAACGTGACCTATTGAAGCACCTCTTGATGCACCGGAAAATCTTCCGTCGGTAATAAGAGCGACTGTTTTATCAAGCCCCATTCCCGCAAGTGCGGAAGTAGGATTTAGCATTTCTCTCATACCCGGACCGCCTTTCGGTCCTTCGTAGCGGATAACGACTACATCTCCGTCAACTATTTTACCGTTGTAAATAGCGTCTATCGCATCTTCTTCGCTGTTGAACACTCTTGCAGGTCCTGTATGTTTAAGCATACTTTCATCGACCGCACTTCTTTTTACAACACATCCGTCTTTAGCTATGTTACCCCAAAGGATCGCAATACCGCCGGTCTCACTGTAAGGACAGCTTACAGGTTTTATCAGATTGTCATCTTTTATCTCATGCCCCTTGATATTTTCCCCTACCGTCTTACCGTTTGCGGTAATGAGAGAAGTATCGATAAGTCCCTTTTTATCAAGCTCATTTAAAACTGCTCTAAGCCCGCCGGCTCTGTTCAAGTCATGCATATGAGTGCCGCCTGCGGGAGCTAAATGACATAGGTTTGGAACCTTTGAACTGAATTCGTTGAATATTTCAAGGTTGAGTTCAACACCGGCTTCATTTGCAATAGCTAATAAATGAAGGACACTGTTTGATGAACATCCGAGAGCCATATCGCATGCAAGTGCATTCCTGATAGACTTTTCATTGATTATATCTCTTGCTTTGATATCTTTTTCAACCAAATTCATTATTGACATTCCGGCTTCTTTGGCAAGTCTTATCCTTCCGCTTTCTACGGCAGGAATAGTACCGTTACCGGGAAGAGCTATACCGACAGCTTCCGAAAGACAATTCATTGAATTTGCGGTATACATACCGGAGCAAGAACCGCATCCGGGACATGTGTTTTCTTCATATTCAAGAAGTTCCGCGTCACCGATGATATCGGCTTTCCTAGCCCCAACGGCTTCAAACATCTTTGAAAGAGAAGTTTCCTCTCCTTTTACAAGGCCGGACATCATAGGTCCGCCTGAACAAACCACCGTAGGAATATTAAGTCTGACAGCAGCCATAATCATTCCGGGAACGATTTTATCACAGTTGGGAACCAATACCAATCCGTCGAAACAATGAGCAATAGCCATCGTTTCAACGCTGTCTGCAATAAGTTCACGGCTAGGAAGAGAATATTTCATACCGTCATGTCCCATGGCTATACCGTCACAAACTCCGATTGAAGGAACTTCTATAGGAGTTCCTCCCGCCATTCTTATTCCCGCTTTTACGGCTTCGGCAACTTTATCCAAGTGCATATGACCTGGGACAATTTCACTTTTAGCATTAACAACACCTATGAGAGGTCTGTTTAGCTCTTCTTTCGTATATCCCATAGCATAGAAAAGACTTCTTGCGGGAGCCTTTTCTACACCTTTAGTAACATTTTCACTTCTTAAGCCCATTATATGTATCTCCTATTTTTTTAACCAGCTCATCATTTTTCTAAGTTCAGCACCAACTTTACATAATAAATGTTCTGTTTCTTTTCTTCTTGTTGCTAAGAATTTAGCTTTTCCGCCTGATTTGAATTCTTGAATGAATTCACTTGCGAATGTACCGTCTTGGATTTCATGAAGAACTTTCTTCATTTCTTTTCTTGTATCTTCAGTGATTAGTCTTGTGCCTGTTCTGTAATCACCGTATTCAGCTGTATTTGAAATAGAATATCTCATCATTTCAAATCCGCCGCTGTTTATAAGGTCAACGATAAGTTTCATTTCATGGATACATTCAAAATATGCCATTTCAGGTTCATAACCCGCTTCAACAAGAGTATCAAAACCTGCTTTCATAAGTTCTGTTACACCGCCGCAAAGTACTGCTTGTTCACCGAATAAGTCGGTTTCTGTTTCTTCTTTAAATGATGTTTCCAAGATACCAGCTCTGCCTGCTCCGATACCAGCGGCATAAGCAAGTGCATAATCTTTAGCTTTACCTGAAGCATCTTGATATACAGCTATCAAACTTGGAACGCCTCTGCCTTCAACATACTGACTTCTAACCGTATGTCCAGGTCCTTTAGGCGCAACCATGATAACATCGATGTCTTTTGCCGGTACGATTTGGTTATAATGGATATTAAAACCATGAGCAAACATCAATACGTTGCCCTCTTTCATATGTTTTGCAACTTGAGTTTTATAAATATCAGCAGCTAATTCGTCAGGAACAAGCATCATTACCAAATCCCCAGCTTCAGCGGCAGCTTCGATATCCATAACTTTAAGTCCTGCTTCTTCAGCTTTTTTTACACTTGCTGAACCCGGTCTTAAACCTACTACTACATTAACACCGCTTTCATGTAAGTTTTGAGCGTGAGCATGTCCTTGGCTACCATATCCGATGATAGCTACTGTCTTTCCGTCTAATAAACCTAAATTACAATCTTGATCATAATACTTTTTAATCATTTTAAATATATCTCCTTTTGTATGTATAATTTATAATTAATTTTATTAATTAGCTATTTTATCTTACAGGTTCTAGTCCTCTTGCAATACCTGTAATACCCGTCCTGCAGACCTCTACGACGTCGTAGCAGTCTATCATATTCATAAAGCCGTCCAGCTTTTCAGGTGCTCCGGTAAGTTCTATGATCATGCTGTCTTTACATAAATCTATAATCTTACCTCTGTAAATATCGACTATTTCTTTAAGAGAAGTCCTTTCTGTCTTATCCGTTTTGATTTTAACAAGCAGTAATTCTCTGTATAAAGAATTGCTTGAATCAAGAGTAAATATATCTTTTACGACTTCCAGTTTTTTTGTCTGAGTCATAATCTGATATAGTGATTGGTCTGTACCGTTAAAGACAATAGTTATCCTTGATATGTCTTTATCATTTGTGGTAGATACTGTAAGAGAATCGATATTAAAACCGCGTCTTCCAAACAAACTGACAATCCTTGTTAAGACATTTGATTGATTATCAACCAAAATGCTTATAACTTCTTTTCTATAAGCCATTTTAATTCTCCTTTATTTAATTAATTATCATATCATCTACAGTTCCGCCGTTAGGTATCATAGGCAGAACTCTTTCAAGTTCTTCAATCCTGCAATCGATCCAAACCGGACCGTTTACTTTAAGTGCCTTTTCATATATATCTTCGAATTCTTCCAAAGTCTCAGCTCTAAATCCTGTTAATCCAAAGGCTTCGGCTAATTTAACAAAATCTGTTTTTCTATTTAAAACAGTTTGAGAATATCTTTTTTCATAAAAGACAGTCTGCCACTGATAAACCATACCGAGGACACCATTATTCATTATAATAGTTATAATTGGTAGATTTTGACTAACTGCGGTACATGCTTCATTTAAACACATATGGAATGAGCCGTCTCCAACAAATTGAATGACTCTTTTATCGGGAGAACCGACTGCAGCACCAATAGCAGCTCCGTAGCTGTATCCCATAGTTCCAAGCCCTCCGCTGGTTAAGAATTTAATAGGCTTCACATTTTTTAAATACTGCGCCGCCCACATCTGGTGCTGACCTACATCCGTAACGATTATAGGTTCTTTATCAGACATGGCACATGCGGTGGTTACGATATCTCCCGGATGCAAATCCCCCTTATAATACTTATCTTCAACGGGAGTTTTCCTCCAAAGTAAAGTTTGATCTATCCATTCTTTACGAGATCTCTTTTCAATCAATGGTAATAATCTTATAAGAAAATCTTTAACGTCACTTATAACGCTTTTATGTACAAATACATTCTTGTTTATTTCGCTCATATCAAGGTCTACTTGAATTTTTTTAGCATGACTTGCAAATTTGTTCGGATTAAGGGCAACTCTGTCGCTGAATCTCGTTCCGAGAGCCAAAACCAAATCTGCATTATGTATTGCTTTATTTGCGGCTACGGTACCGTGCATACCTATCATGCCGAGCCTTCTTTTATTGTTGTATCCCAGAACTCCCGTAGCCATTAAAGTATTGGTTGCGGGTATATCGCCTTTTGATAAAAGTTCGTTCAGTTCATCTAATGCTTCGGAAGCAACAACTCCGCCTCCGAAATATATGACCGGTTTTTCCGATTCGTTTATAAGTTTTGCAACTTCTTCGATATCTTCATCCTTTGCAACAGGATTTTTATATAATTCAAGAGGTTCAGCCTTTTCATATTCAGTCAAGGCAGCGGTCACGTCTTTTGTGATATCCACAAGAACAGGACCTTTTCTTCCGCTGTTTGCTATCCTGAAAGCATCTCTGAGTGCATCAGCCAAATCTTCAACTTTATTTACAAAGAAATTATGCTTTGTTATAGGAAGTGTCACACCTGTGATGCATATTTCCTGAAATGAATCTCTTCCGATAAGATTATCAGGAACATTGGCTGTGATTGCAACCATAGGAATACTATCCATAAATGCGGTTGCAATGCCCGTTACCAAGTTGGTAGCGCCCGGTCCGCTTGTTGCAATTACCACACCTGTTTTACCTGTCGCTCTATAGTAACCGTCGGCAGCATGAGCAGCACCCTGTTCATGTGCCGTAAGGACGTGCTTGATTTTATCGCTGTACTTGTATAAAACATCGTAAATGTTTAAAGCAGCCCCTCCCGGATACCCAAAAACGGTATCAACACTGTGCTCTAATAATACTTCTGCTAAAACTTCAGAACCTGTTAATTTCATATCGCATCATCCTTTTCTAAATTTTTATTGACCTTTCTATTATATACAATTTTGTATACAAAGTACAAGACTTTAGAGTAAATTATTTCAGAATTTTCTGAATTTTTTATATTTCTAAGTCTTTTTATATATTGTAACAAATACTTACATAAATTTCACTTAAATATTTATAAAAACTTCCCGCAAAACCAAATAAGCGGGAAGCAATTAATTACTATTTAATTTTTTGGTAAATACTTTAAAAGCTAAGTTCGAATTTTCTATCCTCCGAGATAAGCTTTTTTAACATCATCGGACTCTAAAAGCTCACTTGCGTTTCCGCTCATAACTACTTCTCCCGTTTCAAGGATATAAGCTCTGTTAGAAATCGAAAGAGCCATGTTTGCATTCTGCTCAACAAGAAAGATAGTCGTGCCTTCTTCGTTGATTTGTTTAATAAGCTTGAATATATCCTGTACGATAACCGGAGCAAGCCCCATCGAAGGTTCATCCAAAAGTAAGAACTTAGGTTTAGACATAAGTGCTCTCGAAATGGCAAGCATTTGCTGTTCCCCGCCGCTTAAAGTTCCTGCCAACTGACTTTTTCTTTCTTTAAGTCTCGGGAATTTATTATATATATCAAGGATATCTTCCTTGATACCTTCCTTATCATTTCTGAGGTAAGCACCCATTTCAAGATTTTCAAGCACTGTCATGTCCGAAAATATCCTTCTTCCCTCAGGTACATGGGAAATACCCATTTTTACTATATCCGTTGCTTTTGTATTTTCGATAGGTTTATCCATAAATTCGATAGTCCCGCTTGATTTCGGAACAAGTCCGGAAATGGTTCTGAGCGTGGAAGTCTTCCCAGCACCGTTTGAACCTATAAGGGTAACTATTTCACCTTCGTTTACTCGTAAAGAAACATTTTTAAGGGCATGAATAGCACCATAATGTACATTTAAATCTTTTATTTCAAAGAACATATTACGCTTCCTCCCCTAGATATGCTTTAATAACTCTATCATTATTCTTGATTTCCTCAGGTGTACCTTCCGCAATTATCGTACCGAAGTCCAAAACATATATCCTTTCGCAGATTTCCATTACGAATTTCATATCATGTTCGATAAGGATAACCGTAAGTTCGTATTTTTTTCTTAAATCTTCAATCAAAACTCTAAGCTCTTCCGTTTCGCTTGGGTTCATACCTGCTGCCGGCTCATCGAGAAATATTACGCTGGCTCCCGTAGCAACCGCTCTGGCTATTTCAAGTTTTCTTTGTTCCCCGTAAGGAAGATTATCCGCAAGCTCGTCCCTTTTATCCGCAAGACCAACAAAATCGAGTATTGCCATTGCATTTTCATAGAATATTTTTTCGCATTCTCTGTAAGCCTTTGTCCTGAATATCGCAGAAAACACATTATATTTAACTCTTTTATGCATGGCTATCCTTAAATTATCCAAAACGGATAAATCTCTGAATAATCTAATATTCTGGAAAGTCCTGCTTATACCGAAACTGCTCGTTATATAAGGTTTAAGTCCGTTAATTAATATACTGTCTCCCGTCTTATCGTTTTTAAGTTCGATTTTACCGCTGGTTGGGACATAAACGCCTGTTAAAAGATTGAATATGGTAGTTTTACCCGCTCCGTTAGGTCCGATAAGACCAATGAGTTCACCCTTTTCTACATTTATATTTACATGAGAAACAGCTTTTAAGCCGCCGAAACTTTTACTTAAGTCTTCTATTTTTAATATCGCCATTAAACTATTCCTCCGCTTTCCTGCTATTTAATTTCTTCTTCATATTTTCTATAGAGAACATTTCTCTCAATTTTACAAAGAAAGGAGTTTCTCCCGATTTAATAAGCATTATTGCAATAAGCAGCAATGAATAAAGTACCATTCTGAGTTCCGCAAAATCCTGAAGTGCAAATGAAACTATATTTAAAACAAATGCCGCGATTATGGTACCGTTGATATTTCCAAGCCCGCCCAATACTACTATCATTAAAATATCGATAGATTTCATAAATCCGAAGTTTTTAGGCTGGATAACTCCTACGTAACCGGAATATAATGCGCCCGCAACACCTGCAAAGAACGTACCTATAATAAATGCGAGTATCTTTGCCTTGGTGACATTTACCCCCATAGATTCTGATGCTATTTCATCTTCTCTCACCGAAATACAAGCTCTCCCGAATGAGGATTTGAGTACATTCGTAATAACAAAGTAACATATGACCATACATATAAAGCAGAATTCAAATGAGGAATAAAGAGGGATAGAAGAAAGTCCCGCAGCTCCTCCGAGAATTGTCTGGTCTACATTTTGTATTACTATTTTTATTATTTCGCCGAGTCCAAGGGTTGCTATGGCAAGGTAGTCGCCTCTTAGTCTAAGGGTTGGAATACCGATCAAGAAGCCCAAGAAACCGGATAACACACCGCCTAAGATAACAGCTAAAATAATCATAACAGGTGATGAAGATATCCTAAGGGTCATCAATGCACTTGTGTACGCACCTATAGCCATAAATCCCGCATGCCCAAGGGAGAACTGTCCGGTAATACCCGTAATAAGGTTAAGACCGAGACCGAGGATTATATCTATACAAAGTTTAAGTACAACTGTCTCGTAGAAGGGAGAAATTATACCTACAACTATCAAAAGCTTGATTATTATATAAGCGGCAACAAAAATCAACAATGTAGGTAAATTATCGCTAAGTCCGGATATTTTACTTTCATCTTTTTTCTTAAAAAAATCAAAAAATTTCATTATACTGCCTCCTATACCTTTTCTTTCCTGTTTTTACCCAGTAAACCGGATGGTTTTACTATCAGGATTATAATAAGTATTGCAAAGGCAACCGCATCTTTATATGCACTTGACAAGTATCCGCTGACCAACGTTTCTATAAGCCCGAGGGATACTCCTCCGACTATTGCACCCGGAATACTTCCTATACCTCCAAATACCGCAGCGATAAAGGCTTTTAGTCCAGGTGTCATACCTGATAAAGGATTTATGGTAAACATAGCCCCGTACATTACTCCCGCAACGGCAGCCAAAGCAGAACCGATAAGGAAAGTAAATGATATAGCTTTATCTACACTAACTCCCATCAACTGAGCGGCATCGGGATCGGAAGAAACGGCTCTCATAGATTTACCTATCTTTGTCTTGCTTATTAAGAATTGAAGAGCGACCATCAAGATAAGAGTTATAAATGTAACCATTAATTTATCGCTTGAGATAGATAGTCCTCCCAAACTTATATAACCAAATCCGAAAAATCCCGAAGGATATGTTTTTACGTCAGGACCTACGAAGTACATCATTGCATATTCGAGTAAGAAACTGACCCCTATCGCCGTAATCAATAGTGTGATCCTAGGTGCGTTCCTAAGCGGTCTGTAAGCAACTTTTTCTATTACCACTCCAAGTAATGCACAAACGACCATAGCTATCAATGTAGCGGGAATAAATCCTATCCCCAAAGTATATGCACAGAAAAATCCTATGTAACCTCCGACCATTAATATATCACCGTGGGCGAAGTTGATTAAATTGATAATTCCGTATACCATGGTATAACCAAGAGCAATCAAAGCATAAATGCTTCCAATGGATATACCGTTAATGATTTGCTGAATAAATTGTTCCAAATCTTATACCCCCATTATTTAAATTATTTAAAGATATTGTTAAAACCATATACTATATCGTTTTAATTATAGCCTTAAACTATAGTAAAGTGGTAAGTATCACCTACCACTTTACTTAAAATTTATTTAATTATACAATAAATTTCAAAATATTAAATTATAGTTTTGTATTGAATGTTGCTTTACCGTCTTTGAATTCAAGTACAACTGTTTCCTTTACAGGGTTATGCTGTTTATCTATAGATAATGTACCCGTAACGGCTTTAAAATCTTTTGTAGATGCTAAAGCTTCAGCAACTTTTTGAGGATCGGCACTTCCGGCTCTCTTGATAGCGTCGCATGCAAATTTAGCTGCATCATAACCCAATGTTTCAAAAGCACCCGGGTTTTCATCGTTGTTTGCTGATTTATATGCTTTAACGAAGTTTTGAACTACATCTGATTTATCATCGGCAGCATAGTGATTTGTAAAGTATACATCTTTTAGAGCATCTTTACCTGCTGTTTCAAGCATTGAAGGAGAATCGTATCCGTCAGCACCTAAGATAGGAATATCTATACCAAGATCTCTTGCTTGTTTTATGATTAGTGAGCATTCTGTATAGTAACCAGGTAGGTAGATAACATCTGCTTTTTTGTCTTTGATTTTTGTAAGAACAGGTGCAAAGTCTTTATCCTGAGCTGTGAATGTTTCTGTTGAAACTACTTTTCCGCCATCCTTTTTAAATTTAGCTTCAAATGCTTTTGCAAGACCGTTTGAATAGTCGTTTGAATTATCAGCTAATACGATAGCAGATTTAGCGTCTAATTTTTTAGAAGCGAATTCTGCCATTTTACTTCCTTGAAGTGTATCTGTGTAGCAAAGTCTGTAAATATAATCCTGAACGGAACCGTCTTCTTTCATCGTTATGTCATCAGAAGTACCTGAACAAGTTATCGCTGGAACTTTATATTGATTTGCAGCCGAGATAGTAGCTTTGAATGCACCTGATGTAGCAGGTCCTATCATAACGCTAACGCCTTCTTTTGAAGCAAGTTTTGTAGCGGCACTCATAGCTTCGTTGTTATCCGATTTATTATCTATCTTAACAACTTCAACTTGTTTGCCGTTTACTCCGCCGTCTTTATTGATTTCGGCAACAGCCATTTCAATACCCTTTGTACAAGCTTGTCCGTAAGTAGCTACATCTCCGGAAAGTTCATAGTTAACACCGATTTTTATAGTGTCTCCTTTACTTTCAGACTCGCTTCCTCCGCAGGCGGTAAAACCAACAAGCATCATTGAAGCAAGAACTAAAGCTGCTGCTTTTTTCATAGTTTTTTTCATTTTTATTACCCCTTATTTAATATAATTTTTCCTATATTTTCCCATCTTATCTTTCAAAGAAAATACTAATAATTGTTATTATATTACCCTTACAATTTTCTTTTGTCAAGTCAAAATGATACAATTTTCAGAAAATTAAAAAAATATTATATATTAAGTATTTTTATTACGAATTATGCTATAATTATCCCTAAGTTTTTTGTAGAAGGAGACACTATTTTGAATTATAAAGAAGCAATAGAATATATACACATGACAAATAAATTCGGCTCCGTTTTGGGACTTGATAATATATTGAATTTACTGGATAGGCTCGGTAATCCTCAGAAAGATTTAAAAGTCATTCATATAGCAGGTACCAACGGTAAGGGGTCCATTTCCACCATGATGAATAAGGTACTTATGGAAGCGGGATATGATGTGGGGCTTTATACCTCCCCTTTCCTTGAAAAATTCAACGAAAGGATAAAAATAAATAACAATGATATCCCTGACGAAGACATTGCACATTACTTAACTGAGGTAAAAGAAAAAATAGATGAAATGACAGCTGAAGGGCTTAATCACCCTACGGAATTTGAAATAATAACTGCAATGGCACTTTATTATTTTAAAGAAAAGAACGTGGACATCGTTATTTTGGAAGTAGGCTTGGGAGGAAGACTGGACGCTACAAATGTCATTGATGCTCCTATTTTGGAAATCATAGCTTCCATAAGTTTTGACCATACCGAATACCTTGGAAACACATTAAAACAGATAGCTTATGAAAAAGGCGGGATAATAAAAGAAAACAGCAAGGTTATTTTATATCCCTCTCATAAAGAAGCTTTGAATGAGCTTATCAGGATATCAAAAGAAAAAAATGCTTCATATTATTTAACAAATAAAGGCGATATAGAATTAATAAAAACAGATATTAACGGAAGCGAATTATATTACAAAAAAGAAAATACATTCGGTCTTGATAAATTCAGCTTATCTCTATTGGGGAAAAATCAGATATACAATGTACTTACCGTGATAAAAGCCCTCGAAGTATTAAAAAAAGATGGTTATAACATAAATAAATGTAATATTGAAAAAGCCCTTAATAATATACATTTTAATGGAAGATTTGAAGTATATAGTAAAAATCCTTTCATCATACTCGACGGAGGTCATAACAAAGAAGGGGTTGAAAGTTTTGTTGATAACATCAAATTATATTTGAGAGACAAAAAAATAGTTTTATTCTTCGGCATGTTAGCCGACAAAGATATCGACAGTGCTTTAAAAAAACTCATACCTTTGGCTAAAAAGATATATACACTGACTCCGAATAACAACAGAGCATTTACAAGCAAAGATATGTATGAAAAGATAAAAAAAGTCGATAATCATATTGAAGTGACTTACTTGAATAATATTAGTGAAATACCGGATTTAATAGATAAAAACAGCGACGAAACGTATGCTTTTGTAGGTTCTTTGTATATGATAGGAGAAGTAAGGACAATATTAAAAAAGCTTAAAAATTAATTTTAAATTAAAATAATAAAATCTATTGACTTTTATATATAGCAAGACTATAATTAAGCAACAAAATAATTAAGCAACTTAACTATTTGTTGCTTTTTTTATTTTAAAGAGAGGAATGATTAAATGAAAGAAGATAATGAAACATTAAAAAAAGAGCTAAAGGAATTTGTTTATTATCTGCACTCCATTAATAAAATCTTTACTCCGAAAATGGACTGTCATCTTATTCTGCCGAAGTCGGAATTCTTTCTGCTCTCAGTACTCTTGAGGGAAAAGAAAGAAAACGATGTCGATGGTATTTACCCTTCAGAAATAAGCCTTAAAAGCAGACTTTCCAGACCCGCAATAACACAGACTCTGAATAGCCTTGAGAAAAAAGGGTATATCATAAGGGTACTGGAAGAAAATGACAGAAGGAAATTTAAAGTGAGTATCACCGAAGACGGCAAAAAAATCGTAGATGATGCTTTTGAGGACAGGTTTTTACAATTAATGGAAATAGCCAATAAACTCGGAGAAGAAAAGTTAAAGCAGCTTTTGGATATCTTAAAGGAAATTGTGGAAATTTATAAAAACTAAACCAAAGAAAGGAAAAGACATAATATGATAAAACTTAGAAAATACTTAAAACCATTTGTTTTCTCGATCATATTTACCATATGCTTCTTGCTTGTTCAGGCAAACTGTGAATTATCACTGCCCGATTACATGTCAAAGATAGTAAACTATGGTATACAAAACGGAGGGATAGAAAACAACATCCCAAACGTAATTAGAGAAGACGAATATGAAAAAGTAAAATTCTTCTTGGATGAAAAAGACCAGAAAGACTTAAATAAACTTTACACAAAAGTAACTAAGAAAAGTTCTGATTATAATGAATACAAAGAAGAATATCCGATTCTAAAAAAAGAAAATGTATTTGTTTTAAAAGATGATGCGGATAAAGATATAATTGAAAAACTAGATACAGCTGTAGGCAAAAGTGAAATAATCGTTAGTTCTATAGATAATCCGGAAAAAATAAAAGATCAAAACTTATTTAGCTTGGATACCGACAGCGATAAAATGAAACAAATGCAGAATATGCAGCAAATGCAGGGTATGACCTCGGGTAAGACTGATACATTTACAATGATAAAGAACATGCCCGAAAAGAATTTGAATGAATTTAAAGATAAGATTTATACAAGTCTTGATAAGATACCGGAAACAAGCATAAGCCAAGTTGCCGGAACTTTTATAAAGAGCGAATATAAAGCTGTCGGATTAAACCTTGAAGACGTTCAGTCGTCATATATATTTAACATCGGAATTAAAATGCTACTTATAGCTTTATTATCTGCGATATGTGCGATATGCGTAGGTTTCCTTGCCTCAAGAGCAGGTGCGGGAGTTGCAAAAGCACTTAGAAAAGATGTATTCGGAAAAGTAGAAAGCTTTTCAAATGCAGAATTCAATAAATTCGCCGTTTCATCATTGATAACAAGAACGACCAATGATATCAACCAAGTGCAAATGCTTATAACGATGGGTATGAGAATGATTTGTTTTGCGCCCATAATGGGGGCAATAGCGATATTTAAAGCGCTTGAATTCAGTGCTTCAATGAGCTGGATCATCTTACTTGCAGTAATACTTATTTTAGGTTTTATGATGATAGCTTTCTCTGTAGTGCTTCCAAGATTTAAAATAGTTCAAAAACTTACGGATAAGCTGAACTTGGTTGCCAGAGAAAACTTATCGGGATTAATGGTTATAAGGGCTTTCGGGACCGAAGATTTTGAAGAAGAAAGATTTGATGAAACAAACAAAAGCCTAACCAAAACAAACTTATTCGTAAACAGATTTATGATGTTCCTATTTCCTTTCATGATGATAGTTATGAACCTCGTTCAATTACTGATAGTATGGGTAGGAGCAAATCAAATAGAAGCAAGTGCACTTCAAGTCGGAGATATGATGGCATTCATCCAATATGCAATGCAGATAATCATGTCATTCCTGATGATTTCCATGATGTTTATAATGGTTCCGAGAGCAAGTGTTTCCGCAAACAGGATAAACGAAGTATTGGAAACAGAAGTGGAACTTAAAGACCCTAAAGAAGAAAAAGAATTTGATGAAAATAAAATAGGTGTTGTAGAATTCAAAGATGTATCCTTCGCTTATCCGGGTGCAAGCGAATATGTCCTTCATCATATAAACTTTACTGCAAACAAAGGCGAGACGACTGCTATAGTCGGTTCAACGGGAAGTGGTAAATCAACATTGATTCAACTTATACCTAGACTCTTTGAAGCAAGTAAAGGTGAAATACTAGTCGATGGAGTCAATGTAAAAGATATAAATCAAGACCATTTAAGGGACAAAGTAGGATATATCCCTCAGCAAGGTATATTATTCAAAGGTACAATAAAATCAAACCTCCAATACGGTAAACAGGATGCGACCGATGAAGAAATGAGAAGAGCTTGTGATATTGCTCAGGCTAGTGAATTTATCAATGAAAAACCCGAAGGATTTGAAACGGAGATTTCTTCCGGAGGTACGAACGTTTCAGGCGGACAAAGACAAAGACTTTCTATTGCAAGAGCTATTATAAAAAATGCCGAAATCTATATATTCGATGACAGTTTCTCGGCTCTTGACTTTAAGACCGATAAAAATCTCCGTTCGGCTTTAAATAAGGAATTATCTGATGCAACTATGATAATAGTAGCACAAAGGATCAGTACGATAATGCATGCAGAAAAGATCATCGTATTGGACGAAGGAGAAATCGCAGGGATAGGTACACATAAAGAACTTATGGGAAACTGCGATGTATACAAAGAAATAGCCTTATCTCAATTATCAGAAGAGGAGGTTAGAGACAATGAGTAATGAAAACAGACCAAGAAGAGGTCCTATGGGCAGAGGTCCCGCTATGATGAGAGGCGGAGAAAAAGCCAAGGATTTCAAGGGAACTATAAAAACTCTTCTAAAATATTTGGGTTCAAAGAAACTTAGTATATTTATAGTATTTATATTTGCGGTTGTATCGACAGTATTCAGTATTGTCGGACCTAAAATCTTAGGAAAAGCAACAACTAAAATATTCGAAGGTGTTATGGGTAAAATCGCAGGAACGGCAACGGGCATAGACTTTACTTATATAGGAAAGATTCTTATCACCTTAGTAATCCTATATTTAATATCCGCACTCTTCTCATATTTGCAAAGTTTTATTATGACAGGAGTTACTACTGATCTAACTTATAGACTAAGAAAAGATATCTCTCATAAGATAAATAAATTACCGCTTAAATATTATGATAAACAGACTCATGGTGAAGTATTATCTAGGATAACAAATGATATAGATACGATAAACCAAAACTTAAATCAGGGGCTTACACAAATAATCACAAGTATAACTACGGTAATAGGTATTTTATACATGATGGCAACAATAGATCTGACTATGACATTGGTAGCTATCCTGATAATACCGGTATCAGTGATATGTATAATGATAGTAGTCCATTTCTCACAAAGATATTTCAGAAGTCAACAGGAATATTTGGGACATGTAAACGGTCATATTGAAGAAATGTATTCAGGACATATAATCGTTAAAGCTTTCAACAGAGAAAATAAATCTATAGAAGAATTTAACGAATATAATGAAACATTATATCATTCTGCTTGGAAATCTCAATTCTTATCAGGAATGATGCAGCCGATAATGAACTTTATCAGCAACCTTGGATATGTAGTTATATGTATAATCGGCGGTTACAGAGCAACAAGAGGACAAGTAACAGTAGGCGATATCCAGGCTTTCATACAATATGTTAGAAACTTCACACAGCCTATAACTCAGCTTGCAAATGTATCAAACATACTACAGCAAACTGCGGCATCGGCAGAAAGAGTTTTCGAATTCTTGGATGAAGAAGATGAAAAAGAAACGACTGACAATCCTGTTACGGTCGATGTAGAGAAAGTAAAAGGTTCTGTAGAATTTGAAGATGTATGTTTTGGTTATGAAAAAGATAAACCTATAATAAAACATTTTTCTTCTAAAATAGAACCCGGACAAAAAATAGCGATAGTCGGTCCTACGGGAGCGGGTAAAACCACTATAGTAAAACTTCTTATGAGATTTTACGATGTAAACAGCGGTAAAATCAAAATCGACGGGATAGATATAAATGACTATAAACGTAGAGATTTGAGGCAAATGTTTGGAATGGTCTTACAGGATACATGGCTATACAATGATACTGTAATGAACAATATTAGATACGGTAATTTAAATGCCACCGATGAAGAAGTAGAACAAGCAGCGATTGCGGCACATGTGGATCACTTTATCAAGACAAATGTAGATGGATATCAAATGGTACTTAATGAAGAATCAAGCAATATTTCAAGCGGTCAAAAGCAGCTTTTAACTATTGCAAGAGCACTTCTTGCAGATCCTAAGATACTTATTTTAGATGAAGCAACAAGTTCCGTTGACACAAGAACAGAAAAATTAATAGTAAAAGCTATGGATACTTTAATTCAGGGAAGAACAAGTTTCATTATAGCTCATAGATTATCTACAATTAAAGATGCTGATCTGATACTTGTTATGAGAGACGGTAATATTGTAGAACAGGGAACACACGCTTCACTTATTGAAGAAAATGGTTTCTATGCAAATCTATATAATTCTCAGTTTGAAGAATAAATAATAAAAAAGAACCTTATAAAGGTTCTTTTTTATTAAATTAAATATCGTCTATTTCACCCTAACCCTAACAACCCTAGAAAAACTAGACTTATACTTTCCGCTAACTCCCCTTACCTTATAATAATAAACCCTTCTCCCCTTTACTCCCTTATCCACATAACTCCTATTTCTCGTCACCTTTATCCTCTTATACCCGCTCCTCTTCTTAGTCGATCTGTATATCTCGTACTTACTCGCTCCCAAACTCTTACCGTAACTTATTTTCGCCTTCTTCTTTGTGCTCTTTAACTTTACTTTTGCTATCTTCTTCGGGTATACTTTTATCTTTACCGTCCCCTTCTTCCCGCTCCCGTCTTTCGCTATCACACTCACACTGCAGCTTCCCGCTCTCTTCCCGCTAACAACTCCCTTTGAACTTACACTGCATACTTTACTGCTTGAAACATATCTAAACGTCTTATTATAAGCACTTGAAGGCGATACACTTATCGACATTTTATATCTATTCCCAACCTCAAGCCTCTTACTTCCCGCTTTTGGTTTTACTTTACTCACATATATTAACTTCGGTATCTTTGTTATATTTATCCTGCTCTTACACCTGCTGCAATGTCTGGATTTCTCTCCGTAAGACTTATATGTAGACTTCTTATCCGTTACATATCCTCCGTAACTATGTCCCAATGCCTCGCTATTCTTCTGTGTAACAGGTAAGGAACAATATATACACTTCTTAGTAACAGTCCCTATTGATGTACAAGTTGCTTTCTTGTAAACGATATTATCATCACAATAATCATGAGCTCTACATTTCTTAAATTCCACTTCCACGTTATAATCTAAGTTACCGACAGTAAACTCATAAGGTTTTGAAATATAGTATCCGTTTACTTTGACTTTATATATATTACCGATATCACTGCTTATATTTATTTTTATCTTGCTTCCGACTTTTACAGATACTGCTTCTTTTATTATATCATCTCCGCACCTTAATTCTGCACTTCCGCCGGAATTATACTTTAAACTCAAGGAAACATACTTATTCGTTATATCCTCACTTGGATATATATCATCGGTTATTTCCACAATAGAATTATTATGTATCTTAAAATCATCAGCCACACCCTTTAGCGCATTCTTACCTATACCGGTAACACCTCTCGGTATTGTAATACTCTTCAAAGAACTGCAGCCGCTAAAACAGCTTTCACCTATAGTTTTCAGATTTTCAGGAAGACAAATACTTTCAAGTTTCTTACAACCATAAAAAACACTTTCTCCTATATCTGTTATATCATCCGTCATCGTTATATTCCTTAAGGATATACACCCGAAAAAAGTATTTTTTTCTATAGTTTTTATCGAGCAGGACAGATTTACATTTTCAAGAGAAGTACATTTATTAAATGCACTTTCGCCTATCTTTTTTACTCCCTGAGGTATATTTACAGAAGTCAGACTTTTACAATCCGCAAAAGAATTTTCGTCTATTTCTTTTAAATTTTTATTAAATATTACTTCCTTTAAATTTGAAAGAGACGAAAATGTATTTCTTGATATTTTTACTAGACTTTTATTCAACGTTACTTTTTCTATATCAGACCAACAAAAAGAATATTCCCCGAGGCTTACAACTTTCTTACCACATATTTCATCGGGAATAACTACTTCTTTATCATTTCCCATATAACTTTCTATTTCAATATTTCCCTCAGAAAGTTCTTTATATGTATACTCTTCGTTCGACGCCTTTACAACGCCTCCTCGAAAAGATAATATTACTAACACAAATATTATAATACCAAATAGTCTTACGGATTTCTTCATCTCATACTTCCCCCTATTTTATACTACTTTAATATTCTACTATCCTACTAAATGCTTCTTGTACGAAAAATAGGGTTATTTATGTTTTGATTGATTTTTTATCCTTTTTTGACTCCTTTTTGTCTTATTTTTAATCTTCTCTTTACTTTCTTTTTATCTACCTCCTAATTATTCTTTCTTTTACCTCATTATTTTTTACATTACTTTCCTTTCTCTTTTACTCTCATTCATCGTTCCTCCTTACTTTATTATTACTTCTCCTTATTACTAACTTATTATTCTATACTACTTTTATTCAGCATTACCTTATATACTGATTTTTACTTCCTTTATTACTTATTTATCTCATTAAAAAAAGTCCTTTATATGGACTTTTTTACCTTATTCTATTTGAAATATTTCTTTAATAAATATTTTTCTATTTTTACTTCTTAATTTTATTTCTATTTCAATTAAGAATAAAAAACAGTTACTGTAATTTTCATAATAATTTTTTATTAGTCAATAATAAAATATATTTAATTTTAAAATAAGAATATTTTTCCCTTTATATCTTTATTTTGGGTTATACCATCTAAAATTTTGTCTTAATGTTAAATAATATCCATAACAAAAAAAGAGCTTATATACAACGATTTAATTATAAGTTAGATATTTTAACTAAAAATAATTATTAAAAAAATGAAAATAAAAATAATAAATTATATTTTGAATAATTAATTTTAAAAGGAAAAAAATAATTTAAAAGGAGGATATTATGAAAATAAAAAAAAGCGATTTAAATCCGCCGGAAACAGATTTCATGGAAAATAATCATACGGCCTCACAGACAGAATGCACGGGATTGATGCAAAACATACCGAGAGACGAAGCAGAATTAGAATCTTATCAGGACTTATATCAGATGGAAGTCCCAAATAAACAGCAAGATGAACTAGCAGACTTACAAGAATAAAAAATATAAAACTAAGGTATTAGTGGGATAGTTTACTATGTGCATTTATTTATGAACTTTTTTTATTGTATACCTTAGTTTTATATTTATGAAAGAACACTTAACAAAGAATATTATTATGGAAATTATTTTTGTAATATACTATATGTTCCAAATCATAAATACTATTTATTAACTTTAAATCTTCATCTAATGCAAAAATTATTTTATATAATATATATACCTCGTCTTTAGACCATCCCATAATAACACCCTCACCCCAACTATTTAAAATTTTTTGGATCCTTATTTAAGTCTAAAAACTCATCCGTTTCTAGATTTCTATTACCCAAATTGATACTTTTATTTAAACAATTATATTCAATACCGGTCTCTTTACAAATATCATTTAAATCTAAATTATTATCTGTTACATATTTAGATAAATTATTTGTCGCTTTATCACCGGACTTTCCACCAACATTGACATTACAATCTTTTTTATATTTTTTATTGAACATTATTCAGACCTTTTCCTCAATTTGAAGAATTTTACTAATATAATTATAATCTTCATGTCAAATATTGTCAATATATATTCTTCAAAACGAAGAATATCTCGGATATATAATAAATTGTTGACAAAAAAGTGACTTTTTACTATCATTTAATTATAAGGAGCTGAGAATATGAATAAAAAACAAATATCTTTAAAACTTAAAGAGCTTCGCCGAAATAATAAATTAACAATAGAAGAAGTAAAAGAGTTACTCGAAGAAAGAGATATAAATGTAGCAACAAAAACTATATATGGCTGGGAAAGCGGAATGCGATTGCCTTATCCGGATATATTTCTTACTTTATGCGATATTTATAACGTAGAAGATATTTTAATAACTTTTGGTGTAAGAACCGACAATCATAAAATCGAAATTAAAATGATAGCCAGAGAAGACGGGTTAAGCTCACTGGATATGAGTAAAGAAGAATTAAAAAAGTTTAATAAAAACACTTTTTTGGTTACATCTGATACTAATTTAATTTAGAAAATCTAATTTACAATCTAAAAAGAAATGACTAAAGAAGAATATAAAAATATCAGAGATTTGGCATGGTATATTTTAAGAGAAACAAAGGTAAATAAACTACCGGTAAATATAATAGAAGTATGTGCTAAACTAGATGTTAAAGTTCGCAGTTATGATAATGATCATCATTTTGCTAAAAATTATAAGAATGGATTTTCTATAATATTAAATAACAGCGATAAAATAATTTTCTATAATAAGGCTATTAAAAACAAATACAGAAACAGATTTACCATTGCACATGAACTGGGTCATATAATGCTGGGACATAATACAAACGAAAACAATAAAGAATATAAAGCAATGGAAACAGAAGCAAACATGTTTGCAATAAGGATTTTAGCGCCTTTGTGTGTTCTTCATGAAATAAAACTTGACTCTGCGAAAGAATTAGCAGAAATTTGCGCTTTATCAAAACAAGCCAGTAATATAAGATTTAAAAAATTTGAAAAAGCAGAGATAGAAAACAATTTTTATTCGGATCCCAAAGAAGCTAAATTAGTAATGCAATTTGAAAATTTTATAAAAAAATACATAAAACAAAAGTTAAAAAAATGAATATAAAAAAGCATCTTATAAAAACAAGATGCTTTTTTATATTTTATTGGTTAATTTTATAATGGTATATATAAGCTCATCGACGTTAAAAGGTTTAGACACATAATCATTCATCCCTATACTCTTAGCCTTATCAATATCCTGTACAAAGGCATTAGCCGATAAACCTATTATTGGGATAGTATCTGCATTTTTATGCTTTGAACTCCTTATATATTCACAGGCTTCCAACCCGTCCATTTCAGGCATTTTAACATCCATTAAAATCACATCGTAATCAATTGTTCCCGAATGCAAAAATTCGTCGACGGCTTCTTTACCGTTCCATACATGCTTTACACTAGCCCCCTTCATTTCGAGCAATGACATAGCTATTTCAGCATTTATTTCATTATCCTCAGCCAATAATATATTGTATCCTATAAGATTTTTATTATCATTATCCATTGAATGAACACTATCCTGAATTTTCATATAATCTGCTTTATCTGCAATAGGAAGTTCAATAATAATCTCGAATTTGGAGCCTTTACCTTGTTCACTCGAAACATTGATATTGCCATCCATAAGTTTTACAAGATTATGACTAATGGCAAGTCCGAGACCGGTACCGGCAAATTGATGAGAAGTCATGTTTACTTCCTGTTCAAAAGGTTCGAATATCTTAGACAAAAATTCTTTGCTCATACCTATCCCGCTATCTTTAACGGTTATTATAAGTGAACATACTTCATCATCTATAATTTTTTGATTTATATCAACATCTATCCTTCCGTTCGCAGGAGTAAATTTTAATGCATTTGATAGTATATTTACCACTACTTGATTTAATCTAAGTTCATCACCGATCAAATAAGGTCTTGTTATATTTGAAGTTATGTTAAAATCGAGCGATGCATCTTGTGCACGCTGAGAGAACATTATATATAATCTTTCACAGAAACCGCATAAATCAAAAGTCTGTTTATAAAGTTCTATCTTTCCGTTTTCTATTCTGGACATATCCAAAATATCGTTTATGAGTGATAACAAATATTCTGAAGATAATTTTATTTTATTCAGACAATCCAACGTTTTTTCCGGATTGTCATAGTTCATACACGCAATATCGGTCATACCTATTATACCATTCATAGGTGTCCTTATTTCATGAGACATCCTCGACAAAAAATTGCTCTTTTCCTTACTTGCATTCTCAGCCACCTGAAGTTCAATGGACAGTTTCTTTTGTTTCTTTTGAAAGAACAAAAATACAATTACAAATATTATAAATAATATACTGAGAAGGGATAATTCGGTAACAGTATTCTGAACTTTGTTTTCTGAGTACACTTCGGCTGCATAAACCGCCTCATCTGCAAGGTCAAAATACTCTTCACTTAAACTATAAAGTTTATTGCTATCTTTACCGTTACGTACAAGATATATTTCTTTTTTTATTTCTTCCCACTTTTCCTGCATGTTGGCGATATCTTTTTGAAAAGTTTTATCGCTTAAAATAATTAAATCGAATTCTTCGCTTCCTCTTGAAAGTCCTTTTAATATTTTATCTAATTTACTAATCAGTTCATCATTTTTATTATTATGCATTTCCTGTTTAATAAGACGCTGAGTGGCTCCTCTTACTATCCCCGAATAATTTATTACACGAGCATTACCCTGCATATTGTTGATGGAATTAAGAGATGTTATACTAATACAAGTAAATGATAAAAATAAAAGGATGGGAACGATTATATTAAATACTTTGCTATATTTTCCGTGTTTCATTGTTTTCCCCTTGATATAAATCAGACTTTTCAGAAAAGGACTAATTTTAAATTCCATTTTATATAAATATAATTATATCATATATTAAAAAAACAGCAAGAAATACATTTTTATATAATTTATTGAAACATTTTAGAATAAAAAAGACATTTTAAAATATTAAATATATATGATAATTATGGTTACTATATAAATATAAAAAGACAGGATTTTTTATCCTATCTTTTTATTTTCGATAAAATATTTATTTCTTAGCATCTTCTATACCTTTTTTGATTGCCGCATTACATTTTCATCTATGTCTTTTGCCACTTCTTTGGCAGACTTATCTCCTCTGAGTAAATCCTGAATACATACATGAAAAACATCTCTGACGCCTTCCCAGTTTAGATTATTGTGCCTTGCATCAACTATATTTTTAGAATTTTTACTATAAACATCCATATATTCCACTTTATCTTTGTGTTTTTTGACATAGGAATTCATTACCGGGGTAGCACTCAATGAATATTTCCAGTATTCTTCATTATCGTAAATAAATTTAACAAAGTCTTTAGAAACTTTCAATTTGTCTTCATTATTATTATCGAAAACTATAAATCCGCTTAAATAATTTGTTGCATTACCGTTTCCCTGCATATTTGGAAAATTTGCAAAAAAAACGTTTAGTCCATATTTATCCTTTGCGTCATTTAAGTTTACATTGTTACCATAACATATCGCAAGTTGATTATTAAAAAACAAATCATAATTAGATAAAAAGTCTAGATTTTCAGAACCATATGGTATCAATTTATCTCTATTTAATTTAGATATCCATTTCAAAGCCTTTATTCCCTCAGGAGTATTTATATTAAAATATCCGTTTTTATCGAATATGTCACTGTCATAAGATCTTAAAAACGTCATTATATGTGTATCTCCCTGATTATCCAAAGCAAACATTGCAAGCGGGTATTTATTATCTCCTTTAAAAGAAGATTTTAATCCCTTCAATATAATATTGAATTCCTCGGTTGACCAATGAGCGATCTGTCCTTTTTCAGATATATATCTGTTAAGTCCGGCTTTCTTCATCATATCTTCATTTACAAATAAAGTATTTTGAAGCTGATTAAAAGGCAACATATATATTTTTCCATCGACACTGCATTGCTCCCAAATTTTCGGATCTATATCATTTTTCAATTCTTCATCTATAATATCATCTAAAGAAGCGAGGCGACCGCTGAGAGTATAAGTCGGATTATTAAAAGACCCCGGATAAGTCAAATCACACGCCTCATCCGTACCGAATTTATCGGGTATCTGCTCTTTTTCATCAGTATATTTATATTTTGTGATGTTAAATTCAACATCATAATCTTTATATGTGCTTTTAAACTTTTCAGAGGCTTCAGTAAATAAATCATAAATTTCCGCATTAGCATGATCTTTATCGTAAGCCATTGTAACGGGAGGACATTTTATATTTATTGTAACTTTCTTAGGTTCTTTACCGCATCCGAAAAGTGCGGCTAATAAAAGTAGTATAAATACCGAAGATATTAATTTTTTTTCATTATTTAATTCCCCTTCCTTCTTACTGATTTTAGTTTTTCGATAAATGCTCCCACATCAAGAGGTTTTGTTACCAAATCATCCATACCGCTTTCCATAGCCCTATCGTAATCATCTCTAAAAGCATTTGCACTTAATGCAAATATTATGACATCATGGTCATCCCTGTTTGCTTTCTTGATTTTTTCAGTTGCTTCATATCCGTTCATAACAGGCATTTGTATATCCATTAAAATAACATCAAAATAATTTATTTCACTTTTTTCAAACTCCTTTACAGCTTCTTCTCCGTTTGTAGCCTCAGTAATACTGCATCCTTGTGACGTTAAAATTTCCGTAACTATTTCTCTGTTGATATCATTATCTTCCACTAATAAAATATTAAATCCTTCAAGAGATACAGTATTTTTTTCATTCTGGTTTTTATTTATATTATTTTTATATTCTGCTTTTTGAAACGGGATAGCGTTGGTAAACGTAGTACCTTCATTTTATTTACTTTTTACATCTATGGTACCGCCCATTTTTTCTACGAAAACTTTGCTTAACGTTGTTCCGAGCCCTGTGCCGTTCTGTGAATTAAATCGCCTTTCCTGTTCGAATGGATTCCAAATTTTTTCAAGAAATTCGGGAGTCATACCACATCCGGTGTCCGAAATAACAAAAGTCGTATTTAAAATATTTCCCTCTTCAAATTGTTCTATTTTTAAACTTATGGTACCGTTAGCTGGAGTAAACTTAAGAGCATTGCCCAAAAGGTTATCTACGATTTGTTTAAGTCTCACTTCATCCCCTATTATATAAGGCTCGATCACATTATCAACATCTATATTGAATATTAGATTTCGCTCACTTGCCTGAGTACCTATTAATATATCGATATCAGCTATAAATTTATTCAAATCAACATTGTCGTTATATATATCGACTTGTCCGCTCTCGATTTTTGACATATCCAAAACATCGGAAATCACGCTTTTTAAAACTCGGCAGAAACATCCGCTTTGGAAAGATATTCCATGATTTTATCTTTATCATATATATTCTGTCTGATTAAATAATGAAGCCCGGCTATCCCGTTAAGAGGGGTGCGAATTTCATGACTCATATTTGCCAAGAAAAAAGATTTTGCCTGTTCTGCCTCCCGTGCAATTTTTGCATTCATTATAGTTCGATAAATAAATATAGATACAACTATTATGACTATACCTATAAGAAAGAAGAAAAGTAAGGATCTTAAAAGAAGTATTTGGGTTTGCTCACCGGTTACGGAATCAGAAACTTTTACTACTATATACCAACCATTATCCTTTATTGTCTTCATCATGGAATAGTAATTATGGTCATTATATTTATACTTTATAAATACATCCTTTCCGTTTTTTATATCGTTTTTATAAGTACTCGGAGTATTACTGCCATCTATTTCGGAAACTTCAAGTTCATTAAAATAGTTCTGATTTGTTTTGGTATCATAATATTTACTTGAAGTTACTATATCACCTACGTCATCCATTACTAGGACAACACCTTTACCATCGAAACTTTCAAGTTTTATCCTGTCTCTGAAATCTTCGACTGGAACAAGCCCGACAATCCCTTCTATAACTTCATTTTTATATTTAAACCCCTCCTCAAATCGAATTCCGAAGAGAATACTGTCCTGCCACCACTCCCTGGCATTATACTGAAATTTTTTGATAAACTTTCCCTTAGAACTTTTATATGTATCTTTCCAATTCATCTTATCAATGGAAGTTATCAGATGAGCATTATCATAAACTCTTCCTTTGTTCGTTATAATATACAATTTATTGAAAGATGTGCTTCGTGCTTCGATACTCAGCATATAGGATAAATCAGAAACGTTCTCTGCTCTGGTATTCCTGATCCTTCCTGAAAGGGATTCGATATATTCCCATTTTGACTCTATTTGGTTTTCGATATTCTGTATATCATGGTCCGTTATTTGTTCCATAAATGAAACAGTGGTGTTGTATACCGCATGTTCGACACTTTTTTTATATAAAAAATATCCGCTTGAAAGTATAAGTAAAGAAAGAATAAAAATAATGATATAAATAAACCATTTATTGTATTTATTATATAAATAATTAATAAGTTTCATAATAATTCTCCCCTATTTACTTATTAAGAAAACCTTTTATTTATTGATTTCATATGTAAGTATATATACATGACTATAGCATATTATCAAACATAATTCAAATCTACAATTAAACATAATCATAAAAAAGAAAAACATAAAAAAACACGACCTTTGTCGTGTGAGATAATCATATACATATAAATATTTTGGTGGAGGTGGGGGGAATCGAACCCCCGTCCAAAACCGGGTAAACCAGACTTTCTCCGAGTGCAGTTTGTTTTAAAATTTAACGAGCTATTATCAAACGAACAAAATTATAACCCGCGAGCCTTAATTGATACTATGCTTTGTCAAGACACCCAAAGTATAGGTCCCTGCTAAAATTTGACAATCGTTATATCCCTTGCAGGTCAGAGATACACGACCGCGCCGCAACTAGGCAGCGAAAGATAATCTATTGTTATCGTTTAATTTTAAGTTGCTTATTTTAAAGATGTTAAGCTCATCTACTCGCTTATCTGACCGCACCGACCCTGTCGAAACCATTGCACCCCCATTTTATCTGAAACTCACTTTGAAGTTCCTGTCAATGTCTCTCTTTGCCGCTTTTTCTTTAAGTGCTTCTCTTTTATCATAAAGTTTTTTACCTTTACATACGGCGATACTCATTTTAACATAGCTTTTAGAAAAGTGCAAATCCAAAGGGATCAAAGTGTAACCGTCTTTTGTAAGATAATCCTTGATATTCCTGATTTCTCTTTTATTCAATAAAAGCTTTCTTTCTCTTAAAGGATCAACATTGTTTATATTACCGAATTCATAAGGACTTACATGCATACCGATAATAAACACTTCATTATTCTTACTTATATTTGCATAACTGTCTTTGAGGTTAACTTTACCGTTTCTGATAGATTTGACTTCTGTACCCTTAAGTTCAAGTCCCGCTTCATAAGTTTCTATAATATGGTATTCAAATGTTGCTTTTTTATTCTTTGCTATTATTTTTTTATCTTCTTTATTTTTGTTTGCACCCATATTTCTACCTACATACCTATAATATTAAATAAAATTGCAAAATAATGTAAAATTGTGCCTGCAAGAACAAATAAATGCCAAATCGAATGCATATATCTGTATTTGGTCATACAGTAAAATATTACACCGAAAGTATACATCAAACCGCCTGCAATTAAAAGAACCAATGTTAAAGTCGATACTACCGCAATCAATGGTTTTACGGCAAAAACTACCGCCCAGCCCATTACCAAATACAGTAACAAAGATATCTTTTCATATTTTTTAAGATTGATCGCATTCAAAATTATACCTATTACGGCACTTATCCATATAACCGCAAACAGGAACCAGCCTACACTAGCTCTTAGTGTAAAAAGAGTAAAAGGAGTATACGTTCCCGCAATAAGGAGGAATATCGTACAGTGGTCAAAGACCCTAAGTATTTCTTTTATCTTTTTATTCTGAAATGAATGATATAAAGTGGAAGCCAAATATAGGCAGAACATACTTATACCATAAATCACACTGCTTATGACAGCCCAGTGGTCGGCATATATCGCACTTAGTACAATAAGCACAGCACAGCCTGCCACGGCAAAAAACACACCTACTCCGTGAGAAACAGAGTTAAAAATTTCTTCGCCAAGAGTATATCTCTTTGTCAAATCTCTTTCGTCACTACTCATAACAAACCTCTTTCTAATTAATTTTTTCTATTTGCAAGATAAACAGCCAACTCCCTTAGGAATTCAGCTTCACAGCCAAAACCGGATAAACTTTTTAAAGATATATCCAAAAGTTCATCTACCTTTTCATAAGATTTTTCAAGCCCGTAAACATAAGGATATGTCATCTTATTTCTCTCATGGTCCATACCTACTTTTTTACCCAAAGTCTCCTCGTCGGATACCACATCGAGTATATCATCCACGACTTGAAACATCAGTCCGATAGCTCTTGCATACTCACTTAAATTGGTAAGTTCATCATTATCAGCTCCGCCTACAATGGCACCGCTTATGACGCTTGCTCTTAAAATAGCTCCTGTTTTATTGTCATGTATAAAGTCAAGAGTTTCACCGTCGGGTTCTTTTCCTTCGCTTTCCATATCCATTACCTGACCCGCTATCATTCCCTTTACTCCCGCACTGTCGGCAATTACATTCATAGCCTCTACATATCTGTTTATATCCTTTGACGACTTAGCACCCTTTAGCATAGTTTCATAAGCCAGATTTAAAAGGCTGTCTCCCGCAAGTAAAGCGGTAGCTTCGCCGTAAACCGTATGATTGGCTGGTTTACCTCTTCTCAGTTCGTCATCATCCATACAGGGAAGGTCATCGTGAATTAGAGAATAGGTATGTATCATTTCCATAGCCGCCATTAAAGGAAGAACTTCGTTGATATCTCCGCCTACACATTTACAGCTTTCCATCAATAGTATAGGTCTTATCCTTTTTCCTCCGACAAAGAGAGAATAATTGAAGCTTTCAAAGATACTTTTGGGTTTACCTTCTTTTATGGTAAATTTATTTAATACATCTTCTACGAATAGTTGTTTATCTTTTAATTCTTTTTTTATATCCATTTTTATTCCTCATCAAAATCTTCGACTATCGGTTCATCACCTTTTCTATCTACCAAAACTTTCACTTTTTCACTTGCCTTTGTAAGTTCTTCTTTAAGTTCTTTTATAAGTATATCCGCTTCGTCATAAAGCTTTACGGATTTATCCAAAGTTATTTTTGATTCTTCCATTGATGTACTTATTTCTTCAAGTCTTTGAAGTTTCTCTTCAAAAGTTTTTTTATCACCCATATTACTCTCCTTCTATCTTGCTGATAACAGAATTTAGTCTACCGTCTTTCATCCTTATGCTTATTTTATCTTCTACATTTACTTCATTAACCGAAGTTATTACTTTATTATTACTTTCGACAATAGCAAATCCTCTTTCCAAAACACTTACCGCCGACAAAGAATTTATCAGCTTTTCAGCCGAAGCTACTTTATGCTTCAAAAGATTGATTTTATTATAAAAACTTAAGTCGATATTATCCTTTAAAGTATCGATATACTGCTCCATATTTTCTATATAAGCATTGGGTCTTTTCATTACAGGCTTGTTTATTATATTATCAAGCTTTTCAAGATATTTGTCGATAAGACTTTTAAGAGCCTTATTTATCTTCTTTTCATAAACCTCTACGGTATATATTATATTATCCAAAGGTTCGCTTACGACTTCTCCGGCAACGGAAGGTGTCGGAGCCCTGAAATCCGCGACAAAGTCGCATATGGTAAAATCGGTTTCATGTCCTACCGCGGAAACTACGGGAATGGCACTGTCGTAGACCGCCTGAGCAACGACTCTCTCATTAAAAGCCCAAAGCTCTTCGATACTTCCGCCGCCTCTGCCTGTGATTATCACATCCGCAAGCTTGAGCCTGTTTATATCATATATCATCTGGGCGACTTCTTCACCGCTCCCCTCTCCCTGCACCGTGACGGGACATACTATTATCTTTATATTCTTATTTCTTCTTTTTATTACGCTTATTATATCTCTAACCGCCGCCCCGGTCTTGGATGTTACGACTGCAACGGTATCAGCAAAAGCAGGAATAGGTTTCTTCTTGTCACTATCAAAATACCCCTGAGCCTTAAGCTCTTCAAGAAGCCTGTTATATTCTTCATATAACCTACCTATCCCCTTTTTTTTCATGCTCTTGACATAAAGCTGATAATTACCGTTTCTTTCAAAAACAGACACATATCCCTCAATAATTACCTTCATACCATCCATTGGTTCAAAGGCGAGAGAATATGTGTCCGATTTAAACATAACACAATTGATTTTTCCGCTGTTATCCTTGATTGAAAAGTATAAATGACCGGACGAATGTCTTTTATAATTAGACACTTCCCCCTCAACTCTCAAATTTGATAAAAGTTCATCGTAATCAAGCAGTGTTTTTATATATTTGTTAACATCTCTGACGGTTAAAATTACATTATCTATCATTTAAACACCTATATTTAAAACCATATCATCTAGTATTGAATACCATGTTATCATTTACTAACGGTATTGTCAATACATTTTCATTAAATAACTTTCTTATAAACGCTATTTAATAATCCGTTTACGAATATAGCTTCCTTTTCATCAGAATATGTATGAGCAAGGCTTACAGCCTCATTCAGTCCCACTAACGGAGGAATATCTTCATTATACATTATTTCAAATACACCAAGTCTAAGTACCGCTATTACATGAGTAGATAATCTTTCAAATTTCCATCCTTTTAAATTATCCTTTATGGTATTATCGATTTCTTCAAGGTTATCTAAAATACCTTTGACTGTTTTCTTGGCATACTCACCCTGAGTACCTTTTATTCCGTTATCCAAAATCATTTGTTCATATCTTTCAGTAAAATCGTCGTGAAAGTTCATTTGAAAAATTATCTTATATACTAAATCTCTTGCTACGTCTCGTTTCAAAGTATCCTCCTTTAAATGTTATTAACATTCAAGCCCTTCAACATAAACATTTACTTGTATCACATTATATCCTGTCATGGATTCTATTGCCTGTTTTACCTTTTTCTTTACTTCCTTTGTAAGCTCGGGAATGATTGCTCCGTACTTGATTATAAGAGAAACGTCGATTATAAGTTTCTTTCCGCTTATAATCGTCTTCACGCCTTTTCCCACGTTCTTTTTACCAAACAGCTCACCTATATCTAGACCTCCGTAAAATCCGCTTATACCATCTATTTCGGCAGTTACCAGACCGACGATGGAAGTAATGACGTTCTCGCTTATATTAAGTTCATCACCTTTTTCCAAAGTCTCTTTGATGCCGATATTTTCTTCTATATTCTTACTCATAAATTTACCTCCGAATAGTAAAATTTCATACTCATCATTAATAATACAATTATAACATTATTTTTATTTATTGCAATTACATTAACTATATTAATAAAAATTTAACCAGCCATAAATATAGGCGTAGAAAGGGGATTGTAAGAAAAGTACACCAAAATGATACCTAATAGAAGTATACTTAAAATACTGATAAGTTTTCCTTTCAAAGTCCCGATCTGTTCGTCGAGAAGTATCTTGCAGCTAAAGCTTTGGCATAATAAAGCAGACAAAAATATCAATAGTATATACATAAACATGTTCATAACACCGAACATATTTTTAAAAGTATAAAAAAGCATAGGTACGCTAAATACTAATATGTAAGAACTTATCGCTTTTGCATAAAAGAAATTGTCATTGTACTGGACCTTAAATAACATTTCTATTATTATAAAAAATATCAAAGAAAAATAAATCACTTTCATCTGTTCCATAACGCTGGCATTATTTGCTCCCACCACTCTGAACAGCCCCATATCCGTAGATAAATATAAGTTTGAGAGTATTAAAGTAAACAACACAATGAGTATAGTTCCTATTCGTTCCATTTTAATTAGTTTCATTTCATTTACCTCCTAAATATTACAATATAACTATAAAAAATACAAAGTAAAAAATGTGTCACCTTTTGCATAAAAATGCACATATATACTGAATTTGACCTTGAATTATAAAAAAATTGGGGCTATAATAACAAAAAGTGATTTGACAGGAGGAAATTATGGCAAACAAAAAAACTTTAAATGTGGTATTGACGGGAGTTATGGCTGCTTTAATATTTATAGCGACATACATAAATATTAGACTTCCTATATCATTTACGGACGGCGGACTTATCCATCTCGGAGGAGCAGTACTGGTAATAGCAACATTCTTGCTTATGCCTGTGGAAGCAGGTTTGGCAGGAGCAATAGGTATGGGACTGTTTGATATGTTATCACCTTATGCGGTATGGGCACCTTTTACATTCGTGATAAGGCTCATTCAAGGTATCGTAGTATCAAAGCTTCTTCTTAAAAAAGGAATTTCCGGAGTTATCCTTGCTATGGTCATATACACCATAATAGGTATGGGCGGATATTACCTTGCGGAAGCACTGATTTACGGAAACTGGATTGCACCGATGGCTTCAATGCCCGGAGAATTCATTTCGGATATGGTAGCTATAGTTATAGGCGTACCTATAGCAAAGATACTTATTAAAAATAAAATCTGTTATAAAACGGAACAATATTAAAAAGACACCCTCAGGGTGTTTTTTAATATTTATGCTTTTTGAAATATATGCAAAATCGATTAATCATTAAGGTTCTCTATCAAATATAATTTTAAATAATAATTCAATACATTTATACTAAATGTCATACAATATCAAATAAGACCCCAAATATAAAAATCTTAAATGATTTATCTATGCTAAAAAACACCGTTAGAATTCAAAATAAAACCTGTACAACATATTGTACAGGTTTTTACTATTTTAATATTCCAGCTTAAAACAAATCTTTTACAAAATTAACTATCTTATCCCAAAGTCCCGAATCATTAAACTTATCGGATATATTTTGTAATTGTTCCGAAACACTGCTTAAATCTACATTTTCAAGATTTCTTGCAAGCTTCAATAATTGTTCAACTTGTTCATCTGTCAATGTAATATCTTTTTCATTAGCTATTTCGTTAATTTTCTCTTTAACAGTACTGTCATCCGCATCCTTTATATCATCCATTGATAATTTTAATTCATTAACGAGATTTGAAGCGTCTTCGCTTCCTATATCATCGGATAATTCACCTGTTGTGACAAGTTCTTCCGTCGCAGCCTCTTTTGTTTCTTCGGGAACCGTTTCACCGCTCATCTGTTCATAAGCTTTATATACGCCCGTAAGAGCCGCCGTGCCCGAAACATTTATAGGTGAAGCTATAACTATTTTAGCATCGGTTATACCTACAGTAGTCAAAGCATTTTCATAAATATCTTTTGTAAGCCAGTCGATATTATGCAGTTCAATATCAAGCCCTTCACCTTTATCTCTTGTTAAGATGTATATAGAAGATAAACTCTTACTTCCTATCCTTGAAGGATCGACGTTTTCAAGATATTTCTTTTCATCATCTATCGTAATGTCAACTTCATTGACATCGCCTTCTTCTTTACCGAAATAATCATAAACTGTCTTTCTTTGATCATCACTCAAGTTTGAACCTATAGCTACCATTTCCTGTCCCGCATTTATTGCCAAAACATTTGACAGAGGAATGGTTAAAATCATCAATGACATAATCAATCCAATTATTTTTTTCATAAATTACTCCTTATAAAATAAAATTGTTTTTAAATATATTGTATAATAACATCTTTTTTGTAAAATTAAAACTTTTTTAATCATATTATAATTTTTAAGGAAGTATATCCCAAGAGACAAATAATTCATTTTATTTTAAAAATACACTTGATATCCAAATCGAGTTCTTTGGATTTTAAAGTTATAATAAGCTCTTCGAGTGCGGATATAAAAGCAAAAACAAACAAAATATAAATAATAATATCGGATTTATATTTCAGATATATTACGGGAAATATGAAGAGCAATATCCCGGATACTTTATTTAACCACGTATGTAAAAAAGCAAGCTTTTTATATTTTTTGTATCCTACAAAAAAGGTAATCAGCTTAATAAATAAAATTATTAAAATAAAATATATTATTTTAATACCTATAAGTTTAAAGAGTAATTTAAGAATAAGTATATCAAAAATAAAATCCGCAAAGCTATCAAACATAGCTCCGAAACTACTTTCAAAATGATACTTTCCGGCAATATATCCGTCAAGCAAATCACTTAAACCGCATAAAAGATATAGACAAATAAATAAAATATCATTATTGGATATAAAAAATAATAACATTGTAAAAATTATTCTTGATGCGGTTATTATGTTCGGGATACGTTTCATTTTATTACCTCTCAGTTATATTAACACATAAGTTTAACAAAATAAATTTAAATTTTACTATAGTATTTTATGTGAAATATAAAATATTTATCGTTTATCATTAAATATTTATTGACAAACAAGTTAAAAGATGATATCTTTAAATCAAGATAAATTTAAGGAGAAATAAAATGAACGAACAAAAAGAGAAAATAAACAGTTTAAGCAAGGTTATTTGTATATTTTGCAAAATAACAAAAGTATGTTTAATCATAGCAATGATACTTATAGCTATGGCAATAGGAGTTACATTATTGTCGATAGGACAAACCGAAGGGATCTGGACTTCCGTATCAAATATTTTATTAGAAGATTACATCATAAACGGGACACTGAATGTTCCTTACGCAGTATTGGAATTTATAAACGCATTGATCTCCGGAATTATTTTATATATACTAATGGACAGTACTCTAATTCTATTTGAGAGCATAGAAAACAGTCATACACCTTTTGATATAAAAAATATCAATATCATAAAAAAAATAGCGAACATAATGAAGATATTGGTGATAGTCCCTCCCGTATTATCCATTTCCATAGCAACATTATTTAGAACGACAGCAACGATAAATTTTAACTTTTCGATGATTTTGGTCGTAATAGTATTTTACTGCTTATCCGAAATATTTGCATACGGAGCCGTGCTTCAAAAAGACGCAGACGAAACGTTATAGGAGTAAATATGGCAATTATATTAAGATTGGACAGAGTAATGGCGGACAGGAAAATATCCCTTGGTGAACTTGCCGATAAGGTAGGTATATCAAATGTAAATCTATCAAATATAAAAAGAGGAAAAATAAGCGCAATAAGATTTTCTACACTAAATTCAATATGTGAAGTCCTGGGTTGTCAGCCGGGGGATATTTTGGAATATCAAAAAGATGAAGAATAAAAACAAAAAAGCAGACTATTTTAGTCTGCTTTTAATTTACAATCAAACCCGCAACGTATTTTCCGATTAAGACACCTATTATACAAAGGATTACACTTGATAAAACATATAATCCCGCAAATACTAATCTTCCGCATTCAATCAAATTTACCGTCTCCAAAGAGAATGTCGAAAAAGTAGTAAATCCTCCGCAAATCCCGGTTTGTAAAAATAGCTGCAAATCTTTGCTTATGTATCCGCTGCTTCCCGCAACTGAAGAAATAAATCCTATCAAGAAAGCACCGACCAGATTTATCATCAATGTCACAAAGGGAAAGTCAGAAGTGAAAGAAAAAATATTCCCTGCCAAATACCTGAGTGAAGCCCCTATAAAACCGCCTAATCCTACAAACAATATATTTATCATATTTTATCTCCGAATTTCTCTAATGATTTTACATAATAATCATAAGTCCTTTTATCAAAACAAACTATCTTTACTTCTTCTATTGTATCATCTTTACTTAAAAAATCCAGTATCGTATTTACGGCGATCTCACTTGCTTCATTCAAAGGATAAGAATATACCCCTGTGCTTATAGAAGGAAAAGCGATGGTCTTAACCCCATTTTCTTTGGCAACTTTAAGGGAATTTTTATAAGCATTTTTAAGAAGCAAAGCTTCATTATCTCTCCCGCCTCTGTATACCGGTCCTACGGTATGGATAACATACTTAGCTTTTAAGTTATATCCCTTAGTTATCTTAGCTTCCCCAGTCTTACACCCATGAAGGGTCCTGCATTCTTCGAGAAGTTCTTTCCCTGCGGCTCTATGTATGGCGCCGTCAACGCCTCCTCCTCCAAGCAAGGAGGTGTTAGCGGCATTGACTATAGCGTCGGTCTCTTCATTTGTGATATCTCCCAAAACGATTTTACATCTTTCCATCATCTATACCTGCCTCATCTATTTCTTTTACATATTTATTTTCGTAAGCTTCTTTTTTATCTGCTTTATTTTCAAATCCTTTTATTTCTTTCTCTCCTTTAGCCTGAGAAATAAGTGTTCCCATTCCTCCTACGCAACCTCCCGGACAGCCCATACCTTCCAAAAGATATCCGTTTCTTTTACCTGATTTTGCAAGAGTAAGGATCTTCTTACATCCTTTAAGACCGTCGGCTCTGTCTGTCATAACTTCAAGTTCTGGATCGAGTTTATTTATTGCACCCACAATAGCCTTTGTAACACCTCCGGAATATCCGTAGCCTCTTCCTGCAGCCGTTGCATCATCAAGTCTTTCACCTTCAAAGCTGTCTACATCTATTCCTTTTGCTTCAAACATTCCTGCGACCTCTTCAAATGTAAGGACATAATCAACATCGCTTTTTACGCTTCTTCTGTTCGCTTCAAGCTTCTTAGCGGAGCACGGTCCTATAAAAACTATTTTTGAATTTGGATGATTTTCTTTTATTACCCTTGCGGTTGCTACCATTGGTGTAAGTGCCGGAGAAACATATGGTGCAATGTCCGGATAATCCCTCTTTGCCATAACAGCCCATGACGGACAGCATGAAGTAGCAAGGAAAGGCTCTTCACCTGTCTTTACCTTTTCGATGAAATGCTTTGCTTCGAAAACAGCACCCATATCGGCGCCGAGGGCAACTTCGATAACATCGCTGAAACCAAGTTTCAGTAAAGCTTCTTTTATCTTTTCGGGACTGGCTCCTTTTCCGAACTGACCTACGAATGCAGGTGCGATTTCCGCAATCACTTCATTATTATTTTGAATAGCCTTTATAGTTTGATAAATTTCCGATTTATCACTTACCACACCAAAAGGACAAGCAACTATACACTGTCCGCAGGAAACGCATTTTTCATAATCTATCTTTGCATTCCCCTCTTCGTCCTCGGTATATGCGTTAACTCCGCAGCTTGCTTTACAAGGTCTGTCGTATTTTACTATGGCATTATAAGGACAAGCTTCCACACATCTTCCGCACCTCACGCATTTATCCTTATTTATTACGCTTTTCCCGTTCTCGAAGTAAACTGCATCGACCGGACAGACTTCACTGCACGGATGAGCATAACAGCCTCTGCAGTTATTTGTGACAAAAACAGTATTCTCTTCACACTGCATACAAGCCTTGGAAACTACATTTACAAGAGGTAATTTAAGTACATTTTTTTCTCCCTTTATATCTTCTCTATCCTTATCTTCATCAAAAGGATTTTCGTTACTGCTTACATCAAGCCCGAGAGCAAGTCTTATTCTTTCCAAAATCAAAGCCTTTTCTCTTTTTTTGTTGGTTATCTTGTTATCTTGATCCTCTACTATTGTTGAAGCTAATTTTTCAAGTTCAAGCTCCTTATTTTCATAAGCAAGTATTGCCACTTCTTTAAATACTTTTCTTCTTATATCAACGATGGGCGTAAAAATCTCTTTCATAAATCTCTCCTTAATATAAATTATTATATAATATTATTTACCAAAATAGGGAAATTTATAAACGAAAAAAGTAAATTTCCACCTATACTTATAAATCACTACAATAAAAAAAGAAAACCTTTGGTTGGTTCTCTTTAATGTACTTTTCATATTGCTCCCTCCCCAATCATTGGGTTGGGGTAGCGATTATTTTAAAAATTTCGGGTAGAAATTTTTAGAAAATCTAATCGCGTTATAAGCTCCACGCAGTGGAAGCCTTTTATTAAATATTTTTGGCTTTGGAAAAATATTTATGGGGTTTTAGGGGCAAAGCCCCTAATGTGTTATCCCCTAAGATCATCAAGAAGTTCAGTCTTTTCCTCTGTTTTATCGTCTTTGTTTTTAACGATTTTTGCAGGCGCTCCCGCAACCACAACACCTTCCGGAACGTTTTCTGTTACAACGCTTCCTGCGGCAACTACACTGCCGTTACCTATCTGAACACCTTCGAGTACTACTACGTTTCCGCCTATCATACAGTCATCCCCTACGATGACAGGAGTCGCTGAAGGAGGTTCAAGCACGCCCGCCAAAACAGAACCCGCACCGATGTGACTTCTTTTGCCCACGGTAGCTCTGGCACCCAAAACAGCGTTCATGTCTATCATAGACTCTTCGCCTATGACTGCACCGATATTTATTGTTGCACCCATCATTATCACAGCGTTCTTACCGATTTGAACACCTTCTCTGATGTTTGCACCGGGTTCTATCCTTGCGTCAACGTCATTTGTATCCATCATAGGTATCGCAGAATTTCTTCTGTCATATTCCATTCTGTAGCTTTCGATCCTGTCTTTGTTACATTCAACGAAATCAAATACTTCTTCTTTTTCTCCGAATACTATATAAGAACCGTTGTTTCCATAATATTCAAGTCCCGCAAGTAAATTTTCCACCAAATCACCTTTAACATATAATTTTATAGGCGTACTTTTTTCCGCCGCCTTAATATATTTGGCAATTTCATATGGGTTTGTTAAATCGAATTGTTCTTTTAATTTGCTGTTATCCATTCTTTTCTCCTTATACTATATCATTCATTTCAAAGTATCCTCTGCCTTTATCGTAAATGTATCTGCCTGCCTTTACTGCACCCACGGCAAATACCTTTCTTGATAAAGCAGTATGTTTTACTTCTATGATTTCATCTTCTCCCGCGAAAATGACTTCGTGTTCACCTACTATAGTCCCGCCTCTGACAGCGTGGATTGTAAGGTCACTTTTTTCTCTTTTTACATCTTTACCATATCTTGAAAATTTATATTCAAGGTTCTTATCCGCATTTTCTTTTATAACGTCGGCAAGCATATATGCGGTCCCGCTTGGAGCGTCAACTTTTCTGTTGTGATGTTTTTCGATGATTTCCGTATCGAAATCTTCACATAACATCTTCGCACCCAGCTCAAGCATCTTGCTAACTACACTTATACCGTAAGAGAAATTCCCCGTCTTAAATATAGGAATACTCTTACTTGCTTCTTCAAGATGTGCATTTGTAGTATCTTCAAGTCCCGTAGTAGCACATACAAGCGCAGTATTTGTTTTTACACAGTAGTCTATCAAATCATCTACCAAGCTAAAGTGTGAAAAATCAATAACCACATCTATCTCTTCTTTTATATCATCGAATGAAGAATAAATAGGATAACCTTCGTTTCCCTTTGATTGCTTATCAAATCCGCAGACTATCTTCATATCCTCATATCCTTCGACGATATTCTTAACGTTTTGTCCCATGGCTCCGTTAAAGCCGCTGATCATTACTTTTATCATTTATTTATCCTCTTTAAATCAAAGAATATTCTTTTAAAGTCTTTTCTAGAAACTCTCTTTTATCTCCTGTCAGTTCAACAAGCGGAAGTCTCATATCACCTGTTTTAAGCCCCATTATTTTCATAGCTGTCTTAACGGGGATAGGATTACATTCACAGAACAGTGCATCGCACATAGGTAAAATATCAAGCTGTTTTTTAATTGCAGTCTTGATATCTCCGCTGAAAAATGCGTCTGTAAGCTCAACACAAGTTTTAGGGATTATATTTGAACAAGTTGAAATAACGCCGTCTCCGCCCAAAGAAAGTACAGGCATGATTTGGTCGTCATTTCCGGAGTAGAGTTCAACATCATCAGGGATATCTTTCATAATCCTTGCTACCTGAGATAAATCTCCGCTTGCTTCTTTAAAAGCTTTTACATTTTTTATCTTAGTAAGCTCTATTGCAAGAGAAGCGGAAATATTTTTCCCTGTCCTTGAAGGTACATTGTAAACGATAATAGGTACATCTATTCTGTCACTTATATATTCATAGCTTTTATAAATACCTTCATCGCTTGATTTATTGTAGTAAGGGTTATTTATTAAAACAGAATCCGCACCTCTTTTTGCGGCAAGTTCCGTAAGCTCCAGTACATGTTGTGTATTGTTTGTTCCCGTTCCTGCAATAAAAGGAACTCTTCCAGCTATGACTTCGTTACTTACTCTGAATATTTCATCTTTCTCTTTATCGGTAACAGTAGGAGATTCTCCTGTGGTACCGCATATAACGAGACCGTTTATCCCGCTTTCTATCTGGTCGTTGATAAGTGTTTCGAGAACATTTAAATCGACCTTATTATTTTCATCAAACGGCGTAACTAACGCCGTAGCAACACCTTTAAGAATTGACATATTAGTTTTCCTTTCCGAAGAAATTTTCTTTAATCAAATACTCGGCAATCTGTACAGTGTTTGAAGCCGCACCTTTTCTGATATTATCACCTACACACCATAGGTTCATACCGCTTTCCACAGAGAAGTCTCTTCTAATTCTGCCTACATATACTTCATCATTACCCGCAGCGTCCAAAACCGTAGGATATTCGGAAACAGAAATATCGTCTTTTACAATTACTCCGGGAGCATTTTTAAGAAGTTCTCTGGCTTCATCTACATCAAACGGTTTTTCAAATTCAAGGTTTATGCTTTCGCTGTGTCCTACAAATACTGGAACTCTTACCGTAGTAGCTGTAACTTTGATGTCATAATCTCCAAGTATCTTATGAGTTTCATTTACCATTTTAAGTTCTTCTTTTGTATATCCGTTATCGGTAAAATCATCTATATGAGGAAGACAGTTATATGCTATTTGTACAGGGTAAAATTCGTTTTTACCGCCTTTTACACCTTCTTCCAAATCCTTTATACCTTTGATACCTGAGCCTGCAACAGCCTGATATGTAGAATAGATTACTCTTTTAATTTTATATGCATCATGAAGAGGTTTTAAAACAACCATCGCCTGAATAGTAGAACAGTTAGGATTTGCTATGATACCTTTAGTCTTAAGCGCATCCTTCGGATTTACTTCGGGAACTACCAAAGGTACTTCCTCATCCATTCTCCACTGAGATGAATTATCTATAACCACAACATTGTTCTTTGCGGCTATTGGAGCAAATTTTTTACTCGTTCCTCCTCCTGCAGAAAAAAGTGCAAAATCTATATCTTTATCAAAAGAATGTTCATTCAATTCTTCGACTGTATATTCCTTACCTCTGAATTCAACTTTTTTACCGGCAGAGCGGCTTGACGCCATAGGGTAAAAATTATCTACGGCTATATTACTCTCCTCTAAAACTTCAATCATTTTTTGTCCTACAACACCGGTTGCACCCGCAATCGCTACATTGTATTTTCCCATATTATTCCTCCTAAGTGTATTTTTTATAGTGTTATAAAAAATAAAAGCCGACAAAGCGACTCTAATACACAAAAAAATTAGTATTTGTGAATAGCACTCCATCTAAGCGATGACAGTCTCAATGCTCTTAACATTAAGCCCGGAAATCTAAACGGTAAAATATAAACTTCCTCGGCAGATTTTCCTTTCAACCATTCTTACCTGCATTTACCTGCATCAAATGATTTACTGATAAAATCCGCGCCTCTATCTTAACACTACTTATTGATTTTTAATCTTTCTTTATTATAGAGGGAAAAGACTATTTATGCAAGTATTTTATAACACTTTTGCCATATTTAAAGTAATTTATATGGTTATCATTATATAATGATTTTTATAAGTCTTTTAAATGGTTTTTATGTGTTTGATTAAATGAATATATGAAGAAAAGTAAGGGGCGCGAAATCTGCTTTAGCAGGCGTAGTGCCCCGAAATAAAAAATACCAAGCAATAAAACACTTGATTTTTTTATGATACAAATTAAATTTTAACTTTTAACATCGGTACTGCAAGCAATATTTCCTCATCAGAACCTTTTTTTGCATCAAAAAGATATTCTTTTATGTCTATAAACGGTGCAAGGTGAGTGATCATTAACTTTTTAACATTCATGTCTACAGCTGTTTTTGCTGCCTCATAGGAACTCATATGAGTATTCCTATTTAATTTCTGACTGCTTATGAATGCACCGTCCAAAAGTGCGAAATCAACACCTTTTATAAATGTCTTTAAATTATCATTTACTATGCTATCCCCGCTGTAAACGAATGTTTTGTTATTATATTCAATCTTTGTCATAAAAGCAGATACGGGATGTTCGGTACTTAAAAATGATATCTTGATATCATCTAACTTCACTTCCATATTATCCTCTAATACTTTGACATCAAAACATTCCTCATCTTTAAATCTGTCAAATTCACTGATTGGACTATTCGGAGCATAAAGAGGTATCTTTTTATCTATAAGTTTCAAATAATATCTAAGTATAAACAAATCATTTATATGGTCTGCATGAAGATGAGATAATATTACCATATCTATATCTTCCATCTTACATATTTTTTGAAGATTTATGAGAGAACCCGCTCCCATATCCATCAATATTTTTTTATCATTTACTTCCATTAAATACGAACTTGTAGGACCGTCACTGCCTGAAATGGGTCCGTAGCATCCGAGTGTATTTAGTTTCATATTCTATTCCTTTCTACGATAATCAAAATTAACGAACGGGAGTATAATTGATTTCAGCATCTTCTTTTGTTGCTTCAAGTTTAAATATCACAGGTCTGAGCCCGTCATTGCAGCTGCATATCGCGACCCCCGGTTTTCTTATCCAGTCTCCGTAATAAAACAGTTCATCTCCATAGTTATGAGCTAGAGCAAACACATACTGATAAATCGCCTTCCAAGCTTCATCACAAAATCCTTCAGGTTTCGCATAATCAGCATAAAAAACCTGACCTTCTCTCATCATAGGACATTTATCAAGCCCCTCTGCCCCATACTCTTTCGCAAGTTCTTCATCTAAAGTCGTCTTAAGTACCGTTATTTTAACTTTTTTCATTATGTACACTTCCTTCAAAATACTCTTATAATTTTAAATATATTCTAACATAAATAAAATTAATTTCAAATTTTATGTTAGTTAACAAATAAAGACAAAAAATTTTACATTATCTTGCTATTATTTACTAAAAACAGTGAAAAGAGAAAAGAGGAAGAAAGCGAAAATGGGAAAGACTTTAGTAGTTACATCGGGTAAAGGCGGCGTCGGTAAGACAACCTCTACCGCTAATATAGGAGTGGCACTCAGCAAATTAGGAAAAAAGACAGTTGTTATCGACGCTGATATAGGGCTTAGAAATTTAGATGTAGTATTAGGGCTTGAGAATAGGATCGTTTATACGATAGTCGATATTGTCGAAAAGAGATGCAGACTAAAGCAAGCTTTGATAAGAGACAAACGATACGACGGTTTATATCTGCTCCCAGCCTCTCAGACCAAAGATAAAAGTGCGGTGCGCCCATCGCAGATGAAAAAAGTTTGCAAAGAACTCGAAAATACTTTTGATTACATAATAGTCGATTCTCCTGCGGGAATAGAACAGGGATTTCAAAACGCCATTGCAGGAGCGGAAGAAGCTATAGTCGTTACTACTCCGGAAGTTTCGGCGGTAAGGGATGCAGACAGGATTATATCTTTACTGGATGTAAATGAAATCGAAAATACAAAACTTATCATAAACAGAGCCAAAGAAGATATGATGAAAAAAGGTCAGATGATGGATACAAACGATATACTGGATATTTTGGGTATAGAGCTTATAGGTATAGTTCCCGATGAAAAAGAAATAGTTATATCTTCCAACAGAGGCGAACCGGTGGCTGGAAAAAATGACCTTATAACCGGACAGGCTTACATGGATATAGCAAGAAGGATAACGGGAGAAGAGATACCTATAACGGAAATAGTAAAGAAAGAAAATCTTGTCAGAAGACTCGTTCACAGTCTTGGATTTTAGGAGGAGATATGTTTGATTTTTTAAAAGATAAAACAGATGAAACCAAAAGCAAAGATGTCGCAAAAGAAAGACTTCAAAACATACTTATGAAAGAAAGGACCAATATTTCAAACGATAAGCTGGAAATGGTAAAAAAAGATGTATTGTCGGTGGTTAACGAATATTTTGAAGTAAATGAAATGAGAAGTAAGACTTATCTTACAAAGATGAAAATCGGAAAAGAGAAAAAAGAAGAAAACGTCCTCATTTCTCTTATGGTAATAAAAGAATAATAAAAAGTCCTATAAACTATATTATAGGACTTTTTTATGTTTAAATTAAAATAAACGGCTTATACTAATTGTAATATATTTCTTTTAATTTATAAGTGTATATCATTTCAATATTTTTTGAACATACTGCACTAAACCCGCACTTATTACCGGAAATAAGATTTGTTATTACATCTATGGCTGAATCGATATAATTTCCTTTTTCGTCATAGCAATCAAAAGTAATTTGAACGTAACCGAAATTTTGATTACTTTTATTATATAAAGTTCCTTTTATATAAAAGCAGCTATTATCGTGATTTTTATATGAAGTCGTCTTTTCTAAAATTTCAATATCCGAGTTTTTATTTTCTTTACAAATCACCGATTTTTACCCCTTACATATTTTTAATAATCATTATACACCACATAAGATGTATAGTCAATTATTAAAACATACCTTGATTATAATAATTTCTATTGGAGGGGTGTATATGGAAAAATATGCAGAAATCCTAAGAGAGCTGAGGGAAGATAACTTCCTTAAGCAAGGCGAAGTAGCGGCTATTATAAAGACGACTCAGCAAGTATATTCAAGATACGAACTTGGCATAAATGAACTGCCTCTTAGGCATCTTATAACTCTTGCTGACTTTTATAATGTTTCGGCAGATTATATTCTGGGAAGAACTAAAAACAAAAAAATAAACAAATAAAAGCTCACATACTTGTGGGCTTTTATTTGTATTATTCTATTAATGATGATGTCCGCCACTGTTATGTGATTTATTGTTATGATAATTACCTAAACCATGATTATTATTTACATATGCTTTATGATTTTCGCTTCTTTTTTTATGTTTGTACACATGATTTTTTCCATCACAATTTTTATTTATACAATTCGACTTATCACAAACTTTTGTATGATTGATACTCTTATGTTCATCGTTTTTTAAACACTCTTCATTAGTACAATTTACGGTTTTTACTTTTTGTGAAACGGAAACACTCGCAGCATTTGTCACAGAATAATTACTGAACAAAAATACTCCGAATACAAAACACAACGATACTCCCCAAATAATTAAATTTTTCTTTTTCATATATAAATCTCCTTTTTATTGTTATATTAATATAACTAATCACATAGAGTATTTATTGCATAAAATTTTATTTTTAATGATGATTTTTTTCTCTTTCTTTTTTATGTTCCTTTTTCTTCTCGTGTCCTTTGTCATGTATTTCTTTTTTTGTATTGGAGTGTCCGCATGCCTTTATGACATCTTCCTTATTACTTGCATGCAAATGATTTTTTTCATCGTTATTGCTAAGCTCATAATATATGCTTACAAGTTTTCTTACGGAATACAATTTAAGCTCTTCTTCATTTAATGAAGGATTTAAGCTGATAATTTCTTCAATTAGATTATATTTACCCAATGAGCATCCCTTTATATCAATATTCTTATGACTGCTGTCATCATAATATTGTTTTAATACAACGGAGGAAACATTAAATGCCGATAAATAATCTTTTATATAACTGTCCAAATCATCTAATATTTTTTTTGATAAGTCTTTATTCTTATCGTTTGTTGAAAGCATCAGTAAATCATATCCTTCTATCAAGTAACCTTCTTTTAACATATTGTCAAGTATTCTTTTTATTACAAAATCAATATCTCTATTTTTATAATCTATTCCATCAACTACTTCGTAAGCACCCTTATTATAAGCTTTTATATCTATTACTTTATTTTTCTTATTTGTCACTATTTCCAAACTTGGATTAACATCGATATCTATAGAATTATAAGGCATAAGGTTTTGAGAATACCAAAATGCAAAAATCATAAGGCAACATGTAACGGCACTGATTGCGGGAGCAAAAAACTTCTTAAAATCACATTTCTTCTTATCAGACGTTATTTCATCATCTTCTTCCATTTTTATGATAGCCTCTTCGTAAAGTTTGTCCGGCTCCGGTAAAGGAGCTTGATATATGGCATTCTTTAGTTTTTCTTCATATTTATTCATATCTTACTCCTTTCTTTTCAAGTTTATTTTTAAGTTTTTTCAGTCCCCTGTTATACTTTGACAAAACCGTTGACAGCGGCAGTTTTAAATCCTCCGCTATTTCTTTATGCTTAAGACCAGAAACCGCATGAAGCAGGATTATACTTCTTTCTTCCTCCGTCAGCTCTTTGAGTACGGTAATAAGCACCATTCTATCCTCTGCGTCCGTCACATAAGAAAAGCTCAAATCATTCTCTATATCGGTATTATCACGATATAAATTTCTTTTGTTTTGGGTTATTTTAGTCTTTGCAAGGTTCCTCGCAATAGTGAATACCCAAGCCATGGGTTTATTCATGGGTTTATAAAGATGTGCCGCCGATCTTATTTTTATATATGTATCATGAAGTACGTCCATAGTATCTTCATGATTTTTCAAAAATGATAGTATATAAGCATATAAAACTTTATCGGTCGCATAATAAAGCTTTTCAAAAGCTTCTTTGGAACTCATACCTATTTCGATTATCGTATTATCGTCTATAGGTATTTCCTTATTAGTATTTACGCTATCTTCCCCTCCAAAGATTTCAGCAAAAAGTAACATAATTTATCCTCATTTTATATTTTTACAAAGTATAACAATATTTTTCTATAAAATCAATTTGGCTTCAAAACTTTCACTAATATAACAATTAAAAAGATAATTTTATTGCATAAAAATAAAAAAGGATATAAAAATATATCCTTTAAATATCAAATGAGATAAATCCCTTTTCCTTATTGGAATAAGTATATAGCTTATTTATACCCGCTGCCTTTAATCTGTTGACACCGAGATCATACAAAACATCAAGCATTTCTATATTATGAGCGTCGCTTGACATGGTGAATTTGATACCTTTATCCTTTGCCATTTTTATTATTACATCAGAGGGATAAAGACTTCTAACACCATGTTTATAACCTCCACCGGTATTAAGCTCCAGCACGCTGCCTATTTCCTTTATTTTATCAAGCACATCCGAAACCAAATCCTTATACCAACATGCGGTTTCGTCAAAGAAAATCCCGTCTATGTTGTTTTTCTTTATCAAATCTATATGTCCCGCAACCTCCGGTTTCAGTTCAGCCAAGTTATTATAATAATTTTCAAAATAATCCGTCACAAATTTTCTTGCGTCATTATCGTAACTTCTTTCCAAAGACTTCCTGAATTTAGAACAAAGTTCATCCACAGGCTCCATTATCTCGCCCGGATATGTAACATGTACGGAACCTACTATATAATCAAGTCTCGGTCTTATATTACTTAAGTCGCTTACAAGATACCCCTTATTTGCATATCTTTCGCTTTCTATACCCGCGAACAGCTCTATTTTATCTTTATATTTATCTCTAAGCTCATGAACTTTATCGACATATTCGTCGTATTTATCCGGTTTTAAAGAGTGGTCTTCATATTTATAAGTGCAAACATGGTCCGTTATACCAAAGTGAGTAAATCCTCTCTTAATTGCAGCCAATACCATTTCTTCCATATCGGTTTTCCCGTCGCTCAAAGTCGTGTGATTATGCAGTGATACTTTATACATTGTTACCTCCTACCTGTTTGAAATTTTTTCTATTAGTATTATTCCCGCTTCCCTGTTCCTCATTTCGCCTATCTTGATTTTATAATCCAAATCAAGACATAAATTCAAGGCTTCATGTATCTCCTTATCGGAATATTTCTTTGCGGAAATATTCGCCATTTTAACCGCATAAGGATGCAGAGAATAATCATTTACTATATCTTTTTCACTCTTTTTCTTTTTCATGTATTCCTTGCACAAATACATATTTTCGAGATTTCTTATTACAACAGCCAATATCTGCATGAAATTTACATTGTTGTATTCCAAATTACTGAGAAGTCTAAAAGCGTAGTCGGTATTTTTATCCCTGAGAGCATCGGTAAGCTTGAATATCTCGTCCTTTATATTGACACTTATTATTTTCTTTACGTCTTCTAAATCGATTTCTCTTTTTCCTAAACTGGAAAGCTTATCTATTTCACTTACGAAGTATCCAAGGTCGACCTCACTGCCGTCAAGCAAATATCCGCTGGCTTCTATAAAATAGCCTATTGCGTCTTTTGATAAAATGAGATTTTTGTTTTTTACCTTATTCCTTATCCAGTTTTCAAGCTTAAATTCCTTGAACTTTTCAAAATCAACGATATCCCCCTCTTTTTTTATTGTTTTAAAAAGAGCCGTCCTTTTATCAAAGTTACCCTCCGACCAAATGATAATTACTGTTGAAGGAGGTATATCTTTGATGATTTCGTTAAGCTTCTTGCTGAAATCTTTATTTTTTGCGTATTCGCTTTTTATAAGTATAAGCCTATGTTCATCGAGCATAGGCAGAGTTTCCATAAGCTCAGATATTTTATTTATATCAAGTTTTTTACCGTCGAATACAGAGTAATTGAAATCTTCATAGTCCTTTAATATAAGAGCACTTTTGAGGCTGTCCAGCATCATCTTCGCAATGTAATTTTCCCCTACGTTGAATAGATATATATTTTTAAAATTCTTCTTCTTTATATTATCGTTTAATTTAATGTAATCCATAGCCGTCTCCCATATGGACATTGTATCATAAAAATATAATAATTAAAATTTACTTTTTTTCTTTTTTGGAATAGTTATATATCCCGCGAGTATAAGAAGCAAAATATAATATAAAAATAAAATAATAATATTCAAATGCCCGACCTTTACCGAAGCAAAGGGTATGGAAGCCAGCAATTTAATCACTCTTCTGATAAAGGTCAATATCAAATCCAAAAGATTTAACACTATATATCCAAACACATATCTTCCGGAAATACCGCCAACCAGTCCCATTACGATAATGGGAGCAATAAAAGGAACTATTATTAAATTGCATAATATACTTATCACAGACATGGCACCGAAAGTATTTATGATTATCGGAAGAGTAAATAAATACGCAGAAGTACTTATACAAAACAGCTCAATAAAATATTTAACGATATTATTATCTTCATTGAATACATCGAGAAGTTTATTTCTCATCACCGGAGATAAAAGAAATATTCCCATGACAGCTGCGAATGAAAGCTGAAAGCTTACATGGAAAATACTCAGCGGATTTATTAAAAGAAGTATAGAGGCAATTATAAAAGTATGGTTGAAGGGATCGTTGTCTTCTTCGTGTTTCATGGATAAAACTTCATTAAACAGACATAACATCATGGCTCTGGTAGAAGAAAAGGACATCCCCGCAAGCATTACATACACAAATAAAATCGGAGCAATGATAAATACTCTGTAGCGTTTCTTTATATCAAACATCGAAAGAAAATAAATTATCACGGCATAAATAAGACCGACATGAAGTCCGGAGACCGCAAGTACATGGCTGAGACCGGTTATCTTAAAATTTGCATAAGTTTCATCATCTACATTCTTTTCGGAGAAAAGCATTCCCATTAGGAGATTGACGTTATCTTCGCTTTTCATATTTCTTTCCAAGTTACTTCTGTATCTGTCCCTTAAAACAAATGCCTTATCCAAATAAAAGGGAAAGTGGTCTTCCCTTACAAAATCGATATTTTTATAGTTTACATTCATGTAGTTATACACATTCAAAGTTCTGAGAAATAAATTATAATTGAAACCTTTAAGGGCAATGGGATGTTTTACTTTTCCGTAAAATCTGTAATAGCTTCCGACTTTGTATTTTCCGTTGTCATTATAAATAACTATTTGCAGTTTATCGTTTGAAGTGTGTATCTTCCCATTCAACTCATACTTTACGTCTTTTACATAAATCCAAGTAGTCTTTTCCTTATAAGAAGGTGCGCTCACTACCTGAGCGGTTATGCTTATATTATCATCGGTGAATTTATCCACTTCGCTTATATAATCAAGCCTGTAAGAAGTATGATAGAAAGTAAAAGTACTGAGAAGGATACAAATAATAAAGATTATCCTAAGAGAAATATCCCTAAATAAAATGAACAGCAAAACAAATGAAATCAAGAGTAACGAAAAGAATATGATATTTTCCGCATTAAAATAAGACATTAAAAGTCCATATAAAATATATAGAAATATTATTAAAGCAGGTCTTTTGATATTCATATCTATTTTCCGTATTTCGACATTTTTCTTATTTCTTAAATTCTAGCATATAAAAATCAGCTTTTAATACTACTAATCGGAATGATATGAGAGGATAGTTATCCACAGTTAATCCACAAAAAAAGCTCCCCGTAAGGAAGCTTATTTTTTATTAAAATAACTATTTAATTGCACCTAAAGTCTTTAATATATTGATATCGCCCATTACTCCATATAAAAGACTTTCTTCATCAAAGTTAAAGCATGCGTTATGAAGAGGATGAACATATCCCTTATCTTCTTCTCTTATACCAAGCTCATAGAAAAAGCAAGGTACTTCTTCAGAGTAGAAAGAAAAATCTTCCGCACTCAATATTGCATCACCGAGGATATAATCATTACCGAAAGCGGGAACCACTTTTTCATATAATTCTTTATCATTATAAGTTATCCCGTAGAACGGTCTCCAGTCATAAGTTATCTTACAATCATAAGCTTCGCTTAAACCTTCTGCGAAGGTATGCATCCTTTTGTCGATTATCTTGTACGTATCTTTATCAAGGGTCCTTATGGTTCCTTCCATTTCGACATGTTCGGCGATTATATTTATCCTGTCGCCTCCGTCAATAGTACCTATGGTAACAAGCCCTTCTCTTATGGGATTTATGTTCCTGCTTACTATGCTTTGTATACCATTTATATACTGTGCGGCAATAACTATAGCATCGACGCCGTTATGAGGCGCCGCACCGTGAGAAGACTTCCCGTCTATGAAGACGGTAAATTCGGTTGAAGCCGCATAAAAACCGTAAGGCTTTGAAGAATATTTGCCTTTTGGAACATTGGGACTTAAATGAAGAGCAAATACATTCTTCACATTATATTTCTTAAGTACGCCTTCTTTAATAATGAGCTTCGCTCCTCCCGGTCCTTCCTCTGCGGGCTGGAATATAAGCAAAATATTATCTTTAAGTTTATCTTTATTCTCACTTAAATATTTCGCGAAGATTAGGAGTATAGACATATGACCGTCGTGACCGCAGGCATGCATCATATCAGGGTTAGTACTTTTAAAATCTATATCATTATTTTCTACTATACTGAGCCCGTCCATATCGGTCCTGAAAGCATATGTCGTTTCACTTCCCATATCAATATAACAAAGCACCCCCGTGCCCGCTGTCTCTTCGTATTCAAGCCCAAGGTCGGTAAGGTAGTCTTTTATATACCTGCTGGTCTTAAATTCCTTAAGCCCCTCTTCGGGAATCCTGTGAAGGTCTCTTCTTAATTTTTTTATTTCATCAAAATATTTTTCTTTTAAAGTATTAAACATTTTTGTCTCCTATTATAAGAAACACTACAAAAATTATTTTGTAGTGTTGTTATTGGTTTTATTGGCACTTCCGTCATCCCAAGGAAGAGCTTCGGAATATTCTCTGTAGACCGTATGTACTTCTCTGCCTTTAGAATCCGTATTATAAAGATGTAAAATGTTTGCTCCCGGATCATAATTAAAAGTATATTCTATTGTTTCACCATCTCCTGAAGCAGTAAACTTTCCGTCACTCGCCCCGCTTACGGTATATGTAGTAGTCTTAGGGGAACCTTTTTTAGATGTAACGGTAACAGTCATAGATGAATCATCAAGCACCATATCCGTCTTTGTATTCTTAACCGGTTTCTTTGCATGTGCATCTATATAGATACTGTCCTGTGTCCATTTATTTTTTGCATCGGAAAAGTCTTTGCTGTGTGCAGACGGTTCGGTACCGCAGCCGAACAAAGTCCCTAAAAATATAGTAATAATTAAAATGCTAAGTATTTGCTTCATTCTCTTCATAATTGATTACCTCTTTTCATTCAACATATATTTTACCATAAAGAAAATTAAATATATAGAAAAAATATGTTAAAATTTGATTAATTTATCTATTGTTCCCCCGCCGAGACATACATCTCCGTCATAAAAGACAGCTATTTGCCCCGGAGTCACACCGCTTTGCTCTTCATCGAAAATAACTCTTGCGGTGCTTTCGTCTATTACTTCCACCGTAACTTTTTTAAGCGGCTGAAGATGTCTGAACCTCATTTCACATTTGAACTTATCGCTTGGATAATGACCTGAAATCATATTTACATCCGTAGCTATAAATCCGTTTTTATAAAGTTTCGGATTTTTATCTCCCTGAACTATATATAAAATATTTTTATCTAAGTCTTTATCTGCTACGTACCATCTTTCTCCGCTTCCGCATCCGCCGACTCCAAGACCTCTACGCTGTCCCAAAGTGTAATACATAAGACCAATATGTTCACCTTTTTTCTCTCCCGTATCCATATCTATCATATCTCCCGGCTGATTTGGAAGATAAGTTTGAAGGAACTGAGTGAAGTTTCTCTCACCGATAAAGCATATCCCCGTTGAGTCCTTTTTCTTGGCATTTCTGAAGCCTTCCCTTTCAGCGATTTCTCTTACTTCACCTTTTTCCACATCCGCAAGGGGGAAAATAACTCTTTCAAGCTGTTCTTCTTTAAGTAAAGACAGAAAATAAGTTTGGTCTTTATGCTGGTCTTTTGCTTTTAAAAGGCGAGTACCTTCTTTTGTATGCTCGACTTTCGCATAATGTCCAGTAGCTATATAATCCGCATTGAGTACATTTATGGCATAATCCAAGAAACATTTGAATTTGATTTCTTTATTGCATAAAACATCGGGGTTTGGAGTCCTTCCTTTTTTATATTCATCAAGGAAATAAGTAAATACATTATCCCAATATTCTTTTGTGAAGTTGACGGTGTAACAAGGAATATTGAGCTTCAGACATACGGCTCTCGCATCGTCGTAGTCTTCTTCAGCGGTACATTCTCCGTTTTCATCCGTCTCATCCCAGTTTTTCATGAATAAGCCTATGACGTCATACCCCTGCTTTTTTAATAGATAAGCACTTACGGTACTGTCTACTCCGCCGCTCATTCCTATGACAACTTTCTTCAATTAAATTCTCCTTTTATAAAACGATTTTATTATAATCTATCCCAAGTTCATTAAGAGCTCTCGCTTCTCTGGTATGACAGGTAAACATGATGATCTGCTTTTCACCGCATACGCTGTGAAGATATTCGAGGACTTCTTTAAGCCTGTAATCATCATACTGAACAAAACAATCATCCAAAATGATAGGCATTTTATTACTTGCTAAAAGATTATCTATGATACTAAATCTTAAAGCCAAATAAATCTGGTCTATAGTACCGTTGCTTAAACTTTCAGCGTCCACCATTTGACCGCTTTGTTCATCAAGAACCATTACATCCATGTTATCGTCTACTTTGACCGTAGAATATTTACCTTTGGTTATCTTGGTCATGATAGTACCCAAAGTCTCGTTGAGACTGGGTGCAACACTGGTATGGATTTCCTTGGAAATGTTATTTATTGTTGCTATTGCTGTTTCCAAAGCAAGCAGTTTATGTTCATACTCTTTGATTTTATTTTCATATTTATAAATATCTTCGTTTATTACACAAAGATTTTCGTTGAATGCATTGGATTCTTCCAATATACCGTTTATCCTTGAAAGCTCCGCAGACACTCCGGTGATTTCATCATTTAAATCATCTACACTGTTTGTAAGGAATGCACTGTCATTTGACTTTATGGTATCCAAAGTAGCCTGGTCTACTTCTTCCCCTGCAAATTTTTTCTCGAGCTCGGCTATATCGTTGCCGTCTATGATATTTAACAGAAGCTTATTGTTGCTTTCATATCTTTCAATGGATTTTTCATACTCTTCTCTCTTTTCGAGAGCATCTTTGAATTCTTCTATACTTGAAATATTATTATTTACAAGTATTTCATTCATCTTATAGATATTTTCGCTTATTTTCTCTTCTAAAATTTTAGTTGTACCTTCAAAATCTTCAAGGTCCATCTTATATTTTTCAAGCTTGCTTTGATTTACGGAAGCTTCTTTTGCAATGATACTCTTCTCCTCAAGTATCTCAATGAGTTTATATGGATCTTCTTCTTCATAATCCATTAAGAGTTTATTGATTTCAACTTCATTGAGTTCAATCATATTTTGAGTCCTGATAAGCGAAGTATCATATTTATCATACTTCTTGCTTGTCTCTTTAAATACACTCATTATGACTAACTTCATTATCCCAAGAACTACGGTAGCACCCAGAGCAATATAGAAATAAAGCATCAGACTCTTTGAAATGGTAAAGCTGAACGCAAGCATGAATATCGTGATGACAGCACTTACTATACATACGATATTGATGACCTTATTTGTAGTGCTCTTGGAAGAATAATCTTTTTCAACGGAAACATCTTTCTTTTCCGATAATCTACCTTTAAGTCTTTCGATATTACCAAGTCTGTCTTTAAGGATATCTATGTCATTAACTATTTTGTTATAGTCTTTTCCCTTTGTTTCTTTATTTACCTCTTTTGCTTCGTCATCAAGGTCGGCAAGAGTATTATTGACATATTCTTGCTTGTTTTTTAAATCCTCAAGCTGTTCGTTCAAAGATTTGTTTTCCGTATAAAGGTTCAAAAAATCTGTATAAATATCGTTATTAATATCTTTATACTTCTTTAATTCTTCTATTTTTTCTCTTATCTGATTATTTTCATCTTCGACAGCTTTGTATTTGAAGAAAATATGCTTTTCTCTGTTCCTTGCTATATCATTTAAGTCTTTAACTAATTTTCTTTTTTTCTTTCTAAGTTCCTTGAGTTTTTCTTCCAAGGCTTTTACCTGAAGGTAATAATCCTTGTTTTCTTCCATTGCAATAACGGCTTTTTCTTTGGATTTTTTTAATTCTTCAAGTTTTATTACCGCACTGCCGTAGTTTGATTTAGACTGTTTTCTCGTTCCGATTTCTGCCTTTTGCTTTTCAAGATACGAGATAGCTTTATTTACGGAAATCTTATTATCATTGCCCTTTTCGTAATTTGCAAGAGTTTCGCTGATTTCCTTTTTGAAGTCTTTCTCGGTCTTATTACCAAGCTGTGCTATTGATATGGTATTATTGAATAAAACACTGTTTAGTCTTATAACAGGAGATATTATATGCTGCTTTGTCGAACCGTCATAAGGAAGCTTGTCCGTTAATTCTTCTCCGGTAATATTATCGAAGAGTTTAAAATCTTCATTCTTCTTATCGAAGTTTCTCTCTATCCTATACTCGCTTTTACCTATGGTAAATTCAAGGCTTCCTTTATATAAATCACTGTTCCATGGTTTATATCTTTTATACTCTTCACTGTATAGTTTATTTTTGCTGTAAGGCTTAAAGAAACCGAAAAACATACCTTGAATAAACTTATGTGTAGTAGATTTACCGGCTTCGTTATTACCGTAAACTATATTAAGTCCGTTTTTAAAATCGATTTCCTTATCCTGAAATTTACCGAAACTCTTTATACCTAATTTCTTTATCTTCATCTATTTAGCCCCCTCGTTAAGAAGTGCATCAAGACCCAGATACAATGCTTCCGTATCTATTTCGTCATCTTTGCCTTTTAATGCTTTTATATAATGACCGATGACATTATCCTTATTTTCCGCATAAATCTTAGCTATATTATAATCAACTGCGGTATTGTCTACTACTTCTATATAATAAAACTCTTCGTTTAACCTGGTTTTTATATCTTCCATTTTAACCAAGTCACTCAAAGTACCTTCAATGCTCACTCTAAATAAGAACTTGTCCAATCCTATCTTAGCCTCGGTTTTTATTAGGTTTATGACCTCTTCAAGGGACTCTATACCCGTTATATTTACACCGAAACTTACAAACTGCTTGATGTTACTTTTAATTAGCTTAACACCGGTTTTTTTATCTATTATTTCTCCGAATATATATCCGTGATATCCCGTTTCGGAAAAGTCCAAAGGCTCCAAACTGCCCGGATATACAGAATTATTCGATAATTTGACAGATTTATGTATATGACCCAAAGCACAGTAATCAAATCCCGAAGATGCAAGCTTATTCTTATTAACAGGAAGATAATCACTAGTCTTACTTATTGCATCACAGTGAAGGAGAAGTATATTGTTTTTACTGAAATCAAGTTCAGGTACTTCAAAAATATCTTCTTCATAATGTTTTTTTAGGAAACTAAGCCCGTAAACACAAGTATTTATTTCCTCAAACTCTATCTTATCCAATGTATCGCTATCGAATATAGTTACATTCTTCGGAAAAGAAAGTAATTTATAAAAAGATTTTTCATGGATATAATCGTGATTTCCCGCCGCTATTACTACTTTTACTTCGGGAATCATTTTAAATCCGTCTATTATCCTGTTTACATCGCTGGCTCTGACCAACTCATCTTCAAATAAATCACCTGCAATCAAAAGAATATCCGCTTCTCTTTTTTTGCAGGCTAATATCAATTTATTGAATGCTTTAAATAAATCTTCTCTTCTTTCTTTTGCGGTGTTTTTATCAAAAGAAGAAGATAGAAACGAAGAACCGAGATGTAAATCCGCTGTATGTATAAACTTCATAATCTACCTCCTATCCCTCATAGTTTTTATCAAATTCCATGCTTTCCAAATCTTCCAAAGCTTTTTTATATTTATAATCATCATCTTCCGTTATGGGTTTTCTAATGATTTTCTTATCGACTTTACTTAAAACGATTGACTCTAAAAGATAAGTGTAAAGCCAAGAGTTATCTTTATCACTGTTGATTAAATATGAAATTTCATTAGCAATACTGTTTAGCTTTGAAATCTCGCTTATTCTCTCTATAAGCTGTCCGCTTGCATTTTTATTTTGTTTTTTTACTTTTATTAAATTCTTTATGCAAATCAAAATATAAAGTTCATAACTGTTGTAAGTATCTTTATCTGAAATTACTCCCGTATCAACGGCTAAATCGAGTATACTTCCGTCACTGTCAAGCTTTTCCAATATATCGACTTTTGTATAAGTCTTATTATCATTAAGTTCGCTCTTTATTAGATCCGCTTCTTCTTTTTCGACTATACCCAATTTTTTGATGATTTCATTTATATCATAACTGTCTAAATCATCTTTTTTGATTTTAATAAGTAAATCGTCATTTTCTTTAAATATTTCATCTTTGATTTTGGCAATGCTTTTTCCTGATTTCTTACTTGATAAAATCCTTTTAAGTCTTATATAATGAAAGTCTGCATATAAAGCCTGATTGGGGCATTTATACTCCGGTTTTTGAAGGATACCTATATCGATATAGTGTTTTATCATCCTTCCCGTAATGCTGTATCCGTCGGCTTTGAGCCTGGAAATCAATTCTTTCATTTTCATGTAATATTCGCTCATAAATATCTCCTCATATGACTATTTGAATAGTTCATCAATATCAATATTTTTTGTGTGTTTTGTATCTATGTCAAGAGTCACTTCATCCCCTTCTTCTATACCTTTTTTAAAGATATTCTTAGGGAGCACTCCGATTTTCAAATCTTCAAATTCTATTACGACTTTATCGTTTTCAAATCTATCTATTATACCTTTTATCATAACTTACCTGCTAGTGTTTACTTCAATACTTCCATCATTGTTTATTGTAAATCCGATATTTCCGTTAAGATCCGTTCTGTAGACTTTAACATTATATTTATCCAGTCTGTTTAAAGCGGACTTAGACGGATGGTCATATTTATTGTCTTCTCCTACACCTATCATTGCATATTCAGGCTTAGAAGATGTCAATAATTCTTTGCTGGTTGCTTTATGACTTCCGTGATGAGCAACCTTTAAAATATCTATCTTACCTATCCTCGGAATCAATTTAAGCTCCGTTTCTTTAAATATATCTCCCGTAAACAAAACTTTCCTTCCGTTTGACTTTAACATGCATACCGCATCGGAATTATCAAGATCCTTTAAAGACATATCCTTTGTGGGAGACAGAAAGTTTATACTGCTTCCCTTACCGAGACTTATCTTGACACCGCTTTTAGCTTCTTTAAAGTAAAGATTTTTCTCTTTTACTTTATTTATCATCTTTTTAAATGTAGCGGTATTATGCGTCATTTTAGGCATATAAATATTTTCTACTTTAAAATTATCGAGTACACCTGTCATTCCCCCTATATGGTCGGAATGAGGGTGAGTCAAAATAACATAATCTATTTTCTTGATCCCTCTCTTTTTAAGATGAGAAACCAAAATATCTCTGTGTTCACTGTCTCCGGTATCTATTAGTATATTCCCAAAACCGGAATTAGAAATCAAATAGCTGTCGCCCTGACCTACATCTATATCTTCAACGAGGGTCGAACCGTCTTCTATTTCTGATATGTAATCATCCCCGCTTACAAAAGAATATAAATCCTGTAAATCAGAACTGCAGGCAGCAGTCATAAAAGTTAAAACTACTGCCAGCAATATTATCATTATTTTTTTAGTTTTAGTCATTAGTTACCTTTTTTATCTTGCAATATCGTTTCTGAAATAAGCTCCGTCATAAGAAATCTTATTTACTTCGTTATATACTTTTTCTCTCGCTTCATCCAAGGTTTCACCTACTGCACAAATGTTAAGGACTCTGCCTCCGTTTGTAACGATATCTTCGCCTTCTCTTTTCGTTCCTGCATGGAATACTATAACATCTTCGCTTACTTTATCAAGTCCGCTTATTACTTTTCCGTTTTCATAGCTTTCAGGATATCCTCCGGAAACCATAACCACACAGACAGAAGATTCATCAGACCATACGATATCGTCTTCTTCAAGGATACCGTCTGCGGTATTGAGCATGATATTCGCAAGGTCGCTTTCAAGTCTTAACATTACGACTTGTGTTTCCGGGTCGCCGAAACGAACATTGAATTCAAGGACTTTAGGTTCTCCGTTTTCAACCATAAGACCAATGAAAAGCACACCTTTATAGTCCAGTTCTTCGCTTTTAAATCCTTTTATGATAGGGTCTAAAATCTTTGTCCTGACTTTTGCATTTAGTTTATCGTCAAAAATCTTGTTTGGAGAATAGTTGCCCATACCACCGGTATTTAGACCTTCATCATTATCGTAGGCAGGCTTATAATCCCTTGCACTTTCCATAGGGATTATTTTATTGCCGTCAACGAAACAAAGTGTGGAAAGTTCGGTTCCCGTTAAAAATTCTTCGATAACGACACTGTTTCCGGAATCTCCGAATACTTTATCGACCATAATGTCTTTTAAAGCATTAACAGCCATTTCCCTGTTTTCGCAGATTATAACGCCTTTGCCGGCAGCTAACCCGTCAGCTTTGACAACCACAGGAAAACCGAAGTTTTCAAGGTTTTTCACACCTTCTTCATATGTGGTGACTTCCAAATATTTAGCTGTAGGTATTTTATATTTTTCCAAAAATCTCTTTGTAAGCCCTTTGCTTCCTTCAAAAGCCGCGCACTTCTTATTGGGACCGAAAACTTTAAGACCTTCTTTTTCAAATTCATCCACAATACCCATGACCAATGGAAGTTCGGGACCTATTACGGTAAGACCTATTTCATTTGTCTTGGCAAACTCTTTAAGAGAGTCTATGTCGTCAACTTTGATATCTACGCATTCCGCGATATTCGCTATCCCCGCATTACCGGGTGCACAGAATACCTCCGTGACCAATGGACTTTGCTTTAATTTGTAAACTAATGCGTGTTCCCTGCCACCGGAACCAACTACTAAAACTTTCATTTCAATTTCTCCTTTTATGAATGTTTAAAATGTCTAACTCCTGTAAATACCATGGCAATACCATATTCATTACAAGCTTTTATAGAATCTTCATCTCTTATCGAACCGCCGGGCTGAATTATAGCGGTTATTCCTGCTTCATAAGCAGCTTTTACACAGTCGTCAAATGGGAAGAATGCATCGGATGCAAGGACCGCTCCCTTTACGCTTTCTCCGCCTTGTTTAACGGCATTTTCAAGTGCCCATATCCTGCTTACCTGACCGGGACCGTTGGCAACGAGTATCTTATCTTTTGCTATTGAAATAGCATTAGACTTCGTATGCTTAACTGCTTTCCATGAGAAAATCAAATCCTGCATTTCTTTATTCGTAGGCTGTCTTTTAGTAACCACTTTTAATTCATCGCTTAAAAGCTTGGTATCTCTTGCCTGCATAAGAAGCCCGCCCATAACTTTCTTAATATCTTTGCCTTCCTGATTGTGTTTTATATCATCAAGCTGCAATATTCTTATATTTTTCTTCTTTGTAAGTATCTTTAAGGCTTCATCTGTATAGCTTGGAGCAACGACTACTTCAATAAAAATATTGCTGATTTGAAGAGCTGTTTCTTCGTCTATTTCTTCATTTGAAGCGATTATACCACCAAATATGGACTGAGGATCCGCTTCATAACATTTTTTAAATGCAACTGCGATAGAAGCATCTGAAGCTATCCCGCAAGGATTTGCGTGTTTTACCGCTACTATGGTCGGTTCATCGCTGTATTCCTTTAATATTTCAAGTGCACCGTTGGTGTCGTTGATGTTATTATAAGAAAGCTCTTTACCGTGAAGCTGTTTTGAAAGAGGAAGAGAACCTTTCATAGGACGTACTTCTTTATAAAAAACGGCGTCCTGATGAGGATTTTCTCCGTATCTCAAGTCCTGAGCTTTATCATAGCAAAGGGTAAGAGTTTCGGGATAAGAATCATCTCCCACCTGTTCTCTCAAATAACTTGCTATTAATGTATCATAATAACTTGTCGACATAAATACTTTTTTAGCTAAATTTAGTTTTGTATCGTAAGAAACTTCGCCTTTTTCTCTAAGTTCACCTAAAACGACATCGTAATCACTCGGGTCTATCACAACAGCAACATCTTGGAAATTTTTAGCGGCAGCTCTAAGCATCGTAGGTCCGCCGATATCTATATTTTCTATCGCTTCTTCAAAAGTACAGCCTTCTCTTAAAATTGTATTCTTGAAAGGATATAAGTTTACAATTATCATATCTATAGGTTCGATAGATAAATCAAATAAATGCTGCATATGTTCTTCGTTATCTCTTTTTGCGAGAAGACCTGCCATAACCCCGGGATGAAGAGTCTTTACTCTTCCGTTCAAACATTCGGGGAAACCCGTAACATCTTCAACGGAAATAACTTTTATGCCTTCTTCTTCCAGAGTTTTTTTCGTTCCGCCCGTAGAAATTATTTCTACTCCCATTTCTTCGAGTTCTCTTGCTACATCTACTATGCCCGTCTTATCAGAAACGCTTATAAGTGCTCTTTTAATCATTGGTATATCTCCTTAATAAAATCTGATTTATTCTTTAATATATACTATCCTGCCTTTTACCACAAGCTTATCCAAACAGAATAAACTTACCGCCTTAGGCAAAATCATGTGTTCAACTTCCAAAACTCTCTTTTGTAATATTTCGGGAGTATCTTCGGTAAATACAGGGACGGTGCCCTGGATTATTATGGGTCCGGTATCTGCTCCTTCATCGGCAAAATGAACGGTAGCTCCGGTTATCTTTGCACCGTAGTTAAGTACAGCTTCGTGTACCTTTATCCCGTAATACCCCTTACCGCAGAAAGAAGGTATCAAAGAAGGGTGTACATTGATTATCTTATTTTTAAATGTTTTGGCAAATGAAGGAGGAAGGATTTTCATAAATCCTGCAAGAACTATTAAGTCGATATTTCTTTTTAACAGTTCCTCTTTTATTTTATCCGCAAATTCTTCTCTAGTTGGATAGCTTTTATTATTTATAACCAAAGTATCGATATCTGCATTTTTGGCTCTTGTTAGTCCGTACGCGTCATCTTCATCGGAAATCACAACATCTATGATCCCGTCTTTTTTATGTACTTTATCTATTACGGCTTGAAGATTACTTCCGCCTCCGCTTATCAAAACAGCGATTTTCTTTAAAGACATAATTCGATCTTCTCCTCGCCTTTGGTCACTTCTCCGAATACAACCGGTTTTTCACCTAAACTTTCAAGTTCTTTAACAGTTTTATCGACATCTTCGTCATCAACTACTACCGCAAACCCGATACCCATATTGAAAGTGGAGAACATTTCTTTTCTGTCGATTTCGCCTTCTTTTGATATCAAATCAAATATAGGAAGTACATCTACTTTTTTGGTATCTATTTTAGCACAAAGACCCTCTGGGATGACACGAGGGATATTTTCGACAAATCCACCGCCTGTGATATGACACATACCTTTGATATCTACTTTATCAAGCAAAGGAAGTATACTCTTTACATAAATCTTTGTAGGAGTCAAAAGTGCTTTTCCTATGGTAGTGCCGAGACTTTCAACGTAAGTATCCACTTCATAGCCTTTTATATCAAAGAAGAGCTTTCTTAATAGCGAATATCCGTTGCTGTGAGGACCGCTGGAAGGAAGTCCGATGATTTTATCACCGGCTTTTATATTTTTGCCCGAGATAAATTTATCCTTGTCCACAACACCTACGCAAAAACCCGCAAGGTCATAATCTTCTTCTTTATACATTCCCGGCATTTCCGCGGTTTCACCACCTACCAATGCGCATTCACCCTGTTTGCAGCCTTCGCTTACACCTTTGACTATAGCTTCGATTTTTTCGGGGAAGTTTTTCCCGCAGGCTATATAATCAAGGAAGAATAAAGGTCTTGCACCGTGACATAAAATATCGTTGACACACATTGCCACAAGGTCGATACCCACAGTATCGTGAATATCCTGCTTATGAGCAAGCACGAGTTTTGTACCTACACCGTCGGTACCGCTTATAAGTACCGGTTTTTTATATCCTTCGGGAAGCTCAACCGCTCCTCCGAAGCTTCCAAGACCGGTAAGTACATATTCACTGAACGTTTCCTTAACGTGTTTTTTTATAAGTTCAACACTTTCATAACCGGCTTCTTTATCCACACCGCTGTTTTTATATGTTAATTTTTCCACTTTATTTACTGCTCCTTACCTGTTCTTCTTTAAAAGGCACTTCCATAGGATAATCTCCGTTGAAACATGCCATACAGTAACCTTTATCAAAATCGGCAACCGTTTGCTTAAGTTCATCTATCGTTAAATAATATAAAGAATCCGCACCTATAAAATCTTTGATTTCTTCCATAGATAGTTTGGAAGAAATGAGCTTATCTCTGTTCGGTGTATCTATACCGAAGAAACAGCTATAAGATGTCGGAGGAGAAGCAACTCTGAAGTGGACTTCTTTCGCACCGGCTTTTTTAAGTTTATCGACTATCCTCTTTGAAGTAGTACCTCTGACTATAGAGTCGTCTATCAAAACTACGCTTTTTCCTTCAACGTTTGACCTTAAAACATTTAGCTTTATATCGACACCTTCTTCACGCATAGACTGAGTAGGCTGAATAAAAGTCCTTCCGATATATCTGTTTTTGATAAGACCTACACCGTAAGGAATACCGGACTCTTCCGCATATCCTATCGCAGCGGAAACTCCGCTGTCGGGAACCGCCATTACAACATCCGCATTTATCTTGCCTTCGTCTACCTTTGCAAGGAGTTTTCCAGCTCTGGCTCTGGATTCATGAACTTCATCGCCGTCGATCAAACTGTCCGGTCTTGCAAAGTACACGAGTTCGAATATACATCTTCTCGGTTTAGCCCAGCTTTCAATTTTGTAGCTTTCTATATTCTTATCGCTTATAACGATTATTTCTCCCGGTTCAACGTCTCTTACAAACTTTGCGTTTATAGCGTCGAGGGCACAAGATTCACTGGCTAGAGCGTAACCGCCGTTATCAAGCTGACCTAAGCATAAGGGTCTTAGTCCGTAAGGATCCCTCACGCCGATAAGCATATCACCCATAGTAAGGACGAGAGCATATGCACCTTTAACTATTTGTCCTACTCTTTTAAGAGCCTCTACTATACCGAATTTATAGTTTCTCGCAATCAAGTTTGCGATAACTTCGGTATCCGAACTGGTCATGAATATTACACCGTCGTCCTGAAGCATATTTTTTATTGCGTCGGCATTTACAAGGTTGCCGTTATGAGCAAGGGCTATCTGCCAGTCTTTGCAGTTTACCGTAAGAGGCTGAGCGTTTTTGATATCGCTGTCCCCTGCCGTGGAATACCTTACATGCCCTATGGCAATATCGCCTTTTTGCTTCCTTAACTCTTCGGATGTGAATACATCTCCAACAAGCCCCATTCCTCTGTGCTGAGTGATTTCGGTATCGTTGTTTACTGCTATACCGCAGCTTTCCTGTCCTCTGTGCTGAAGAGCGTAAAGTCCCAAATATACATATGCCGCAGTATTTTCGGGGGTATCCTGAAGTACACCCATTACACCGCATTCATCTTTAAATTTATCTGATTGATACAAAGTTATTTCTCCTTATTTTTTATAAGTATTAAAGATTAAAACCAATTATTTACTTATTCTGTCCAAAACTTCTTTATATGTTTCTTCAACATCACCAAGGTCTCTTCTAAATCTGTCTTTGTCCATTTTTCTGTTTGTATCTTTATCCCAAAGTCTGCAAGTATCAGGAGAGATTTCGTCAGCTAAAACGATTTGTCCGTTATATCTTCCGAATTCGATTTTAAAATCGATAAGTTTTAGGTTGCTCTTCATAAAGAATTCTTTTAGAAGTTCATTGATTTTAAAAGTATAATCTTTGATAGTTTCGATTTCTTCTTTTGTAGCAAGACCCATTGCAAGTACATGATAGTCATTGATTAAAGGATCGTCGTATTTATCTTCTTTATAACAGAATTCGAATACTGTAGGGTCAAGCTCCATTCCTTCTGTGAGACCAAGGTTTTTACAGATAGAACCCGCAGCAACATTTCTTATGATTACTTCAACAGGCACGATTTCAACTGCTTTTACAAGCTGATGTGTATCGTCAAGCATTTTAATAAAGTGTGTAGGGACACCTTTTTCTTCAAGCATACCGAATATGATACTTGTCATTTTATTATTTACTACACCTTTATTTGAAATAGTATCTTTTTTCTTCCCGTTGAATGCTGTTGCATCATCTTTATATTCAATGATATATTCATCTTTCTTGTCGGTCTTGAATACTTTTTTAGCTTTTCCTTCGTATAACATTTCTAATTTTTCCATTTTAAATACTCTCCTTAAATTCTTTCTTGTAACTTTCTGTCTTTTTCAACAACTTCTTTTTCCATTGTTACTTTGTAATCTTCAAGCTTCTTTTCCAAGTCTTTATCTTTTAGGGCGATCATTTGAATAGCTAAAAGAGCCGCATTTTCGGCACCGTCCACCGCTACCGTTGCAACAGGGATACCTTTAGGCATTTGAACTATGCTGAGAAGTGAATCCATACCGCCCATCAACGATGTCTTTATCGGTATACCGATAACCGGAAGTGTGGTCATCGCCGCCAAGACACCGCCTAGATGTGCGGCTTTACCTGCCGCCGCAATGATAACATCAAATCCGTTTTCCTTTGCATTCCTCGCAAAATCTTCTGCCTGTTTCGGAGTCCTATGTGCGGAGATGACTCTCGCTTCATATTCAACACCGAAATTCTTTAATACTTTTAAACCTTTTTCAACTACTCCAAGATCGGAGTCGCTTCCCATAATAACTGCTACTTTACCCATTTTTCTCTCCTTTTACTTAAAATATTCAACACCGCTATAGAATATGTTTTGTTCCATTTCACCATATATATTTTTATAAAGGTTTGTACCTTTTCTTTCACTATGTCCCATTTTACCTAAAATCCTTCCGTCGGGAGATGTTATACCTTCAACGGCACACACGCTTCCGTTCTGGTTTACTCTAGGAGAAGAGGATAAGTTTCCGTCTGCGTCTACGTACTGAGTTGCAACCTGTCCGTTATCTATAAGCGTTTTTAGTACTTCATCGTTACATACAAACCTTCCTTCTCCGTGTGAGATAGGATTTATAAAAGTATCGCCTACATTTACGTTTTTGAACCACGGAGATAAGTTTGAAGCTACTTTTATATAAGAAATATTCGCAATATGTCTATTCGTTAAGTTGAATGTAAGGGTAGGGCTTGTTTCGTCCAAATCCCTTATTTCTCCGTAAGGAACAAGACCCGTCTTTATAAGAGCTTGGAAGCCGTTACAGATACCGAGCATAAGCCCGTCGCGGTTTTTAAGAAGCTCCATTACCGCGTCTTTTATTCTCTCGTTTTTAAATACGCTTACAATGAATTTAGCCGAACCGTCAGGCTCGTCTCCCGCAGAGAAACCTCCCGGAAGAGCTATCATTTGTGAGCTTTTTATTCTTCTTTCAAGTTCTTTTACGGAATCTTCGATATCATTTTGAGTTTTATTTTTAAATACGAATATATCGCTTTCAGCCCCTGCTTCATTAAAAGCTTTTGCCGTATCGTATTCACAGTTGTTACCCGGGAATACGGGAACGAGGACTTTCGGAGAAGCAATACTCGTCTTTCTTGTGATTATGCTTCCCTTTGTATATTTGATTTCTTTAGCTTCTGTTTCAACACCGCTGTCGATTGGGAATACACCGGTTAGAGGATTTTCCCATTTTTCTATCAAGTTATCAAGGTCTAATTCTTCATTTCCTACCCTGATAATTCTTTCTTCTATTGTTTTACCCAGTAAAACAGCATTCTTGTCACTTAATTTTTCGCTTGTTTCGATTATTATGTCACCGTAGTTTTTAGCATAAATATCATAATCACTATCTGTGAATTCAAAACCTATTTTATTACCGAAGCACATCTTTGATACAGCTTCGCATGCTCCTCCGACGGTAACGGATTTGCTTGCTTTGACTTTTCCCTCATCTATCAACTTATGAACCAAATCAAAGGCACTTCTCACGCTGTCGTAGTTTGGAGTATTGTTTTCGGTTTTATCTATTTTTATTACATATACATTATTACCTGCATTTTTAAAATCACTGCTTACGACTTTATTTGCATCCACGACACCGACCGCAAATGAAATAAGTGTAGGAGGGACGTCTATATCTTCGAATGAACCCGACATACTGTCTTTCCCGCCTATTGCGGGAGTATTAAGTTCAAGCTGAACTTTTAAAGCACCGAGAAGTGCTATGAAAGGTTTAGCCCATCTTGTTGGGTCTTTTCTTAGTCTTTCAAAATATTCCTGGAATGAAAGTCTGAGTTTCTTATAATCGGCACCAATGCTTACAGCTTTCGATACAGAAGAAAGCACCGCATAAACCGCACCTATATATGGATTTTCACTTAAAAGCTCAGGGTCGAAACCGTTGGTCATAACCGTAGCCGTAGTGGTATCGCCCTTTTCAAGAGGAACTTTTGAAACCATTCCGTCCACTTCGCTTAGCATATATTTACCGCCGTAAGGCATCAAAACATTGTTTGCTCCGATAGTGTTGTCAAAATATTCGACAAGACCCTTTTGAGAACAAACATTGTGATTTGTGAGTATGTTTATAAAGTTTTCTTTATGAGATTTGTTTTTATCAGCTAAAGAAGTTATTTCATCGGAAGTTTTTCCAACTTTTATCGAAGCATTCTTGCTTGCTCCGTTAGTATCCACAAAGCTTCTCTTGATTTTAAGTACTTCTTCGCCGTCTTTTGTCATTACGATATTTCCGTCGTCCGTAACCGTAGCGACCTGTACCGCTTCAAGGTTTTCCTTTTTAGCGGCTTCGATAAATTTATCTTTATCTTCTTTTGCGATTACGACAGCCATTCTTTCCTGAGACTCGCTTATTGCGATTTCCGTAGCGTCCAGTCCGTCATATTTTTTAAGAACACTGTCGAGATTTATATTCAAACTGTCTGCAAGCTCTCCTACTGCAACACTTACGCCGCCTGCTCCGAAGTCGTTACATTTTTTTATCATCTTCGCAACTTCATCTGTCCTAAACAGTCTTTGAAGTTTTCTTTCTTCTATAGGATTACCCTTTTGAACTTCACTTCCGGCAGTAAGTACTGATTTCTCGGTATGTTCTTTTGATGAACCGCTGGCGCCGCCGATACCGTCTCGTCCCGTTCTTCCTCCAACGAGGATTATAACGTCTCCCGGGTCGGAAGTAAGTCTTTTTACGTTTTCTTCTTTAGCCGCAGCTATAACAGCCCCGACTTCCATTCTCTTTGCTACATAATTCGGATGATAATATTCTTTGACTTGTCCTGTTTGAAGTCCTATTTGGTTTCCGTAAGAAGAAAAACCGTGGCATGCCCCTGTAGTTATCTTTCTTTGAGAAAGTTTACCCTTTAAAGTCTTATCGTAAGGAACGGTAGGATCCGCACTTCCCGTTACTCTCATAGACTGGTAAACATAAGCTCTTCCGGAAAGCGGGTCTCTGATAGCCCCGCCGAGACAAGTTGCGGCACCCCCGAAAGGCTCTATTTCCGTAGGGTGATTATGTGTTTCGTTCTTGAACATGATTAGGTATTTTTCGTCTTTACCGTCAACATCAACTTTGGCTCTAATACTGCATGCGTTGATTTCGTCGCTTTCTTCAAGGTCGGGAACAAGTCCTCTGTCCTTTATTTCTTTTGTACCTATCACAGCCATATCCATTAGTGTAACAGGTTTATTTTTTCCAGCATATAATTTATCTCTAAGGGATAAGTATTCATCATAAACCGATCTTATTTCATCGTTTACTCCGCCTTCTTCGATTTGAATATCATTTAAATGAGTTGAGAAAGTAGTATGTCGGCAGTGATCCGACCAGTATGTATCAAGAACTCTGATTTCCGTCAAAGTCGGATTTCTCTTTTCGTCGTTTTTGAAGTATTCCTGAATGAGTTTTAGGTCATTTATATCCATGGCAAGACCCATTTCATTCAAAAGGTTATTTAAATAATATTCATCTCCGTCTGTAAATCCTTCTATTATCGGAGTCTTTTTAACTTCTACTTCTTCTTCGCTTAAATCTATCTTACTGTTTACGTCAACTTCCCTTGAATCAACTGGATTTATAAGATAATTCTTTATTTCATCTAAGTCTTTGTCTGTTATATCTCCCTCAAGTACATATATCCTTGCATTTTTGATTTTTAAATCTTTATTTGACATTATAAGATTTGCACATTGTTCTGCAGAATCTGCTCTTTGGTCGTACTGTCCGGGAAGATATTCAACACCGAAAATCTTAGCTCCGTCAAAACTAGGTAGTTCATCAATAAATACATCATCTACATTTACTTCGCTTAGAACATTTTTAACAAGGTTATCAAAATGTTCCTCACTGTCCGCAAGTAAGTCATAACGATTGAATATACTGAGTTTGACTAAACCCGATATATTAAGATTTACTTTTAAGTCTGACAGCAAATTTGCACCTGAAGTGTCAAATCCATCTTTTTTACCTATAAATACTCTTTTTATCATCTTTTACTCCAAATCATGTAATAATATTAAAAATTTTATAACTTTTTATGTATTATTTAATAATACCACATTTTTATAAAAAGTAATTAGTCTTTTTATACTTTTTTATATAAAAAACTATAAAATCCTGTTATAAATTAGACAATTTCTCTTAAATAAATTTTAATATAACATGTGTCACATAGTGTGTTTTATAATAAAAGAAATACGCTAAATTTTACAATATATCACAATTTTTTTCAATGTTTTTAGGTTTTTAATTTTATGTAAAATAAAGAATAAAATATAAATTCGATGTTAAAAGAGAAGTAAGGGGCGCGGAATCTGCGTTAGCAGGCGTAGTGCCCCGAAATATGAACATCCCCTCCTCATATTATAAAGGAAGGGATAAATAAAATTATTTAGTATTATACGCCGAGTTTGCTTTCTCTGATAAGTTCTGTATCAGTGAAGTTATGAGATGGTGAATATCCGGGTATTGGCATTATATTTTCATGAAATGCGTCTACTATCCACTCAGGCTGAGGGAAGAATGTATGGTCGAGTTCATGCGCAGGTGTTATCCAGTTCTTAGCTCCCACTACTACAGGAGGTCCGTCTAAGTAATCGAATGCAAGCCTGGTTATGTTGCTTGCCATATCCTGAAGATGTGAACCTCTCGTTACCGCATCGGAAGCAAGGATTATTTTACCCGTCTTCTTAACGGATTCAATAACGACTTCATAGTTGAAAGGAACGAGACTTCTTGCGTCAATTACTTCCGCGCTTATACCATATTCACTGAGTTTATCAGCAGCTTCTATTGCGGTATATAATGTAGGTCCTATCGTAAGTATAGTCACATCGGTTCCTTTTCTCTTTATACTAGGTTCGCCGAATTCAACTTCATAATATCCTTCGGGAACTTCTGCTTCAAATTCTTCGCCTTTATCGTACATCTTTTGACTTTCAACGAATATTACAGGGTCGGTTCCTCTAAGAGCCGCATTCATAAGCCCCTTTGCATCATAAGGTGTGTTAGGATAAACCACTTTAAGTCCCGGTATATGCGTACAAAGTCCGCTCCAGTCCTGAGAATGCTGAGCACCGTATTTATTACCTACAGGAAGCCTTAATATTACTGGTATCTTAAGTACCCCCGCACTCATGGCATGCCATTTAGCCATTTGATTGAATACTTCGTCTCCGCATCTTCCGATGAAATCAGCATACATAAGTTCAGCTATGACTCTTCCTCCCGCCATTGCGTAACCTACCGCGGTGCCGGCTATGGCTGCTTCCGAAATAGGAGAGTTGAACAGTCTGTGATAAGGGAGAGCTTCCGTAAGACCTCTGTATACGGCAAATGCTCCGCCCCAGTCACGGCACTCTTCTCCGTATGCTATTAATGTAGAGTCGTTTTTGTATCCTTCCAGTATGGCTTCGAATAATCCGTCTCTGATTTGGAATGTCTTATTCTTGGACACAGCTTTTCCGTCTTTATCATAAGCAGACCTTACTTTTCTTGATATAGCATTTACTCTAGGATTATCTTCAAGATTTACCTCCGGAGTCCTGCTTTCATCTCTGTTTACTATTTTTTCATCGCTGAACATGATGTTTTCCATAAGTTCCGGATGATTATCAAGATCCATTCTAGGAGAGATTTCAGGGTCGATGGAAAGTTTAACGGCTTTTTTGATATCTTCTCTTACTTTTAGTTCGATATCTTTTAAATCCTTTTCGTCGCATATACCTGCTTCGATCATTTGATTTCCGAAATCGATTATTGAATCCTGAGCTTCCCAAGCGGCAACTTCTTCTTTTGTCCTGTAAGTAGAAGCGTCTGAAGGAGAATGTCCGGTAAACCTGTATGTAATCACTTCAAGCAGAACGGGACCTTCGCCGTCTTCCACTATCTTTCTCTTTCTTCTGTACGCGTCTATTACTGCAAGAGGATTATATCCGTCTACTCTTTCTGCGTGCATTTGGTTAGGAGTAACTCCCGCACCAAGCCTTGCCACCATATCATAAGCCATGGTTTCGCCTTTGGTCTGACCGCCCATTCCGTAGCTGTTGTTGAATACATTGTATATTATAGGAAGTCCGCCGTTATATCCGTCTTCCCATAAAGCTCTTAGCTGATCCATACTCGCAAAGTTCATGGATTCATATACGGGACCGCAGCCGATTGCTCCGTCTCCGCAGTTGGAAATTACTATACCTTTTTTCTTGTTGGCTCTTTTAAATAGTGCCGCACCGGTAGCTATAGGAGCGGAACCTCCTACTATGGCATTGTTGGGATAAAGTCCGAAAGGCAGGAAGTAAGCATGCATCGAACCGCCGAGACCTTTTGAAAATCCCGTTTCTTTTGCAAATATTTCAGCAAGGAAACCATAGAGATAAAAGTCTCTTGCTATTTCTTTTACGTCATCAATATCCGTATTTTCTTTTATTATCTTATATATCTTTCCTTCATCGAATTCTTCCATGATTTTAATAAGTTCTTCATCGCTTAATTTTTCTATTGCGGAAAGACCTTTAGCCAAAACTTCTCCGTGGGCACGGTGAGAACCGAAAGAAAAATCGTCTATTGTAAGGTCGTAAGCCTGACCTACATAAGCCGCTTCCTGACCTATTGCAAGATGAGCTGGTCCCGGGTTATTATATTCCATACCCTCATAGCTGTTCGTGGTCTTTATTAAATTGAGCATCGTTTCAAACTCTCTTATGTACCACATATCTCTGTAAATCCTCTTAAAATCATCTTTAGAGAATTCATCTGTAACATCTTTAACTTTCTTTTGATACTCGTTAACTTTTATATTTTCAAACTTTATTTCGCCCTTTTTTCTCATTTCATTAGGGTCTACAAATATGCTTTTAGTCATTTTTAACTCTCCTTATAAAGTAAATATCGCTTCTCTTATAATTTCGCCTACGCTTGGATGAGGGAATATTATCTTCTTGATTTCATCTATACTCATCTGGCTTTCTACCATAGTCACGGCGCCGAGTATGAGTTCGCTTGCATAATTTGCTATCATATGTACACCCACAAGCGTATTCCATTTCTTATCTACGACTATTCTTATGATACCGCTGCCGCCTTCGTTTTCCGCAACATATCTTCCCGAATACTGCATAGGAAGTTCTCGAACTATTACATCCATTCCCTTTTCTTTTGCGCTTTCTTCGCTCTCTCCCACAGAGGCTATTTCGGGATTTGTATATATTACGCTCGGCACTGCGTTATACTTCATCCTGTCCTTTTTGCCGAGGATGTTATTTACAGCAACTTCAGCTTCTCTGTAAGCCGTATGAGCAAGCATTATCCCGCCTACACAGTCGCCCACTGCATAAACGTTTGCCGCATTCGTTTCCTGTTTTTCGTCTACTTTTATACATCCGCGTTCTATATATATATTTAAACTTTCAAGCCCGAGACCTGCGGTATTTGCTCTTCTTCCTATTGAAAGAAGTACTTTATCCGCATTTACTTTTTCTTCTTTTCCGTCCTTTTCAAAATATACGTATTCATTATCAAGCTTAATCACTCTTGAACTTAAATTAAATGTAATACCTTTTTTTTCGTATTCTTTCTTTAAGATTTCAGAAACTTTAGAATCGGTCGGTCCCGCAATTTTATCGAGCATTTCAACTACGGTTACTTTACTTCCGATACTGTTGAAATAACTTGCCATTTCAAGACCTATAACTCCTCCGCCTATCACTACGAATTTTTTAGGAGGAACTTCAAGCTTCAAAACTTCCTTATTGGTAAGTACAAATCCGCTTTCAAGCCCTTCTGCCACTCCCAGTATAGGAGGTTTTACACTGTCCGAACCGCTGGCGATTATAAGATATGTACTTTCCTTTATTTCTCCGTTTACTTCGACTTGTACTTTGCCGTCCTTTTTGCCTTTTATTACGGCACTTCCCATTATTACTTCTACTTTTTTGGATTTAAGAGCCACTGATACTCCACCGACCAAAGTCTTTATCACTTTATCTTTTCTTTTAACCACTGCTTCGTGGTCTATACTTATTTTCTCAGCTTTGACTCCGTACTTTTCCCCGTGAAGAGCTCCGTCATATAGCTTGGCTGAATATAATAAGGTCTTTGTGGGTATACATCCTTCGTTTAGACATACACCGCCGATATGTTCCTTTTCTATCAAAAGAGTTTTCTTTCCGCCCTCAGCAGCTCTTTCGGCAGCGAGGTATCCGCCCGGACCTGCACCAATAACGATTACATCATACATAAAAATATTTCCTCCTATTTTGCAAGTAATGCACTAAAGTTTTCCAAGTTTTCGCATAAGTCTTTGAGTAACCTTGCAGCATCGGCTCCGTCAACGGCTCTGTGGTCACAAGTAAGTGATAAGTTCATGGATTTATAAGCAACGATATTTCCATCCACCACTTTTACCTTATCCGTAAGTCCGCATACACCGAGTATACCCGTTTGCGGAGGATTTACTATAGGTGTAAAACTTTCTATACCGAACGAACCGAGATTACTTACCGTAAAGCTTGCTCCCGTAAGCAAATCGGGACTTATCTTTCCTTCTCCCGCCATAGAACCGAGTTCTTTGGCTCTTATAGATATCTCGTTTAATGACATATTGTTTGCACCAAATATAGTCGGAACGAGAAGTCCCCTAGGTGTATCCACAGCCATACCTAAGTTTACATCATTAAACACTCTTAATTTTTCATCATCATAATGGGCGTTGAAACTCTTATGATCGAGTAAAGTCCTAGAAACTGCATACATTATGATATCGTTGATAGTTATATTCACAAGCCCCATCGCTTCACTGCTTTTCTTTAATGACTTCCTGTAAGACATCATAGCCGTTGCGTCAAAGGACCTGTTGAAAGTAAGCTGAGCCATACTTGTAAGCGAAGCATGCATTGATTTTGCGATAACTTTTCTTACGTTGGAATGTTTGATATCTTCATATTCAGCAATTTCTGCATTATTTGCAACGTTTACATCGACGGCGTCACAAACCTCTTTTTTATCTTCACCTTTTACTATCTTAAATCCGTTTTTAGCAAGAGTTAAAACATCTCGTTCTATTATCCTGCCGTCAGGTCCCGTAGGTACTGCTTTAGACAAATCAAGATTTTTTTCTTCCGCCATCATCTTTGCTCTCGGAGAAATTTTTTCTTCATCTCCCCTGCCGGTAGATACTATAGCTACTTCTTCTTTTTCTTCCTTAACTTCTTCATTTGCTTCGTTTTCCTCTTCACTTCCCGATGAAGCACTTAAAAATTCACTGATGTCCTCTCCTTCATTGCCGATCACACATACTGTGTCTAAACAAGGTACGTCGTCCCCCTCTTCAGCTAAAATTTCCAAAACCGTACCGCTCACTTTAGCTTCTTCTTCAAAGGCAGCTTTATCCGTTTCATATTCAAATAAAACATCTCCTTCATTTACGCTGTCACCTTTTTTCACGTTCCATTTTGTGATAATACAGCTTTCGACTGACTGCCCCTGTCTGGGCATAATAACACCGGTTGCCATACTTTACCTCCTCATAATAAAGTTATTTCAAATAGTTGTTTACTATTTTTTATCTATAAAGTTTTTAATAATATAATCTGCTATCCTATCGGAACTGTTTCCGTCCAAATATTTATAATGAGTATTTATAAATTTATCATAACCGCTTAAATCAAAATCATTTTCTTTTATAATCTTTATCACATCGTCTGTCTTTTTTACCTGCTCTCCTATCATCTCAGTTTTAAAATCCTGATAAAATCCGGGAGAATCGATATATTCTTCCAAATCGTATACATAAAGTATAAGAGGTTTTTTTAATATGGAATACTCTATTACCGCAGAAGAATAATCCGTAATGAATATATCACATACAGGCATTACCTTATTTAAAACATCTTCCTTATCCAAATACTTTATGAAATCATCATCTTTATTATCTTCGGATTTAGCATTCAAATGAGGTTTATATAAAAAGACATATCCCAAACCTTCAAGCTCTTTTTTCATTTTTTCGACGTTCAAATGAAGCTTCGTATCTTTTTCGTTTCCTCTGCCTCTGAAGGTAGGAGCATAGAGAATGATTTTTTTACTCTTAAGATCAGGATATTTTTCGTAAAATTCATTTCTGACTCTGTTTAAAACATCTTCTTTGAAGAATAGATCCGTTCTGGCACTTCCAAGCACCAAGACCTTTTCTTCGTCCATACCGAATGCAGTGGCATAATGTTTCTTTGAAAAATCACTTCCCATGATACAGTAGTCATAATTTTTATGTCTGAACTTATCTTCAACGGCTTCTTCTTCGATTTCAACATCATTACCGAATTTTTTCATCGCTCCGGCAGCATGCCAAACCTGAATTACTACGGTTCTTTTTTTATGTTTTATTACATGAACGGGAAAATAAGCATTATCTACTATAAATACTCTTGAAGTCGCAAGATGATATACACCCTTTACAAGTCTTAAAAGGTATAAAATCTTTCCTTTGAGTGAATAATCGTATTTATCAAATAAAAAAACAAACTTTAAATCGTCTCTTTTGTCTCTAAGTGCCCTATATATATATTTTATATTTCCGTCCGGTTTTGTATTTCTCGGAGTGGAAAATGTTATCTTCCTGTTATTTACGGGTATTAGGTAAAAAAGATAATAAAAGAAATGTAAAAATATGTTTGATAATGTATATTCTAACTTGTTCATATAATGTCCTTTTCCTTTTTATATTTCTATACCGTAATTATACTTTATAAAGTTTCTTTTGTCAAAGAAAATAAGCTTTAAAACGTAAAAATACTTATTTTTATTTTCAGCACGAAACTAAATGTAAGCATTTATTCGTGGTAACTCAACAGTAAATATTAAAATTTTCAGACAAATTAATTATGACTATACTTTTTTTTACAGTTATGATACAATATTTTACCATGATAAATATTAAAAAAAGAGGTAAGTAATATGTTTTACATCGATATGATAATATCAAAATTAATAATATTCTTAATAAACATTATTGATAAAAGCAGGGGAACCGATTTACCGGGAAAAATCGCTTTGAAACTTAATAAAAAATTCCCGCTGGGATTTAAAAATATAGATTATGATAAGGTGATTTTCGTAACGGGGACCAACGGAAAATCCACCACGACGAATTTGATACATCACGTACTTAAATCAAATGATTTCAGTGTCGCTTCAAACCTGGAAGGAGCAAACCTGATTGCGGGTATAACGACGACACTTATTAAAAATTCCACAATAACAGGAAAGCTTAAACCCGAATACTTCGTATTTGAAATAGATGAAAGGTCTCTTAAAAATATACACAGAGTTATCCCTGCAAAACACTTGGTGATAACAAATCTTCAAAAAGACCAGGTACACAGGAATGCGGACCCCGACTTTATCTTAAGGAAGATAAAAGATGTAGTCAAAGAGGATATGCATTTATACCTAAATAACGAAGAACCGAGAAGCAAATCTTTTGAAGACAGTGCCGATACGATCACTTACTACAGCGTAGATAAAAATGTAAGGTCTGTTGTGGATGAAGACAGACTTGGGGTCACGATGCCTTGTCCTAAATGCAACCATAAAATCAATTTCAATTATTATAACGTAGACAACGTAGGTGATTTTAACTGCACAAACTGCGGATTTAAAAGTGAAAATTCACCTAAATATCAAATGAAAGATGTGGATTTCGAAAACGCAACTTTCACGTACGACGGGACAACATTCAAAATGCCTTACAACGTTCCTTTCATGATGTATAACTATGCGCTTGTTATCGCTCTCGGAGATACACTGGGGATTACAAAAGAACAAATGCAGCATTCTTTCAACACCTTTATAAATATAGGCGGAAGAATTGAGACTATAAAATACAAAGATAAAGAGCTTAAATATATAAGGATAAAGCAGGAAAATCCCGAAACTCTTCAGTCTGCAATAGACGTGGTGGCAAATGACAAAGAGGAAAAGACTTTCATTTTGGGACTTTGCATAATCAAAGACGAACCGCCTCACTATACAAATACATTTTATGCTTACGATTGTAACTTTCATGAACTGGTAAATTCAAATATAAAAAAATACATCGCCTTTTCTAAATACGTATGCTACGATACGGCAAACAGATTTGTATACGAAGGTGTTGATAAAGAAAATATAGCTGTTTTAAACACGGATAATGTTGAAAAGATACTTGAAGAAGTGGATAAAGCGGGATGTAAAAATGTATACTTGATAACATGGCTTGAAACATTTATAGACATCAAAAACTACGTTAAGAAAAACAATTTATAGGAGAGAAAAATGGGAAAAGAAATAAATTTAGCTTACCTATATCCGGATATATTAAACCTACACGGCGACAGAGGGAACGTCCTTGCTTTTGAAAAAATAGCAGGAGAAATGGGTATCGAACTAATAACTACAAGGATAGACAGTATCAGTGAAAAAATAGACTTCGACAAATTTGATATAATCCTTTTATCTCCCGGCGAACTGAAAGTAATGGATACTATCATAAATGCGTTTAGTAAACAAAGAGATGAGCTTGAAAAGTATATAGAAGATAATAAGTACTTATTTACTATCGGGACTACGGGAGCGATACTGGCAAAAGATATAGTATTCGAAAACGGAAACAAAAAAGAAGGTCTCGGTATCTTCGATATGACAGCAGAGGAAAGAAGCTCTATATACGGAGATGATCTTACATTCAATGCAGACATAAACGGACAGGAAATGGAAATAATATCTTGTCAGATAAATTCCATAAATATAAAATTTAATACAGATATAACTCCCTTCGGAAATGTCACTTACGGATACGGAAATGACAGAGAACATAAAGAAGGAGCAAGAAGAAACAATCTTATTTACACAAATGCTTTGGGACCGGTATTCATTAAAAACCCTTGGATGACTCAGGAAATAATCATTGATATAGCCGATAAAAAAGGTATTGACGTAAAAAACAAAGACTTGGATTTTTCTTTGGAAATAGCGTCAAAAGAAACAATAAAAGATTTTATCAGTAAAAAAGAAGCGGTAAAATAATAAGAGGCGTTATGCCTCTTTTTTTTGTTTTAGTTTCATATTGGAAACATATAAACCTAAGAGGACCAAAATGCTGCCAATGAGCTGAAGAAATGTAAAACTTTCGGAGAGTATAACTATACCGCTTAAAATAGAAACGACGGTAGAAAGCCCGACGAAAGAAGCAGTCTTATTGGTACCGAGAAATTCGATAGCGGTATTGGAAAGGAGAAATGCGATTATTGAAGCACCAAGCCCCAAATATAATACTGTAATCAAAAAATCACGACTATAAAAAGGAAACATTATGAATTCATTAAAAGTACCTTTTAACAAATGCTCACCCGTGCTGATAAGACCAAAGAAAACAAAACCCATGGTTATCATTATGTAAGTCTTTTCGATACTTGTAAAATTAGATGCTTTTTTGCAAAATACAGAGTATAGGCTGTAAGACAAAACAGCCATAAAAAGCATTATGTAACCGAAGATGTCAAAGGAAGCATCCAAACCTTTTACTATAACGGTAATGATGACGCCGGTGAAAGTAATACCTATACCGACTATCTGGTTTTTACTTGGTTTTTCCTTTAAAATAAGTGCTGAACATAATAAGGTAACAATAGGTATGCTCGCTATTATCGTCCCGCTTTCACAAGCGGTAGTAAGATCTATACCGAAAGTCTCAGAAGTAAAATAAAGGACAGGACAAAACAAGGCGGTCATTAATATAGGTTTTAGATCTTTACCCTTAAAATCTACTTTTATTATCTTAAATAATAAGCATAGGTTTATGCCGATAAAGGCAATCATAAATCTCCAGCTTAAAACATCAAGAGGAGAAAAAGATAACGTTATATGTTTCGTAAATAAATAACTGAGTCCGAATATCGTTTCACAGACTACCGTACAAATAATCCCAATGGTCAACTTCTTTTTCATTTTGTTTCTCTCTATATTTATTTTTTTAAAAATATCATTAATAATACCGTAAATGAAACCAAAATACAAATTTAACCGAATATTTAGAAATAAAATAGATTATAAATTGATTTTTCTTAAAAAAATAGTAATAATTTGTTAAGTTTGCGATATATCACACACATTCTGTCGTAAAAAATACTATTATTATAGATATATTTTTATATCCTCCAATCCCAGAAATGTACATACAAACTTCGATATCAATATTATTTTTAAGGAGGATTTATTCATGAATTTAAGGAAAGCAGTAACAGACAGAATCAAAGAATTATGTGAGGAAAATCATATGACTATCAATTCGATGGCAAATATTTGTGGTATGCCGCCATCAACTATTTACAGTATAAAGAAAGGCAAGAGTCAAAATCCGGGTTTGAAAACGGTGTATCATATTTGTCTAGGCTTAAATATCCCATTATCAGAATTCTTTGACAGCCCAATATTCAATGAATACGAAGATATATAAAAATGTAAAAGGACCGCTTTATATTGAAGCGGTCCTTTTATGGAAAAATGGTAAACATATATAATTATTTGGAAATAATCAGCCTTTATATTTTTCGTCAAGCTTTGTTACTTCATCCACATTGCTTTGACTCTTACAGCCCTCTACAAAGTCATTATCAAGCCAGTGTTTCAAAACAACCTTTGCGGTTTCTTTTCCTATTACCCTGTATCCCATAGTAATAATTTTAGCATTGTTGCTTAAGCTTGCCCTTTCCGCAGAATATGGGTCATGACAAACAGTAGCGAATACTCCCGGAACTTTATTTGCGGCAATACTCATACCAATCCCTGTACCGCAGAACAAAAGACCTCTGTCGTAATCTTCGTCCCTTACAGCCAAAGCAACCTTTTCGGCAATATTAGCATAGAAAGTCTTGTCGCTTTCATCTTTTACACCAAGGTCCGTAACTTCGTATCCTTCATCTTTCAAATAAGATACTATTTCATCTTTTAATAGTAAACCGACAGCATCGGCTCCTACTGCTATTTTTTTCATCTAATCTCTCCTTTTATTCGTAATCAAATCCGGTACATTTATTCATGACTTTAACTATTGTGTCATATGCGTTTTTATCTTCAAAAAGTATTTCATAAAGAGCTTGAAGGAACGGAAGTTTACTTCTGTTTAAAACACCCTTTTCTTCCAGCTGAGGAATTAGCTGCCATGCAAATTTTATTGCATTGTAACCTTCAACGGTTATATCTTCGTCTCGCATTTTCTTTATGGCTTTCGTTCCCGGCATTCCGCCCCCGCACACTTCTCCGAGTATCCTGTTTCTTCCCGCTTCACATGTGATTTCCAAATCCCCTACTCCCGGCTGACCGATAACGGAAGAATAGCTTCCGCCCATTGCTTTTGTAAGAACACCCATTTCAGCTACCGCAAAAGTAAACAGTGCCGCTTTACAGTTATTGTTAAGCTTTCCGTCAAGCTCTTTAAAACCTTCTGCCATACCCAGTCCTATAGAATAAGCATTCTTCATTGCCGCACAGATTTCAAGTCCTATGACATCGCTTGATATACCTACATTGTATTTATCCGTTACCAGAAGGCTTCTCATATATTTTGCAGCTTCTAAGTCCTTACTTGCATAATCCACTGAGTTAGGACATTCCCAAACGACTTCAACAGCCTTACAAGGTCCCCCGACAAAGACGAAAGGAATTTTACCTGCTAAATTTTTTGGAAGCAGCTCTTCCAATATATCTGGAAGGATTATTACTTTATCCTTATCTTTTAAATCATATTCAAACCCTTTTGCCACACTTCCCACTACCATACCTTCTTTTAAATAAGGTATAGCTTTTTTAAATACACTTGCAAGCCCGTCACTGGTTATCCCCATGATAACAAGGTCGGCATCTTTCATAGCCTCCTCAAGTTCTTCATTATAGAAATAATTTATCCCCTGAGCAAGTTTGCATTTGTGCTTAATATGAGTCCCGTCTTTTTTCAGCTGGTCTATGATTTTAGTATCAAGATGAGTCCCCCATAAATTTACATCGTGTCCGTTCTTTCTAAGCGGTGTGGTTAGGGCACTGCCCATTGCACCGGCGCCAAGTATTGTAACATTAGCCATATTATATGTACCTCTCTTTATATAATTACTGTATATTATATAAAAAAACCATAACATAATAACACATTTACAATGTGCTCGTGTTATGGTTTCTCTTATAATCTCTTCCAAAACTTGTATTAAGTTATTAACATTATATACGAAACATGAAAATTTTTCAATATATTTTTAATCATATTTCACAACTTTTTTCTCCAAATATGAAACTAGGAAATACATAAGTCCCGCAACCACAGATAATATAACGACTCCTGCCATTACCAGGTCAAGATTGAATACCTGAGAACCGTATACTATCAAATATCCGAGCCCCGCTTTGCTGACAAGGAATTCACCCATTATAACGCCAACCCATGAAAGACCGACATTTATCTTCAAAGCATTAATAATATTTTTTATGCTTGAAGGAAAAACTGCTTTGGTGAAAATCTGCATTTTACTGGCATTGAATGTCCTCAGTAAAATTATCTTTTCTTCGCTTGCCTGCATAAATCCGGAATATACTCCTATTATTGTAGCAACTATGGAAATTGCAAGGGTCATAATCAAAATAGAACCCATTCCTGCTCCTGCCCATACGATTATAACAGGACCGAGAGCTACTTTAGGAAGTGCATTGAGCACTACCAAATAAGGATCCAAAATCTTTGCGAGCCTTTCGCTCCACCATAGCATCATTGCTATTATGGTCCCGAACACCGTTCCGAGAGTAAATCCGGCGACGGTTTCGAATGTCGTTACGAATAAGTGGTTATATAGACTGTGGGTCTTTATTAAATCCACTATAGTTTCAAATACTCTGCTTGGAGAGGAAGTAATAAATTGATTGATCCATCCAAGTCTGGCTGCTGCTTCCCATAAAACAAGAAATAAAACCAGGATACCTATCCTAGAAAAACTAACTATGAACCTTTCCTTTTTCTGTTTTCTTAGGAACTGCTCATGTTCTTTCTCTTTTAATTCATTATATATGCACATCTAAATCCCTCCAAATCTTATCATAATAATCCGAAAACTCTTTAGCCTTACGTCTTTCGACGGGCGATAAAGAATCGATTGAAAGGTTGATATCATATATATTTTTGACTTTTGCAGGTCTCGAAGAAACTACGATAACCCTGTCTGCCAAAGATATTGCCTCCGATAAATCATGAGTGACTAGGATAGCGGTCTTATGGCTTTTTCTTATTGCGAGGCTTATATCCTCACTTACCGCAAGCCTTGTCTGATAATCGAGTGCCGAGAATGGTTCATCTAATAATAGTATATCTGGTTTAAGTGCAAGTGTTCTGATTAAAGCTACTCTTTGTCTCATCCCTCCGGATAGCTGCCTTGGGTATGCATGCATGAAACTTTCAAGCCCATACATATTTAAAAGCCCCAAAACATATTCTCTGTCTTCATCATCTATTTTCCCCTTACCCCTTATTTCAAGCCCCAAAAGAGCATTGTCTAATATAGTCCTAAAGGAAAAAAGCTGGTCTTGCTGAAGCATATATCCAATACTGGGATCTTCTTTTTTATATTCAAAGTAGCCCCCGCTTGGTTCGATCAATCCTGAAAGCATTGATAGAATTGTACTTTTTCCGCACCCGCTAGGTCCTACGAGTGCGATAAACTCACCTTCATATACATCTAGAGAAAACCCTTCTACTGCCGTAACTACACTTTTTTTAGTATGAAAATTCTTAACTAAATCATTAATTTCTACTATAGGCTTTCTCATAATATCTACTCCTTATAATCTATTTTGCTTTTTGTGCAAATGTAGTGTTTACTAAATCTTTATAATCCGCTTTTTTATCCAATTGACCCGCTTCGCTCATGATTTCCTGAAGTCTGTCAAAAGAATCTTTTGTGAGTACCGGAGTATCTTTCCAAGCATCTATGTCTTTATATCTGTCTATTACTTTAACCAGTGTTTCTTTATCGTTATCAGGGAAGAAATCTTTGATTTGATCGGCTATTTCTTCGCTGCTTGCAGTTTGAACGTAATCAAGTCCTTTTTGAACCGCATTTGTAAATTTCTGGATAATCTCAGGGTTATCCTTTATGAAACTCTTTTTAGCGTTGTAAACAGTATATGGGACTTCACCGCTTTCTTCTCCGATTGATTTAAGTACATAACCTTGTTTATTAGCTTCAACTTCCGTTGCGCTAGGTTCGAATAATGCTACATAATCTCCCGTACCTCCGACGAATGTACCTGCCATTGCAGCAAACTGAATAGAAGTATCCATTTTTACATCTTTTTTGAGGTCAAGACCGTTTTTCTTCAAAACATATTCAAGAGTCATTTCAGGTACACCGCCTGCTCTGCCTGCAATGATATGTTTTCCTTTTAAATCGGAATATTTGAATGATTTGGCATCATCTTTTCTTCCAACCAAGAAAGAACCGTCTCTCTTTGTTATTTGAGCAAAGTTTACAGGATAATCTTTTTCTCCGCCCTGTTTGACATAAATAGTAGCTTCCGGTCCGCAGAATCCGATATCACTGTCTCCGCTTAAAACAGCCGCCGTAACTTTGTCTGCACCTTGAGCGGTGGTAAGTTCGATATCGAGTCCTTCATCTTTGAAGTAACCTTTGTTTATTGCCGCATACTGCGGAGCGTAGAAAAGAGAACGAGCGACTTCACTCACTTTGACCTTTGTAAGGTCTTCACTTTTTCCGCAGCCAACAAAACATGTAAGACACATCAGCGCACTGATAGCCAGTGCTATAAGTTTTTTCAATATATAATCCCTCCTAAAATTATTATTCACATTATAGTATGTGAAATGACCTTCTTTGGTGAGCCCTGGTAAAGTCTTTTATTGAAAATTTCATTAAATAATAGTAATATATACATATGTAATTTTTAAGGAGCATGATATGGGGACAATTGTAAATATAATAGCGATACTGATAGGCAGCAGTATTGGTATGGTAGGTAAAAAAATAGTTGATGACAAAATTGAACTCAGTATAAAAAATGTATTGGGGCTTTCTACTATTATAGTAGGGATTTTGGGAATTATTACTTCCAGTATAACAATAAATAAAAATGGTACGCTTCAGTCAAACAGCGGACTTCTCTTGGTAATAAGTCTTGTAATAGGTACGCTGGTCGGGGAACTTTTAGATATCGATACAAAAATAACTAAAGTGATAAAAAGTTTTGAAAAAAAATTAGACATTGGAGGATTTTCTGACGGATTTATCCCCGCTTCTGTTTTATTTTGTACGGGAGCTATGGCGATTGTCGGAGCACTAAATGACGGACTTCTTAATGACCCTACTATTTTATATACAAAGTCCATACTTGACGGAGTAATTGCAATTTTATTTACAGCCACTCTGGGATTTGGGGTGTTTTTCTCCAGTGTAAGTGTGGGAGTTTATCAGGGTTCAATAACTCTTCTTGGAATATATTTATCTCCTTATCTATCCGATGCACTTGTAAACAATATATGTTTGGTGGGATATGCAATGGTAGTATGTATAGGGCTGGATTTGATGAAGATAAAAGAAATAAAAGTACTTAATATGCTGCCCGGGCTTTTGATACCTATAATATACGCTTTGATATTTTAATAAAAAAAGAACCTATATTAATGGTTCTTTTTTGTTTCGGGGCGCGAAATCTGCCGAAGGCAGGCGTAGTGCCCCGAAAATATTAAAATATATATGATAAAAAAGAACCTCACAAATGTGAGGTTCTTTAGGTAAACATTATAAGTCAATGATTTTTATTCTTTTAAATCAAAAATACCATGTTTTTCTTCTTCGTATAATCCGAATGCATCAAGAGCAGCTTTAAGTTCCGGATATTGTTTTACGGTTTCTTCATCATTTAAGTGTCCGCCGTTCATAACGATATCGATACCTTGTCTGAATGCTTTACCGCCTGCAACTGCTCCGTCAGGATGTCCGATAACAGCTCCGCCTGCTGCGATTACTACGTCTGTACCGAATTTAGTCATAACTTCTTCAATATGACCTTGAGTCGTTCCGCCGCCAGGCATTGGAAGTGAACGCTTGATATTATGATATGGAGCCAAGTGAGTCATACAAACTTGTTGGAATTTATCTTCTATCATTGGGAATTTTCCGTATGGGCTAAGTACGATACCCATATCGAAACCCGCAAGTCTAGGTAATTTAGCTTGGATCAATTCAGTAGATAAACCATAATCATGAGATACATACAATGAACCTGTCAAGTCCGGATGGAATAAGAACGGTACATCAAATTCTTTAATGATGTCTCTGCAGGCATCAAGTCCTAATGTCCAGCAGTTGAGCATTAAACCGTTAGCTCCTGCTTTTATTGCCTTTTCTGCATTTCTCTTAGCTTGGTCAGGTGTATCTGTGATATTAAATGTATAGATAGTTTTTTCACCTTTTTTATCATCAGCTCTTTTTAATGCGTCCATTACTGCACTTACTCTGTCTTCGATCTTTGAATATGCAGCATTTGCGATAAGTTCATCGTCTTTGATTAAGTCAACACCGCCGAGTGCTACTTCATATGCGATATCAGCTGTTACTTCAGGAGTAAGTCCACAGCAAGGTTTAATCATGTTGTTAACCAAAGGTCTTTCTTTTACACCAAGAAGTTCTCTGACACCTTCAACACCGTATTTAGGTCCGTCAAATGCTTCAAGCCAGCATTTAGGGAATGAAATATCTACGAGTTTAAGTTTACCGCCTCCGGAAATGTTACCGACAGTCGCTGTAAGTAACATAGCAAATTGAACTGAGAAGTTTGCAACAGGGAATCCGATTTGGATTATCCATGCTCTTTCCTTTGTATCATCAGGTATGCACCAAGAATGATTAGGAACTTCATATATTCCGCAAACTCTGGCTACGTGTTCTTTTCTTACTTCCGGAGTTTCTTCGGGTACAGGAAGCCATGTTCCCGTTGATTGCTCTACTGCAAGAGCGAATGATTGTTTAAGTGCATTTGTCGTTGTTTTTCCTTGATAAGCATATGTAGCGATAATAAAGTTATCTCTATCAATGTTATCAGATAATTCGAACATTGTTGGGTCATAAGTCATTTTTACATTTGACATAATTTTGTTCCTCCTAAAATTACATATCTTTTCTATGACTCTAGTATATTATCCTTTTTTAATTATCACAATATAGAAAATTTTTGCAGTAGAGTGAAATTTTTTGCACTAAGAAATTAATATGGTTAAATGTATATTATCCGTAAATTTGCTTTATTTATAGGATTTCTTGGAAAATTTTAGCAAAAACATTATTTACAGATTAATAATCAAATAATAAAAAGAATATTTTTACAATTGCTTTCTTGAAATATTATTTAATAGATTTATAATAATATATATAAAGATAATTTAAGGAGTGTATATGGATCCAAAAGTATACAGACAGTCAAATTCTCTTATGATGAGGACTACATATCTATATTATGAAATGGGTTATTCTCAAAGTAAAATAGCCAAAAAGTTCAATATTTCCGTTTCAACGGTTTCAAGACTTTTAAACAATGCAAAGAAAGAAAAAATGGTTTCATTTGTAGTTGATGAAAGAGTACTTGAAGTTTCTGACCTTGAAGATATTATTAAAGACAAATACGGACTTAAAGAAGTAATAATAGCAAGGTGGATGGAAGAAAGTTACGAACCGAATAAGGACGATATAAAACAGCTCGTAGCCTTTGAAGGTGCTCAGTACATACAAAGAGTAATAAAAGATAATGATATCTTGGGTATCACATTCGGGAGGACCATGTATCATATGATAAATTTCTTCAATCCCTGCAAAAAAACAGATACTCAGTTTGTAACTCTTCACGGAAGCCTTTCTCAGATACATAGAGACTTTAACGTTGATACTCTAACAAAAAGGATGGCAATGTCTTTCGGAGGGAAAAACTACTGCATCAAGGCTCCCGGACATGCCAAAACAGAATACGAAGCAGACATGCTTATACACAGAATCGATAACAGCGAAGTATTCGATAAATTCAAACACGTGAATATTGCAGTATCGGGAATAGGTTCCTTCTATCCAAACAAAGATTCTTATCTATGTAGTGAAAATTATTTTAACGAAGAAGAGCTTAAAGAATTTGATGAGCATAAAGTATATGCAGATGTCGGACTAAGGCTTATAAATAAAAACGGAGAAGAATGCAGCACGAGCCTAAAAAACAGGACTATTGGGATATCTTATGAAGACTTTAAAAATATTCCTACAAAAGTCATAATGGTAAGCGGTGAATATAAGAAGTATAGCGTAAAAGCCGCACTTAACGGAAATTTAGCAGATGTTCTTGTCATTGATTATGAACTGGCAAAGGGACTATTAAATATTTAAAGTGACTATAATACGGGGCACTACGCCTGCTGCGCAGATTCCGCGCCCCGTAAATAAAAAAGCTCTTAAAGGTCTTTTTATTTCAAAAACTTCCTTAGTAATTTTTCATTCTTTTTAGTATAAGGCTGATACCTCATCGGTAAATCAATAAAATTACTCTTTTCCACAATACTTTTTTCATGAGTAAAAGTATCAAACCCGCTTTTCCCGTGGTAACTTCCCATACCGCTTGTACCTACCCCGCCAAATCCCATTTGTTCAGTAGCAAGATGAATTATAGTATCATTTACACATCCTCCGCCGAAACTCACGTTATTCAATATATGATTTTTTAAAGTTTCATCATTCGTAAAAATATATAGTGCAAGAGGCGTAGGATTTATTTTTATTATATCAATGATATCTTCTCTATATTTGAATGTCATTACAGGAAGTATGGGACCGAATATTTCTTCTTTCATACAAGGACTTTCCATTGTTATATTATCTAGAATGGTCGGCTCTATCTTAAGCTTATAATCGTCGCAGTACCCGCCTATGATGATATCTTCATTTTTAATCAGTCCCTTAAGTCTGGCAAAGTGCTTCTCGTTTATTATTTTGCCATAATCAGAATTACCGATAGGGTCTTTACCAAACTGACTGATGATTTCATCCTTTAAATATTTTATAAATTCCCCCTTGATATCCTCATTTACAATAACATAATCTGGAGCGACACATGTCTGCCCGAGGTTCAGATATTTACCGAAGACTATCCTCTTAGCGGCAAGCTTAAGGTCGGTATTACTATCGACTATACAAGGGCTTTTCCCTCCAAGCTCCAAAGTCACGGGTGTCAAATTTTTACTTGCCTTTTCCATTACCAGCTTCCCTACATTTACACTTCCGGTAAAGAAAATATAATCGAATTTTATATTCAGCAAATAACCGTTCACGTCTCTTCCCCCCAAAGCTACGGTAACAACCTCTTTAGGAAGATAATTTTCCAACAGCTTCTTGATTATTTCGGAAGTATACTTTGAATAAGCACTTGGCTTTACCACACAAATGTTTCCCGCACTGATAGCATCTACAAGAGGAGATATGGTTAGCATAAAAGGATAGTTCCACGGACTCATTATAAGTACAAGCCCATAAGGAGATTTTATCTTGTAGCTTTTGCTTTTAAACTGAGCCAGAGGAGTTTTTACTCTTTCTTTTTTAGAGAATTTTTTTATGTGCTTGATCATATAGTTGATTTCACTCAAAACAAGACCTATCTCACACATATAGCTTTCAAAAGAACTCTTCCCCAAATCTCTTTTAAGTGCACAAGATATTTCTTCTTCCATTTCTATTATCCCGCTTCTCAATGATTTCAAAAGTTCTATTCTATAATCGATGTCCAAAGTCTTACCGCTGTTGAAAAACTCTCTTTGGGATGATATTTTATCTTTGATATCCATAATATATTTCCTTTAAAATTTATTAAACCAATTATATTCTTTTATATGATTATTTACAATAAAAAAGAGATGTATAATACATCTCTTTTAATAAACTATTTGACTTTTACCATAACGGCATTTGAAGCATCGGATCTAAGTTTCTTACCCACTGCTTTTACTTTATAATAATAAGTCTTCTTTGATTTAAGTTTTGTGTCTTTATAGCTTGATTTATTTGTGGTTTTTATCAGTTTATATTTCCCTTTGGCTGTTTTTCTGTAAATCTTATATTTGTCGGCACCGCTTACTTTTTTATAACTTACCACCGCTGTTTTCTTTTTAGTGCTTTTAACTTTAACAGTAGGGTATTTTAGCTTAATTGCTTTGAATTTTATTCCATGTTTTTTAGCATATTTCTGAGCGGTGGAATTGTATAAACCGTACATCTTCATGCTGCCTTTATTATAATAGAAGCATAAATCTCCGAATTTTATATTAGGACTGTTTATAACGATCTTTTTCAATTTGTTATATACAAAGTTATAAGACCTCATTTTTGAAACATTCCTGCCGATAGTAAGTTCTCTTAAATATATATTGCTTTCACAAGCAGAATCATCGATTATTTTTACGCTGTTCGGAACAGTGTATTTCTTCGATTTCTTATTTATTGGATAGCACAATAATATAGTTTTTTTCTTATTGAATAATACCCCGTCTTTAGATGAATATACTTTACTTCCTTTTTGGACAGAAACTGATTTTAAGTCTTCCATAAAAAGTAAGAAGTAATATTCGTCCTCCAATAGACTCTTTGATAATGTTACTTTCTGCAAATAATCACTTGAGATATCGGAAATTTTTTTAACTGTCGAAGGCATTACATATGTTTTATCCCTTTTATCATAAGGATATGCTATCAATATAGTTTTTGCTTTATTATAAAGTACTCCGTTTCGAGAAGAATATTTTTTATTTCCTGATGACACATTGATTTTTTGTAGGTTCTCTCCAAACGAATAATCATAATCGTCAAAACTTGGGATATTTTTTACACTAGAAGACATATTTAAAGCCTTAATATAATCATTATAAAAACTTTCGATATTTTCTACTCCTTCGGGAACAGAGTAATTAGAAATTTTGAGCTTTTGAGGTATACCAACCATTGTTTTTAAATCTTTTGAGTATAGTACACCCTCCTTTACCGAATATTTTGAATTACTATTATCTACTTTGATTGAAGATAAACTGTCAAGCTGGTAAAACATACCTGAATTTATATATTCTACACTTTGAGGTATGGATATGGATTTTATTTTAACACCATGACGCTGAGACTTAAACATTCCGTCTATGTATTTTACAGGGTATCCTCCTAAAATTTTTGGAATAACTATACTGTTCGATGTTCCGACATATGCGGTAACAGTAACTCCGTCACTGTTTATAAAATATTTAAAATCATTTTCAATACCCAAAGTACCTTTTATATTAGATTTTCCCTTTTTCGTCTCTGTTGATTTTTTAGTTTTTTTGCTGCCTTTTTCTGATTTGATTATTTTTATGCTCTCTTTTATATCAACATTATCTTTTGTATTCGCAAGGATATTAGTTCCCGATCCCACAGACAAAACGAGCATTAAGAATACTAAAAGAAGCGAACAGCTCTTTATAAATTTCTTTTTCATTTCAATTATCTCCTCTAAAATATGTAATTTTAATCGTGTTATTTGATTTTTACTTTGACTGCTTTTGAAGTATCCGATTTAAGTTTACTTCCTATAGCTTTTACCTTATAATAATAAGTCTTTTTTGATTTAAGCCCTTTATCTTTATAGCTCGATTTATTTGTGGTCTTAATAAGCTTATATTTGCCCTTTGTGGTTTTCCTGTAGATATTATATTTGTTAGCACCGCTTACCTTTTTATAACTTATGATAGCTGTTTTCTTTTTAGTGCTTTTTACTTTTACCGTAGGATATTTCAATTTAATTGCTTTGAAGAAAAACTTATTATTTTTTGCAAATTTTTGAGTTGTTGAGTTTAACAGTCCGTAAAATTTGATTTTTCCTCTGTTCTCGTCGAAACACATATATCCATAATTGACATTAGGACTCAATACTGTCACTTTCTTTAAATTTCCTTCGCTCAAGTTTTCATCCCCGATTTTAGTTACATTCCTGCTTATTACCAACTCCTGTAAATAAATATTAGATATAGAGCCCTCGGCAACTTTTTTTACACTATTTGGGATAGTATACTTCTTCGATCTTTTATTTGACGGATAATAAAGAAGCGTATCTTTTTCTTTGTTAAATAGAACTCCGCTTTTGGAATAATAATTTTTAGATTTTTTTGATACCGATATGGATTTTAAATTTTCAAAACTATCAAAAACTTCATTATATCCCTTTGACAAATTATCAGGCAATGTAATATTTTCCAGATAATCATTGGAAAAATAGGATAACTTATTTACACTATTAGGTATCTTATAAGACTTATCTTTCTTTGAGTCAGGATACATTATTAGGTAAGTCTTGGATTTATTATATAGTACTCCGCCGTAAGAATAATAATACTTATTTGAAGAACTTACATTTATCTTTTGAAGACTGTCATAAAAAGTAAAATAATCTTCTTCATTTTCATAAGGCAGATATTTTACGGATGATGGGATATTCAAAACTTTTATATGAAAATTATTAAAGCTTTCAATATTTTCAACTCCCGACGGAACATTAAAAGTGGTCACTTTCTTATTGAAAGCTATACCCACCAAGCTTTTCATATCTTTTGTGTATAAAACTCCGCCTTTAGATATATATCTTTGGTTACCGGAGTCTACGGTAATATTTGTAAGACCATAAAGATCACCCAATATACTAGAGTCTATATATTCTAAATTTTTAGGCAGTGAAAGACTTTTTACATATAAATCTTCCCTTTCGACTTCAAATGAGTTATCAATAAACTTTACCGGATAACCGCCTAAAGTATTTGGGATACTTATACTGTTTGAAGAACCGACATATGCAGTTACGGTAGCACAGTTGTTATTCACTATATACCTAAAACCGCTTTCGATCGCAGATATATTTTTTTTGCTTTCGGATTTCTTCGATTTTTCAGCTTTGATTTTAGATACTTGAACATCTGCATTTTTTTGTATAGCCTTATTATCATAGCTTTCCTTTGCAAAAGAGCTTGTCCCTCCCATACAAGAAAAAAAGAAGGTCATGCACAAAAATAAACAGATCGCCTTCATTTTACTTAATTGTTTCATATTAAATTCCTCCTATAAAAATATGTATATATAGATTATATCACAAAGATGTAATCTTTTACATACTTTTAATAAAAAAGAAGCAGTTTATCCTACTGCTTCTTACTTTTATGCTTCCTGAGGCAAGGCTTCCTCATTTTCTTTTGTTATATCTGCTGCTTTACCGGTAGTTATTTCAGATGTTTTAGTATCATCTAAAGTATTATTCTCTTCTTTTGAAATAGAAATATATAATTCAGCTTTATCACCGGCTACTTTTTCACTTGCTTTTTCTTCATCTATGCTTTCAGAAATGATCGTCTCTTTACTATGGATATCTTCTTTTACGGCTTCTAAATCATCTTCCTTTGATTTCTTTTTCTTTCTGCTTTTTTTCTTGGATTTTGCTTTATCATCTGTTTGTAGGATAAGCTCTCCTTCGGTTTGAGAAATCTCTTCATTTACGATGTCCGAAATTTCTTTTTGGGGTTCGTTTTTCTTTTTCTTGGTATCTGATTTTTCTTTATTTTTAAGTTCTTTATTTTCTTTTTTCTTTTCTTTATTATCTTTCTCTTTTGCTTCTTTTAAAGCTCTTTTTTCTTCTTTTTTATTTAGACGTTCCTGTTTTTTATTTTTATAAGCTTCTATTTGTTCCGCTGTAACGGAGAAATGTTTTTTTATAAGATTTTCCTCGTCTTCTTTATCGTACCCCATATACCCTTCCAAAAGAGTATTTTTAATAAATATCCTATTATAAATAAGAGCAAAGACGATATTTGAAATGAAAGTGACGCCCAAAAATCCGTAAAGAGTACGAGACGATGTTATTATAGGTAATTTACTTACTATATAATTCAAAACGACATGGAATACGAACATTATCCCCGTCCATAAAAAGTCAGCTCTGTATAAAGGTACGAAAGGTCCGAAAATAAGCGTGGTAAAACTAAATCCAGCCTTGCATACCTTTACTCTATCGTCCTCATTTTTTAGTCTGATTTTCATGTAACGTTCCTCCAACATTGTTATCCTACCTTATAATATCATAAATTTGTCATAATTTGCAGAAAAAATTGACTTTATGCTCAATAATTTAAATTTTTCTTAAAAGCTTGTTTACCTTAATGTATATGTTTCAAAATCAAAAAAATCATTATGGATGGAAAATATATATATTATTTATAAAATAAAATAATAAACTGACTATTTATTATGATTATCATTTATATAGGTTAAAACTTTATTAAATTTGATTTAACGAATAATTAAAAATTATTATTTTAATCTCTTATATAGAATTTATCATTTTCTTCTTTATGATTTAAATTATAAAGCTTATGATATTTAATACAATATAATTTCTATTAAGAAAATATTAAATTTTAATTTATATTTTTTGCAAATAAAAAAGACTATATGAATAGCCTTTTAATCGAAGAGCAATGATATGAATTCCTCATTTTTTATATTTGTTATATAATCATCGAGCTTAATAGTTTCGAGAAGAGAGCCTATATCATCTTCTTTGTAATGAAGCCCTTTTATCTTATCTTCAAGTTCGTCGGTTTCTTTAACGGAAAAATAATCCCCGCTTAATTTGATATCTTCTATAATACCGCTTTTGACATCCAGCATTACTTCGATAAGCCCGGAACTTTCAAATTTCTTTTTGTTCTTTATGGAGAATTTGGGAGAATATCCATAGTTGAATTCCCAAGTACCGTACTTGTCTTTTACCAGCTTTTCGATATTTTTATAATCTTCATCTGTAAGACTGTATTCTTCCATATCCATTTCGCTGAATATTTCATCTAAAATAAAATCTTTGAACTGATAAATATCCATTTTTATATCCAGGACATCTTTGATATTAAGTACCCTGCTCTTGACCGATTTTATCGCCTTCGACTCTATCTTCATTTGACTTACGTTAAGAGAATTGACAAGAGCCTCTACATCTACATTAAACATCAAAGTACCGTGATGAAGAACTTTATTCTTATTGAGCCCCTGAGCATTGCCGCTTATTTTTTTGCCGTCTACCAAGATATCGTTTCTTCCGCTGAGATAGGCATCTACGCCGAGTTTTTTAAGTGCATTTATGATAGGAAGGGTGTATTTCTTAAAGTCGATTTCATTCTCGTCTTCTTTCTTTGTGGTTATGAAAGAAAAATTGAGGTTTCCTTCATCGTGATATACCGCTCCTCCTCCGGTATTACGTCTTGCAACGATGATATCGTTGTCCTTTACGTATTTGGAATTTATCTCTTCTATGGTATTTTGGTGTTTACCTACGATTATGGAAGGAGAATGTATGTAGAAAAATACGTAATCATCCTTAAAGACATCATTGTTCATTACGTAATTTTCAAAAGCCATGTTGTAATATGGTATATTCCACCTGGTCTTTATATACTTCATATACTATAAAACCTCTCCAGAAAATAATATATTGGTATATATCTCGTCATCATATCCTTTTTTTGTGTAGATAGTGATATTGCCCAGACAAGTATCATATCTCGCAAATTTATTTATCACACCGTTTGTCTCTATCATAGTATATTTGACAAGTGCATTCAAAACATCTTCCAAAAACTCATCGTTATATTTTTCAAGCTGAACGAAGATATCCTGACTGCAGCCTAAAATACCAAGCTTTTTATTTGCCATAAAGATACCTTGTAAATAATCATCTTTCATTTTATACCTCCCCGAAAAACAATATAATAATATTCTTTCCCAAGATACTATTTTTTACTATTTAATTCTTCCAAAATTTTTCTTACATTTTTTTGTGCGTCTTCCTGAATTTCAATGATTTTTGCTCCCCTGCTTTTTGCGACCATTCTAAGGTCCCCTGCGATAGCGGTATGCATGGAAGCACCTATCACAAGAAATACATCACCCTTTTTCATACTATCCACAAGTTCGTATGCCTTTTGATAATTCGGTGCGGGGTCTCCGTACAAGACAGGCTTATTGTAGAGTGTATAAGCTATATCCATTTCATCGTCATCCGGAAGTCCTCCGTGAAGTTCCAAAGGTTCGCTGCCTGCCAATCTATGAAGCCCGTCGATATTCATAGTTATGATAGGTATTTTGTATTCGTAAAGTGCATAATGTGCATCATTGGGTTTTGCACCGTTCATATTGTTTTTTAATTCTTTTATCGTTTCATTATATTCCTTGGGGTTGGAAATTGCAAAGGATCTGAACAATTTTTCTCTTACTTCCGGTCTTTCCATAAAAGTAGGGATATTGCTTTGCTTTGATATGCCCGCTCCCGTAAATGCTATAATCATATTTATCATTCCTTTTTATTTTTTATTATAACATTATAAACCCATGCCGATTTAAATTCAATTATACTTTAGTAATTTTTTAAAGTAGTGTATAATATACCTATATTTTTATTTTAGGAGAACGGTTATGATAAAATATGGGATTTTAAGTACAGCATCCATTGTTCCGAGATTTGTAAAAGGGGTAAGAGAAAGCGGAAACGGAGAAGTCACGGCGATAGCTTCGAGAGGAGAAGCGAAAGCAAAACAAAAGGCGGAAGAGTTAAACATCGAAAAATACTACGGAAGCTACGAAGAATTATATGAAGATAAGGACATCGACGTTATTTATATCGCAACGATAAACTTCCTTCATTATCAAAATATAAAAGACGCTTTGAATGCGGGAAAGCATGTAGTATGCGAAAAACCTATGGTACTAAAAAAGGAAGAAGCAATAGAGTTATTCGACCTTGCAAAGGAAAAGGGACTGTTCCTCGTTGAAGCGCAAAAGGAAATTTTCCTTCCTATAACAAACATGGTAAAGGACATAATCAAAAATAAGGAAATAGGAGATGTGGGACTGCTGGATTTTGCAACATCATTCCCGGGAGACTACAATGCGTGGACCCTTGATTTATCAAAGGGAGGCGGAGTGTTCTTCACGAATGCGGTATACTGCATAGAATACCTTGAATATATTTTCAACAAACCAATTTCATTATACTCCGGAATGAGGCTTAAAAGTGAAGAGTTCGGCGGAGATAAAGAGTGTATACTAAACTTCAAAATAGGTAACGAAGCACTGGCAACAAGCAAGATTTCGGGATATGTAAAGTTACTAAACAAGTTATTTATCTACGGCAGCGAAGGATACATAGAAATGGATAACTTCTACAGAGCGGACAAAATGACTATACACTACTACGACGACAGAGAAGAAAAAGAAGTCTCTTATCCGATGACATGTGAAATGACATATGAAGTAAAGCACTTTAACGAATGCATAGAAAAAGGAATGACAGAAAGCGATATAATGACAAAAGATATGACTTTGCACTCTGTGGAAATATTGGAAGAGATACAAAAATCTTGGAAATGCTGATACTTTAAAAACGATATGATAGAAGAAAGTTAGGGGCGCGGAATCTGCGCGAGCAGGCGTAGTGCCCCGAGAATAAAGAAAATAAAAAAGACGGCTAATAGTCGTCTTTTTTTGTATCATGCTGATTTTTTTACTTGTGCAAGTAAACTGTTATCTTTGATAAACAAACCTTTAGCAAGCTTAACTATTTCTGAGCTTACAAGAGGAACTAAAGATAGAGTGAGTACAAAGTCCCATTTAGATGTTCCGAGAGGTGTAAGCACAAATATATTTCTCAGTACGGGAATGAGAACAACAAATATGGCAAGCATTGCGGATACTATATTGGCGATTATCAAAGTCTTATTCTTAAGAGGACTGTCGTCAAATATACTTTCTTTCATGGCTCTTACATTGAATGTATGAAAAAGCTGAGATAAACATAGTATCAGAAAAGCAAATGTCCTTCCTTCGCTGAGAGAATAATATGTACATCCGTACCAGAAACCGACCAAGGTAACTGCACCAATCAAAAGACCCTCAAAAAGCACTCTCACACTAAAACCGAAAGTAAATATATTTTCGCTTTTACTGGCGGGTTTTTGAGTCATGACATCAATGTTATTTTCATCCACCCCGAGAGCAAGAGCTGGAAGTGAGTCTGTGACCAAGTTCACCCAAAGTAAATGTATCGGGAGGAGGGGCATAGGAAAGTTTAATAGTGTTGCAAGGAACAATGTCATTATCTCTCCTATATTACATGAAATAAGGAAATGCATGGCTTTCTTTATATTCCTAAACACCTTCCTCCCCTCTTTCACAGCCATTACAATGGTAGAAAAATTATCGTCGCATAAAATCATGTCTGAAGCATTTTTGGCTACATCAGTGCCCGTTATCCCCATTGCACACCCGATATCCGCTCTCTTGAGTGCGGGAGCGTCGTTTACGCCGTCTCCGCTCATTGCAACTACATTATTTGTATTTTGAAAGGCTTTTACTATCCTAACTTTATCCTTTGGAGAAACCCTTGCATAGACGGATATATTTCCTATCCTATCAGCAAGTTCCTCGTCCGTCAGCTTTTCGAGTTCAAGTCCTGTTATACATTCTTCGCCTTCGGATAATATTCCGAGGTCCTTTGCGATAGCCTCTGCGGTGAGTTTATGGTCTCCGGTTATCATAACTGTTTTTATACCCGCTTTTTTACATTCATTTATGGAATCCAATACTTCTTCTCTCGGAGGGTCTATCATTGCGGTAAGACCGACAAAAATCAAATCATTTTCTATTTCATTTTCACTCGGCATATTATCAACGACTTTATAAGCATAAGCCAAAACTCTGTAAGCCTTTGAAGAAAGCTCATTTACTTGATTATAAAAACCTATCTTATCCATCTCACTTAGTTTTTTTATTTTATCTTCACAAACATAATGAGAACATTTTTCAATCAAAACATCGCTGGCACCTTTGGTGTATACGATATACTTGCCCTCCTCTTTATATACGCTGCTCATCATCTTTCTTGAAGAGTCAAAAGGAAGCTCCATAAATCTCTCTTTTTTATTTCTGTTTATGCCGCTCTTCTTTGCAAGTTCTATCAAAGCTACTTCCGTCGTATCCCCTATCCTTACTTCTTTTCCGTCTTTATCGTAATTTATATTCGAGTCGTTGCAGTCATATGCTATATTTACAAGCATTTTATAAGCGATACTTTTATTGGTGGAAAATTCATCTTTATTTATCAGCCTATTCGTTATATAAACCTTTTCCACGCTCATTTTATTCATTGTAAGAGTACCTGTCTTATCAGAACAAATCACATTGGCACTTCCCAGCGTTTCAACGGCGTGCATCTTTCTTACTATCGCACCCTTTTTACTTAACCTGGTTATACCAATGGATAGAACTATGGTTATGACCGTAGGAAGCCCCTCGGGAATAGCCGCAACGGCAAGAGATATGCTCGTCATAAACATATCCAGAGCTTTGTTTCCATGCATAAAACCTAAAACAAAGATAAGAGCACATATCACTAGACAGCCGATAGAAAGGACTTTTCCTATTTCGTTTGTCTTTTCTGCCAAAGGAGTCATAGTTTCTTCTTCGGTAGATAACATCTTCGCAACTTTACCGATTTCGCTGTCCATTCCGCTTGCCGTAACTATATATGTACATTTCCCGTATGTGACTATACCCGAAGAATAGACCATATTTTTTCTGTCCGCCAAAGGTACATCCTTATCTTCTATCAAAGAGCTGTCTTTATCCACCGATACGCTTTCTCCGGTAAGAGAAGACTCGTCCACCTGAAGATTCGAACATTCTATTATCCTTCCGTCTGCGGCAATCAAATCTCCGCTTTCCGCAAAGACTATATCCCCCACAACGACTTCGGGAAAAGGAACTTTTATGATTTGACCGTCACGATATACCTTTGCTTCATTTACGCTCAGTTCCTTTAAAGCTTCCAGCTCGTTATCCGCACGATACTCCTGAAAAGATGCTATCAAAGCATTAAGAGTAACTACGAATAATATCATTATCGCATCGCTGGCTTGTCCGATAAAAAAAGACACCGCACTGGCAACGAGAAGAACAAGTATCAAAAAATCCTGAAACTGAGTTAAAAATATTTCAAGGAAAGTATGTCTTTTCTCCTCTGCGAGAACATTTTCTCCGTACATCTCAAGACGTTTTTTTGCTTCTGCACTGGTAAGTCCGTTTTTATCATCACTATGTAACATTTTTATGATTTCATCGACTTTTATATTAAAAAACATAATATGCCTCCTTTATCTTAAAAAAATTATAGTTAAAAGAGCATGTACAATTTATCATTTTTTGTTATAAAGAAAATAAACTAAAATAAATTTTATGTATTTGTATTCATTAATATGATTAAAAATATGATATTTTATGAAATCAGATATACATAAATAATAAAAACACATTTGATATACAAAATAAATAGATTTTAAATTCTTTTTTAAAAGTAAAACCTATAAAAAATCAATAACATTGAAATTAGAATGACATACATCATGCATCATTATTTAAAAAGGGATTATTTCATATAGACAAAGAATTAAAAAACTTAATTAAATTTATCTATATTTAAAAATTAATATGATACTTTTATTAAAAGCGAATGTCTGACTATCGGGGCACTACGCCTGCTGACGCAGATTCCGCGCCCCGACACAAAAAAAGAAGACGCCTTAAACACGTCTTCCATATAAATAACAAACTATTTTATTTTAATAAAATCACAGTACCCGTTTTTAATAAAAAACAATAATAAATTTTCTAATATTCATATTAACTTTTATTATCTATGTTATCAAAATAATATTTATAAGCTTCCCCCATAAATTTAGAAGCTCCGGCACCGTATTTTTTATCCACCGCTTCTATGATATTTTGATTATTAAGATATCCGTCTATCATTATATCAAAGTAATTTTCTCCCATATCCATATCAGGCATTAGCTTTAAAATATCTTCGATGATATTTTGAACTTCATATGATTTTACGTCCAAAGTCAAATCACTTAATAGTAAATTCATAAGGCGTTCGTTTTCCTCTACATACCCCTTATCCTTTATCATCTCCATATTCTCAGTAAAATTATCTAAATTCTTCTTTATAGCCTCGGTATATTTTTTAGTACTCCCGTAATACTTAACTGCATTTTTTGCTACATTTATTTCATCTTCCCTAACCTTTTCGATAAATTTATCGAAATTCTCTATGCTTCCCCAATTTTTGATTACCTCTTCGTTATTTTCACTTTTGAATTTCTCCAAGAGAGCAATATATTCGCTTAAATCAAATTCATCGAAACTCATATCCTTTTCTCCTTTTTCAAGTTTATCAAGTAAACCGAGAAGTCTGTTAAGCCTGTTTCTCTTTATTTTGATAAGCTCTTTCTGCTTTTTAAAGATTTCTATTTTATCAAAATCTTTATCATTCATTATATGTTTTATATCCTTTAGGGAAAAATCCAGCTCTTTAAAAAATAAAATCTGCTGAAGAGTACTCAGTGCTTCATCGTCGTAGAGCCTATATCCCGCTTTAGTGACTTTGGTCGGTTTGAACACCCCTATTTCATCGTAGTACTGAAGAGTCCTGACGCTTACTCCCGTTAAATCCGCGACCTCTTTAACCGTCCTCATATAATACTTCCCTCCTTTTACTTAATTAAGATAGAATATCTTCTGTCGACATATATATCATCTTTAGATATATAATACATTATCACGCAGCGTGAGAGTCAATACCTTTTTATAAATATCTAAAATAAATACAAAAAACTCCCTTTAAGGAGTTTTAAATCAATGCTTTTATTGCCTTTATATATTTCTTTGATTTTTCTTTCGCTTCTTTTATATCTTTTCCATTGGATAAGATATAAAGCTTTACCTTGGGTTCCGTACCGCTGGGACGGTAAATAACGTCACAGCCGTCTTCAAGCTCATAAAATAACACGTCCGAACTAACTTCATCAAGCTTAGTAACTTCCCCTGTAAATATATCTTTTACGGTATGGTTTAAATAATCTCTTAACTTTATGACTTTCGTCCCCGCAAAATCGTTAGGCGGTTCTTCTCTTAAACGTTCCCCTGTCTCTTTCATTCGCTCTGCTCCGTCAAGCCCCTGCATATAAACGCTTTCGGTAAGTTCGTCGTAGTATCCGTACTCTTTAAACATAAGTTCTAAAGCGTCGAACAGATCCATTCCTTTATCCAAATAATAACACGCCATTTCAGCGATTATCATGGAAGTGACTACCCCGTCTTTATCTCTGGCATAGCTTCCTTTAAGATACCCTATGCTTTCTTCAAATCCGTATAAGAATTTATATTTGTTTTCATGTTCTATTTCTTTTATCTTCTTACCGACAAATTTAAATCCGGTAAGTACATCGTATAATTTTACATTATTTTTTTTACATATTTCATCTACGATATTTGTGGTAACTATACTTTTTGTGACCGCAAAGTTATCTTCAAACTCGCCTTTTTCCTTTTTGGCTTTTATAATATAACTAAGTATCAATGCTCCCACCTGATTTCCGGTAATGATTTCATACTCTCCATGTTTATTCTTAGCCATTACCCCTACCCTGTCGCAGTCGGGGTCCGTACCTATTATCAAATCCGCATCGTTTTTCTTTGCCGTTTTTATCGCTTCGTAAAAACCCTCCGCATTTTCCGGGTTGGGAGATTTGACCGTAGGGAAATTTCCGTCAAGGACCATTTGACTTTCCACCAAGATAAGATTTTTAAGTCCGATTTTTTCTAACACCAAAGGTACGAGCTTATAACCGCAGCCGTGGAACGGAGTGTATACAAGTTTAAAATCATCGGAGTATTTTTTTGTGTATTTGGTATATTCGCTTTCACCTAATACTCTTTCAACATAAGCATTATCTATTTCTTTTCCGATGATATTAAGTAAGCCTTTATTTAAGGCAATATCTTTATCCATGGTAATGATATCACGTAATACATCTGTATCCTTCATATTTTCATGCACTTTATCCGCCATATCCGGAGGCATTTGAGCTCCATCTTCCCAGTATACCTTATAGCCGTTGTATTCCTTCGTATTATGAGAAGCAGTGATATTTATACCTGAGATGGCTTTAAGTTCTCTTATGGCAAATGAAAGCTCGGGAGTTGGTCTTATATCATCAAAGAGGTATGTTTTTATACCCATATTACATAGAGTAAGTGCGGCGGCAAGAGCAAATTCCCTTGAATGATTTCTGGGGTCGAAACTTATGACAACACCTTTATTCACTGCGTCCTCTCCCATATCCAAAATCACTTTGCCGAGAGAATAAGTCGTGTGCTTTATGGTATAACCATTCATCATATTTACACCGGCTCCCATTATCCCTCTAAGCCCCGCCGTACCGAAATCCATAAGCTTGGAAAACCTATATTCTTTTTCCTCTTCGTCATCTTTTATATTTATAAGCTCTTCTTTTGAAGCTTCGTCCAATACACTGCTGTTTAGCCATTTTTCGTATTCTCTCTTATAATCCATTAAATCCTCCTTTATATAATGATTTTAATAAACCTATACTTTACTCATGTTCTTTGCAGGACAGTTCTTCAACTATTATTTTAATCACAGATACCGCCTCTATCATTTTTTTATCAAAGTCCCGGTCTTCTTTCCCCGAATTATGTTTCATTATAATCTTAAGCCCATGTATTTTTTCTTTTTCATTTTCAATAATAGAAATCTTTCCCGTACCTATGATACTTTGGTACCCGAAAGAATACCCGCAGGGGCTACTGTTTTCATGAAGCTTGTGATTGGTATCCAGCTCAAATCCCGCATATTTATTCTCTTTTATCAAATCTATTTTCCTGCCCTCTTTTGCTCCGTGACAATAAAAATATCTTTTACTGTCTCTTACTTCATACCCAAAATTAAGAGGCACGATATATGGTCTATCTTTATCATTTAGAGCAATCCTTATGCAGTCGCATTTACATATTATTTCATCAATCAAATTTATATCGGTTATTTCATTGTCTTTTCTTCTCATTTTATATTCCCGATTATTGTTTTTTAATTGCATTTCGCTGTAGCAAAGGTAATCCCCGTTCTCGGTCTTTAATTTATGATAAGATGTATATTCATATCCTCTTTTTAAGTAAAGGCTCACAGCGGGAAAAGAAGCGTCTATATGTACACTGTCAAATTTTTCTAATATTTTTCTTTCCACAAAATCTAAAATCATGCTCCCGTAACCCATACCCTGAAAATGAGGAAGCACAAAAAATCTGTTTATTTCATTGTCGTTTATCGTAACGGTAGCGATATATTCACCATTTTCTTTAATGAGATATACCCTACCATTATTCAAATCCTCGGTTATATTATCTTTACTGTGATGAGAAAGGAAAAAATCCACCGCACCTTTGGGATAATACCTTGGATAAATTTCCTTTATAGTATCATGAGTTATATTTTTTACTCTTCCAAAATCATTTATATCTGCTTTTATTATCTCCATTATTTACTCCTAAAAATACTTAAATCAAACAATTTACCATATCACCAAAAACATTTTGTTAGATATAAACTAATATCATACTTATAATAAATTCAATATATTTTATAAAAATCAATTAATACTATCCCTAGTTTTATTCTATTATCATCGTATGCTTTATCAAAGTCAAATCATTGATAGCTTTTTTATTAATCATTTTTATTAAAACAAAAGGAACATTTATATTAAGTACTGATTTTCAAAATGAAAAGGAATATCTACATGTTCCCACATACGTACTCATTATCAGCTTATCCACAATACACCTGTCTTCACTGTGGATAAGTGCATTTGATCCTTACTGTTATCATAAAAAATCAGTGACGGTCATTGAATAATGATGTAAATGATGTATCGGATATATCTTTTCACGCTATTATTAATATACCCGATATATTTTTATACTCTTATTACATATTTCATAAATATTTATATCATTTATAATTGTCATTATAATTTTATAATCGGATATTTAAACCTCTGCGGCATAGGCTCTTACGGGAGAACCGTCACCGTTCTTTATTTTTAAAGGAACGAAGTGGAATATATAATTTTTATTAATATCCAGCTTATCCAAATTTGCAAGGTTTTCAACGATCAATATATCATTACTTAAAAATATATCATGTGCGTCGAAATTATCGTTATTATATGTAGAGTCCAGACTGAAAGTATCTATACCCACAAGCTTTATCCCCATGCTTTTTAAATACACTGCCGCTTCTTTTGATAAATAAGGATGAGAAATATACTTTTCACTGTTAAAATACTCATCATAACCTGTCTTTATAACCGCAAAGTCGCTTTTTAAAATGGCTTCCCCGAAAGGTTCCAAATCGTCTATAAATATCACTTCGTTATTCTTTTTATAGCTTACATCTATTAATGCTCCCCTGCCTATGAAACTTTCCACACCATAATCGGTTATGGTCTTACCATTATTATTAAAATGAAAAGGAACATCTATATGAGTTCCGGTGTGAGTACCCATTGTTAGCTTATCCACATGACAATGGTCTTTACTGTGGATAAGTACCTCTTCCACTTTTACCTCAGGGTCTGAGGGATAAACCGTCATATCGGTTTCGATAACATTAGTCAAATCAATTATATTCATATTCTCACTTCCTTTATATAATATTCTACCATAAAATCATAGGATAATATCCTTTAGTTAAACTTTACAATAACCCACTTGTAAAAAGAATTTAAATAATATAAAATATAGAAAACGAAAGAAAGTATTTTATAATGAATAAAACAAGCGATAGAATAAAATATCTCATTTCAGCAATAATTATAATATCAGCAGAGGTTTTTATAGCTGTTTTCGTTAATGATGACTTTATAAGACCATACGTAGGAGATATGCTGGTGGTGTTCGTTTTATACTTTTTATATAAAACGTTATTTCCAAAGAAAAATAAAAACCTTCCTTTTTATATATTCATATTCTCTGTGATAATAGAAATACTTCAGGGAATAAATATTGTAGATATACTTGGTCTTGGTGATATTAAATTTTTTAGGATACTTATAGGAACCAATTTTGATATAAAAGATATATTATGTTACCTGATAGGTTGTATGATACTTTATTATATCGAAAATAAAAACATAAAATAAATAAAGAAAGAGAGAACATATGTATAAATTACTTGCTACAGATATCGACGGAACACTTATAAACTCAAAAAGAGAACTTACGGATACTACCAAAAAGGCTATTTACGAAGCTTACGACAAAGGCTGCGTGATACTTCCATGCTCGGGAAGAGGACCTCTTCCTCTACAGGATATTACAAATGAAATAGATTTGGACCTGCCTCTTGCATGTTTTAACGGAGCACTTGTCATAAAAGGGAAAAGCGGAGAGATACTATACGAAAAGGCAATAGATAAAGAGGACGCAATACTTGCATATAACGAAGGTGTAAAGAGGAATGTGGGTGTCATAGCATGGACATTCGACAATAAGCTTGCATTCAATGAATTCAATAAATTCACCGAACACTATTTATCAATGGCAAATGTAGCGAGGGAAGACGTTATAATAATCCCCGAACACATGGAAATATTCGACGAGAGGATAACGAAAGTGTTGTGGCAGGATGAGGTGGAAAATATGGATGACCATGTGGCTTATGCAAGGAATTTATTAAAAACAGTGGATAACAATGCAATGTGTGCAACAAGCCAGCCTTTCCTCCTTGAATTCACCCACAAAGACGCAAATAAAGCTGAAGCGATAAAACACGTTGCAAAGGCTTTTGATATAGAACATAAGGACACCATAGGTATAGGAGACGGACTCAATGATATACCGATGATAGAATATGCCGCTCTTGGAGTAGCGATGAAAAATTCACACAAAGAAACGTTGGAAGCGGCGGACTACATAGCTCCGAGCAATGATGAAGACGGAGTTGCATATGTAATAAATAAATTTATGTTAGGTAAGGAATAATGAAGAGAGCATCTTTAGAAGAATTCTGCAGTTTTCTGGAAGGAGAGATCCTGTACAGCGATTTCAGAAAAAACATAAGGTTAAATACCCCTTATGTAACGCGTCCGGGGATACAGCTTACCGGGTTTTTCGAATACTTCGACAATGACAGAGTACAAATAGTAGGCAATACGGAAAGTGCTTATTTAAAGCACCTTACACCTCAAGTGAGAGAAAACAGGATAAGAGCGCTTTTTAAGCACGATATACCCTGCGTCGTACTCACCAACGGAGTAAAAGAATACGAAGATTTTGTTAAAATAGCGAGAGAAGAACACGTTATACTTATAAGAAGCTGTTTTAATACTAACCTGACCATAAACAAAAGCGTTGCTTTTTTGGAAGAACTCTTTGCTCCAAAGATGCAGCTTCACGGAGTACTCGTTGAAGTTTTGGGTGTAGGCATACTCCTTGAAGGAGAAAGCGGGATTGGTAAAAGCGAGATAGCCCTTGAGCTGGTACAAAGAGGGCACAGGCTCGTAAGCGACGATTTGGTGGAAGTAAAGAAGATAAACGATACTACTCTGGAAGGTTCATGCCCCGAAGTACTTCAGTATTTCATGGAAATAAGAGGGGTCGGTATAATTGATGTAAAGGCATTGTTCGGAATGGGAGCGGTCAAAGACAACGTAGACGTAGAGCTTGTCGTAAGGCTCGTTCACTGGAACGATAAAGAACATTACGAAAGACTCGGCACCGAATATCAAAAGGAAGAAATACTAGGTACCGTACTCGACAAATTGACGGTCCCTGTAAGACCGGGCAGAAATATGGCGGTAATAATAGAAACTATCGCAAGGAACTACAGAGTAAACGAAATGAATTATAATGCGGGAAAAGAATTCTGCGACAGAATAGAAAAATATAATAATGAAAATGCAAAGAAACTAAAATAATAACTAAAAAAGACACTCGGACATAGTGTCTTTTTTTATTTATATCACGTGGGGCACTACGCCTGCTCACGCAGATTCCGCGCCCCGGATAAACACTTGGAAACAAATAGTGAACAAATAAGAAAGAAATATAATGAACGATTATTTTAAGCAATCAAAAATATATAATATATAAAAACCGCGTTTAAACCAAAAAAGACCCTCAAAAGAATCTTTTTTGGCGTTTTAATTTACCTTATAAATTAATGATAGTTCCAAAATACAATCAAAGTATTTGGAATTATCGGGGGAACAGTTTTAAAGAATTAAATTCTTTTGTTTATTATAACAAATCAAATCCGCTAAAAAAACACCTTTTTGATTAGGTGTACATATAGGTAAAAATATTTTTTTATTTATTGAATGATTTAGGCTTCGGGGCGCGGAATCTGCCGAAGGCAGGCGTAGTGCCCCGAAAATAAGGGAATAAAAAAAGACGGCTTGAAGTCGTCTTTTTATTTTAATATGAATTAAGTATTGCATTATCAAGGATATCTATATCCCCGTTAAAATCATTGAATGATATATACTTCTTACTCTCACATGTATCATAAAAATAAGGTATATCGAATTTATCGTCGTTACCGTCAAAGAGAACTATAGATAGATCCAAAGAATATATATAAGGAAGCATATCGTAGAAATAATCGTTATCCCTTTGATAAAGCTTACTTATCCCTTCTTTGTCAAACTGCTCTATGGTATGCCTGAAACCCATGACTTTTCCAAGTACGGAATTCAAATAATCACTTCTTTTAAAAATAAATCCGTTTACTATAACACATAAAAGAAGCAGATTTAGCTGACACATGAACATGATACCGACATTACTGAAATGTATTATAAAATATGGGAATACGATATTTCCGCAAAGTATGAATATTGAAGCTATCAAAGCTCCGTATTTGACAGAAGTCTCCTTCCCCGTTTGGAAAGCAACTATAAGGTAAGATAACAGTGCATACATAAATCCCGCAAGAGTAATAAGAAGTATAGTAAATATCACCCTTGCAGAAGACGTATCATAAGCAAATCTTGAATAGATAACCATCGTCGCAACTACCAAAGCGGCAAAAGCAAAAGAGGTATATCTTCTAAGCTTTCTGGACATCTTGGTTTCTATATTTTTCTCACTTAAGAACTCATTTGCTACCACTGTTTCCATTTTCCTGAAATACCTTCCGTCATCATTAGATATTTCCTCTGTAGTTACTTTGTTCCTGTCTCCTTTAAATAAGACCTTGTACATGAGTCTTTCATACTTGGAAAGAGAATTATCCAAATCTTTAAGCTTGGTTAAAAGTATCGTTTCGTCTTCAAGCTTTTCTATTTTTATAAATTTTTTGACTGCGAGAGCGATCACAAGAGAAGAAAAATGATTGCTTACCGTTTCTCCGCAGTTCAAATAACCTATCAAAAAGCTATCCATTTCCTCCGGAGGATAAGAAGTTATTTCTTTTTCGACTCTTTTGTCTTTTCCCCAGATAAAGTATATAACAAGATCCAGTACCAAAAGACCTACCGTTACGAGTAACAGCAGGTTAAGTATATTTGGCGGAAGTTTTTTACTGAAAATCTTCTGAGTAACATAAAAAACTACACCGATAACTATAAAGAGTATTAACAGTATTACGCTTTCTTGAATTTTTTCTTTTCTCTTATTCATCTTTCTCTACCAGCTTCCGCCGCCACCGCCGCCGAAGCCGCCTCCCGAAAATCCGCCACCGCCGGAGAAACCTCCGCCGAAGCCGCCGCTGTCGTTATCGAATTCTACCGCCGAAGCAGTTTCATTCATAAAATACATATGATGATATAAATGAGTCATCATATAATAATCCCAAAATACATCATGTCCGTATGGAGTATACCAATCAGGTGCTTCGATTTCGATACCCTTGAATTTATCCATCCATTTATCACTTATATTAAGTACAAAAGCATATGGCATGACATCATAAAAATATGAAGGATTTTCATTTACCAAAGCTTCGAACTTTTCTTTCTCGGCTACTATAAGAAAATCTTTAAAACCTAAGATCTTTCCTATGACGCTGTCCGAATATTTGCTTCTTTTATACGTAAGTCCCGCAAAATAAGAACTGATAAGAAGGAATATATTTGCTATAAAGAACATAAGCCCGCCGTCGGATAATCTCGAAATCAAAAATGCAGAGATAGCACTTAAAAGGATAAAAATGACCGTTGCGGCTATTATACTCATCCTTCTGCCATTCGTAGCACCCTTATGCATCCCGTCTATAGCACCTATTATCCATAAGCTGAGTAGTCCAAAAACGACAAGTCCGAATGCACCTAATACCAGACTTCCCATAAGGGAATAAAGTGCCTGATATGAAAAATAGAATACATTTATAAATGCCGCCAGTGATATCATTATACCAAGTATTACCTGGAACTTTGTCGCTTTTTTATCGCTTAATCTCTTTTTGCCTGAAAATTCGGAGTTTAAGTCATCACTCGCTATTGAAAGTGTTTCACTGAATTTGTATTTAAGCTCGGATAATTTTACCTTATCCTTTTCTCCTTTGAATAAACCGCTGAAAATCCTTCTTTCAAAAGGTTTAACATCCTCCGGCAAATCTTTTACCTTTATAAATTCAAGTTCATCTTCGCCTAATTCTTTGATTTTCAAATACCCTTTGGAAGCAAAGTAAACTATCAAAGAAGTAAGATTTTTTTTACTGAGTGAATTACCCGCAATATATCCGACTTCAGCCGGAGTCATATTATCCGGAGGATAAAATTCCACAGTCTTTATAATTTTTTCATCTCTTCCGAATTTCATGGATATAAAAACAGATAATAATAAAATAATACCCGCTATGCCCAAGAAAACAAAATCAAAAAATTTATTGTTTGAAGGTGCGGCTGTAAAGTAACCTTCCGGAAGTTCTATCCTGACTGTAAGGCTTTCGTTGTTATACAGCTTAGAAGTCGTATATCCGCTTACTACATTACCGTTGATTTTATACTTTACATTATTTCCTTTATTACCATACTGACCGGATGTAAAGTTGATGAGCTTGGTATCAAAATCCTTAGGCATATGTATTTTGAATTCTACCCTGTCTATGGTAGTATCCCATTCATTACCTATCAAATTGTAATATACATCATCAAAATCCTTTATCCCGTCATTTCCAACGACATAAGTATACCCTATCACATAAGTCTGCTTCCCGGTAACATATTCATCTTCATTACCTATTTGAAGAGATATGTCTCCCAGACCGCTTTCCTTGGTATAATCGCTGTTTACGCTTATATCTTTAACTTTTATCACATGAGTCTTTTTTACTTCTTTACCGTCTATCGTTCTCGTAGCGGAAGAAATCGTAGGTATGGTCCTGAACAGACCATGCCTTTCATTTTCTCCGAAATCCACATTTATCGTTTCCTTCACAGTATAGCTGTTATCTTCGTTTACCTTCATATCGATATCGTAGTTATCGATAGTAAAATATTCTCTTGCAGATACACTGCTAAAAGGAACAAATAAGAACAATGAAAGTATCAAAGCAAATACAAGTTTGCCAAATTTTTTCATTTTCCCTCTTTATCCCTTAAATAATTAAAATTCTACTTTTACGTTTTGTCTTTCATTTTCGTTTTCAACTTCAAACAGTGGTTTTACGCTGAAACCGAACATATTTGCAATTAGGTTGCTTGGGAATACTTCGGTTTTTGTATTGAAAGTATTTACTATAGCATTGTAGTATTTTCTTGAAGAAGCGATTTCTTCTTCCATTCTATTTAGGTCAGCCTGAAGAGAAACGAAGTTCTCGTTTGCCTTTAAGTCGGGATAACTTTCAGATAAAGCAAACAAGGATTTAAGCGTTCCGCTCAAAATATTTTCACCCTCTACTTTTTCATCTACGCTTCCCGCATTCATAGCCATGTTTCTAGCCTGGATAACTTTTTCCAAAGTCCCCTGTTCATGTTTTGCATAACCTTTTACGGTTTCAACAAGGTTTGGTATGAGGTCATATCTTTTCTTAAGATACACATCCATCGTCGCATAAGCTTCCTTGATTTTATTGTTAAGTTTTACGAATGAGTTGTAGCATGTTATCAAATAAACAACAAGTAAAGCCACAACCACTAAAATTATTATTAACACTGTACTCATATTCTGTCTCCTTTTTTCTTGAGTTTTCGTTATTTATTATATTTTATCATATAAACTTAAAAGTAATTAGTGTTTTTGTGATTTTAATGAAAATATTTGAAATATAGATGAATACTTAATAAAATTTTATTTACAAAACAAATAAAAGGGTATAAAATAAAGTGTACTATTTTAATAATAAATATTAAAACCAGATTTTAGGAGGAAAATATATAGATGAAAGTTCTTGTAATTAACTGCGGAAGCTCGTCTCTGAAATATCAGCTTATCGATATGGAGAACGAAAATGTTTTGGCAAACGGTGTAGCTGAAAGAATAGGAATGAGTGAAGGTGTTTTAACTCATAAGCAACCGGGAAAAGACGATGTAGTATTTAACGAAGACATGCCTACGCATAAAGAAGCTTTACAAATCCTTGTTAAAGCATTGATAGATGAAAATTACGGAGTGATAAAGAGCCTTGACGAAATAGCTTCCATAGGTCACAGGATAACTACCGGAGGAGAAAAATACAACACTTCCATAAAAGCAGACGATGAAGTTATAAAAGGACTTGAATCATGTGCAGAACTTGCGCCTCTTCATATACCGGGACAAGTTATGGGACTTCTCGGATGTAAGGAAGTATTCCCCGGTAAGGAAATGGTTTGTGTATTCGATACATCATTCCATAGAACAATACCTAAAGAAGCTTACATGTATCCTATCCCATATGAATATTATGAAAAGTATGGCATAAGAAAATACGGTTTCCACGGTATTTCGCATCAATACGTTTCGGCTAAAGCGGCAAAAATGCTGGGTAAAGATATCGAAGATTTGAAGATAATCGTTTGTCACCTTGGAAACGGAGCAAGCGTATCGGCTGTTAAAAAAGGTAAATGTATAGAAAACTCAATGGGCTTTACGCCTCTTGACGGACTTGAAATGGGAACGAGAAGCGGTTCTATAGATCCTTCTATCGTACCTTTCCTTTGCGAAAAAGAAAACAAGTCTCCAAAAGAAGTTGAAGATATTTTAAACAAAGAATCGGGACTTCTCGGTGTATCGGGAGTATCTTCCGATTTCAGAGATATCACAGACGCAAAAGACAGCGGAAACGAAAGAGCAAAACTTGCATTCGATATCTTCGTATACAGAGTAAAAACCACTATCGGTTCTTATACAGCGGCAATGAACGGAGTTGACGCTATCGCATTCACAGGCGGTATCGGTGAAAACGCTACTGTGGTAAGAGAAGCGATACTTAAAGATATGGAATATTTCGGCGTTGATTTCGATGAAAAAGCAAACGATGTAAGAGGTAAAGATACCATTATCACAAAAGAAGGTTCCAAAACGACTTGCATGGTAATACCTACAAACGAAGAACTAATGATAGCCAAAGAAACAATGGAGATTTTAAGCTAGTAAATTTAGAGATGAATTAAAGATAAAATCTTGACAAATTTTATTTAAACAAGTATAATAATTCTTACTGTGACGCTAGGAGGTATCAAGTTGATTATAAGGCTTAAGAAAATCTTGGATGATAAAGATAGAAGTATTATGATCGATGAAACTCTTGACGGATTTGATTATAATGACTTTACATTCTCCCCCATCAAAGTTAAGGGAAATGTGCTGATCGATTTAGACATGTTAAAACTCGGTGCTAAAGTAAATTATTACTATACCGGAGAGTGCGACAGATGTCTTATCGATATAAAAAAGGAAGAAGAGTTTACTTTAGTCAAGCAGTATGATATAAAAGAAATCGAGAGCAGTGATAAAGAAGGTATAGACCTTGAGGAAACTGTTAAAGAACAAATTTTATTAAATATGCCAAATAAAGTTTTATGTAAAGATGATTGTTTAGGCCTTTGTCCAGAATGTGGTATAAACCTAAACAAAGAAAGCTGTAATTGTAAGGATAATCAGATAAATCCCAAATTTGCGGCACTGGAAAAACTATTAAAGGGCGAAGGTGAAAACTAGGAGGTGAATAATCATGGCAGTACCAAAGAGAAAAATTTCAAAAGCAAGAAGAGATAAAAAAAGAGCTAACAGTTATAAACTTGAAATGCCTACAGCAAGCGTATGTCCTAAATGCGGAGAAGTAAAGGCTCCACACAGAGTATGTAAAGCATGCGGAACATATAAAGACGTAACTGTTGTAGATGTAGCTGAATAATTTAGAATATATTTAAGACACCTTTAAGGTGTCTTTTTTATTTTATATAAAAAGGATTTTACATATCATAATATAATTAGCTATCTTCCCTTTATGTAAAAGATAAGTTTATAATATGTCTTAATAATTTCACTATAAAGAATGACTTTCATATTTTTTTTAATAAAAGTCAAATCAAAATCTATTTTATCTAAATATTACTTTTCAAATAACAATCAAATTCAGATTTATTTTTTATAATAAAATTTTAAGTAATATAAAATAAGTGTGTAATCAAGATCATAATTAATTCAATATGATACTTATATAAAATTTAATATCAAACTCTATAATTATTTAATTCATATATAAAAATCCTATAAAATAAATATACTTTAAAAACTCTTGTTAAGTAAGAGTTTTTATTTTTTATAAGATTTTTACTTGTTTTTATCCTATTTTTTTCGACATTTTTCTATGTTTGTGACTAAAAAGTGACCACTTTCGACTAACCCCTTGACGAAGAACGAATGTTCTATTATTATATAAAAAAAGGACAAACAGGGGTCAAGATAATGTTCAGCAAATTATTTTCGGGAAGTATCGTAGGAATTGACGGCATAATAGTAAGCGTAGAAATAGATATATTAAATAAAGCACTTCCGTCTATCTCTGTCGTGGGACTTGGAGATATAGCGGTAAAAGAATCTAAGGAAAGAGTATTTTCCGCAATAAAGAACAATTCATTTCAAATCCCTATGGGAAAGATAACAGTCAATCTTGCTCCCGCAGGGATAAGAAAAGAAGGGACCTACTACGATCTGCCGATGGCGGTGGGGATACTTATGTCATCTACTCAGATATTCTCAAAGATAGATTTAAATAAGTATTTATTCCTCGGAGAACTTTCTTTGGACGGAACCCTTCGCGGAGTCGACGGAGTGCTCCCTATGGTAATGGAAGCAAAGAAAAACGGGATAACCAATATAATACTGCCCAAAGAGAACGCAAAAGAAGCCTCAATCATTGACGAAATGAAAATATACCCTGCCGAGAAACTGATGGAAGTGATAAACCATGTAAACGGCAGAAAGGATTTAGAATATATAACAACAGATAAAGACGACTTTTTAAAAAATCATGAAATAGAAAGTGACTTGGATTTTTCTGATGTAAAAGGACAGGAAAGCGTAAAAAGAGCAATGGAGATCGCGGCAGCGGGAGCACATAACATGCTCATGGTCGGTCCTCCGGGAAGCGGGAAAACGATGCTTGCAAAAAGATTTTCGACTATCCTACCCAAAATGACACTGGAAGAAAGTTTGGAGGTAACGAAAGTGTATTCGGTATCCGGACTTTTGAAAAAAGATACGCCGCTGATAGCTTCAAGACCATTCAGAAGCCCACACCACACGATTTCCGACGTATCTTTAATAGGAGGCGGAAGGATACCAAATCCCGGAGAAGTGAGCCTTGCTCATCTGGGAGTATTGTTCCTCGATGAATTTCCGGAGTTTCAAAAAAAAGCTTTGGAAGTCCTTCGCCAGCCTCTTGAAGATGGGATAGTAAATATATCGAGAGTATATGCTTCCCTTACTTATCCTGCGGACTTTATGCTCCTTGCAAGCATGAATCCGTGTCCGTGCGGATATCTTGGAGACAGCAAAATAGAATGTACCTGTTCGGATTTTCAAAAAGAAAAATATAAAAATAAGATTTCCGGACCGCTTCTTGACAGGATAGATATACAAGTAAAAGTGCCAAGGCAGGATTATGAAAAGCTGAGGATAAACAGCAAAAAATCCGAAAGCAGCAAAGAAATAAGGAAAAGAGTAAACAGAGCAAGAGAGATACAGCTTGAAAGATATAAAGGAACAAATGTACTCTTCAACTCAATGCTTACACCGAGTATGATTGAAAAGTGGTGTAAAATCGGAGAAGAAGAGGAAAAACTGATGAAAATGGCCTTCGATAATTTAAATTTATCGGCGAGAGGATATCATAGGATACTCAAGCTCGCAAGGACTATTGCGGACTTGGATGGATGTGAAAATATAAGTTCTTCACATATTAGTGAAGCTTTACAGTATAGAGGGATGTAATTTTGCATATAATATACTTGTAAATATTATATTTTGTTTATTTTAATTTTACTGAAAGCACCTTTTTAAAAGGTGTTTTTAGTTTACAAAAAAAGAGCCTGAGGGCTCTTTTTAAATTGGGATATTTTTAAACTTATAATCGTTTCCTGCATAATTGAAAGTAACGGTTATGCTTTTAACGTTATCGTTGAAAGGCAGGAATTTCACATTCAAAGTTTCCTTATACTTTAAAGGTTCATCGACGGGATAGTCGTCGAAGAAAAATGCGGTAGGCTTATATTCCATACCCATGTTGTCGATGACTTTTAAATTATTGACTTTGTGGTTACTTATAGGGTTTTTATTTTCATTTTCAACAAGGAAGACTATATAAAACGAGCTTTGATTTCCGCTCATCCAAGAGTATGTTATGAAATACTTTTCATTCAATACCCTTTCTATATCAATACTCACTCCCCCTTTTGACAAGCGGTAATTACTTTTGCCATAATCCTTTTTTAATAGCTCATTTATATTCGGCGGTAGATTATCGCTTATATTGGCTACGTTAAAAGTATTCGTATCGAAAACAAATGTAAATATAAGAAGCCCCATAAAAATAATACTTAATATTATAATAATGATTTTTAAAGATTTATTTTTTTTCATAATAAATATTATGAGAATAAAAGTTTAATATGAAGATAAATTCAAATTAATCCGGTTTGTAAAAATAAAGATAACGAATGATTTAAATATCAAAATAATTCAATATCATCAAAACATAAAAATAACACCTTAAAGGTGTTACTAATTTAGTTTTATCCATGCATCTCCTGAGAGGTGCGACTTTGTCATATGTATCGGGAATTGTGAAACAATCGTTTCAACCCACGCACAATATATTAGTGCGACTTTATACTTATTCATTCTGGACATAAAGTTTTATTGCAATGTTAAAAATCAAATATGAACAGTATCTATTAAATATGTAACTATTCACAACTCAATAAAATGCCGCCGCGATGATATTCAAGTTTAACTTTTGCATCCCTTTTAGCGACAGCTTTAGCCTCCGCGGCTGGAGCGGAAATTTTGGTACTTTTGTTTTCAAAAGTACATATTGTTATTTAATCCACGCACCCCTTACGAGGTGCGACGGGAAGAATTATTAAATAATATAGGAAATGGTATGTTTCAATCCACGCACCCCTTACGAGGTGCGACTCTACAAATCCTTTCAAATAGCCTATTACAGACACTTAATAAAATATAATATTTAAAATTACTTTTTTTAACCCCGCTATTTAAAAGGATTTACAAATTATTAAAAAATGTGAGCTTAGGGTTCGCAGCTCTTCTTCCTTAAGTATTATAACTTAGTTATATTATACATTATTTTTCATATTTCGACAATGCAAATAATTGTGAACAATAAAAAATTTTAAGACTTATAATATTAATGCTTTAAATATATAAAAGCTTTTCAACAAAATGTGGTAGAATAAGAAAAAAAGAAAGAAGAAATCATATGAACATACTTTTTAATCTAAGCTTGGCTGTTTCCGTCGGTATCACAATAGGTTTTATAGGAGGAGCGATAAAGTCAAAAATAATAAAGTCTTATACACAAGAAAAAATAGAAGCAACCAAGAAGATTTTAGAGAAAATTTCAAATATACTTAAATACATCGTTTTGTTTCTATTGGCACAGGGCGTCGTGTGGTGTACATATTTTTTGATTTTGGGCGTTATTAGCCCCGCAAGCGCGGAATATGCGAATAACGTATCGGAATTGATAGTTGCAGTTCTTACGGTCATATCCATTATATTTGCATTCTTTGAATTTTTACGCAGGACGGATAAGTAAAAGGTAATATGTCCTTTTTTAAAGATAAAAAAGGACGAAAAAATCTCCGCTCAAGCCGCGGAGGCTAAAGCAGTTGCTAAAAGGGATGCAAAAGTTACACTTGCATATCATCGCGGCGGCATTTTATTGAGTCGTGAAAAGTTACATATTTAATAGATACTGCTCGCATTTGGTTTTTAATATTGCAATAAAACTCTATATTTATAATTAATAATTGTGAGGTCCCATCAATAATATCATGTTGTATATAAATTGAAATGTAATTAAGAAAAAAACATTGCTAAATAATAAATAGTTGTACCAATGTGTTATGATGCGTGGGTTGAAACGTACCTCATATTTCAGGACAAATTGGATTTAAGTCGCACCCCACACGGGATGCGTGGATTGAAACTAAAAGTTCAGCATGAAAATGCTGTAAAGTCGGGGGCGCACCCCACACAGGGGTGCAGGGATTGAAACATAACAACTATCTTTTTTGTTTTTGCATTTTTCGTCGCATTTCTTAGAGATGCGTAAATCAAAAATCTACATTTTATATATTTTTTTGTAAACACTATATTACCGAAATATATCATAAAATTTCACTTGATTTAAAATATAATAAAAGAGCAAATATAATAACTAAGATAAATAAAAGCAAAACATTAGAAAACCTTGATAAATAAAGGTTTTTTGGTAAAAAATATTAAAAATTCCTTGAATATAAAATTTTCTTATGCTATTATATACAAGGTTAACAAAAAATCACAGATGTGCCTGAAATTCTTTGGTGCCGAAAGGTGAGAATAAAGCACGTCAAGGAAAAACCAAGGAGGAAAAAGAATGAGTTACATTCAAATGAAACAATTATTAGAAGCAGGTGTTCAATTCGGACATCAAACAAGAAGATGGAACCCTAAGATGAAAAAATTCATCTTCACGGAAAGAAACGGTATCTACATCATCGACTTACAGCAAACCGTAGGTTTAGTGGATGACGCTTGTAAATTCGTAAGAAGTATCGCGGAAGAAGGCGGAGAAATCTTATTCATCGGAACAAAAAAACAAGCTCAGGATGCTGTTAAAACAGAAGCTACAAAATGCGGAAGTCACTTCATCAACCAAAGATGGTTAGGTGGTACACTGACAAACTTCCAAACAATTTCAAAAAGAATTAAAAGACTTCATGAATTAAACGAAATGGAACAAGACGGAACATTTGATGTCCTTCCTAAAAAAGAAGTTATTTTACTTAAAAACCAAAGAGATAAACTTGAAAAATTCTTAGGCGGTATCAAACACATGGAAAAACTTCCATCAGCATTATTCGTAATCGACCCTAAGAAAGAAAGAATTGCTATAGCTGAAGCTAAAAAGCTTAATATTCCGATCGTTGCTATCGTTGATACAAACTGTGACCCTGACGAAATCGATTACCCAATACCGGGAAATGACGATGCTATCAGAGCCGTATCATTGATCGCTTCAACAATGGCTAACGCTATTTTAGAAGGAAAACAAGGCGAACAAATGGAAGAAGCTTCGGCAGAAGCTGATACAGAAGCTAACGAATAAAAATATAAGGGGATATAATTATGGCAATTACAACTAAACTTATTAAAGAACTTAGAGAAAAAACAGGCGTTGGCATGATGGACTGCAAAAAAGCATTGGTTGAAACCGCAGGTGACATCGAAAAAGCCATCGTATATTTAAGAGAAAAAGGACTTGCTGCAGCAAGCAAAAAAGCAGGAAGAATTGCCGCTGAAGGCGCTGTAAAAATCAGCGTTAAAGAAGACGGCAAGACTGCAAGTATCGTTGAAGTAAACTCTGAAACGGACTTCGTTGCTAAAAACGACGATTTCCAAAACTTCGTTAAAGACGTTGCTGACCAAGCTATGGAAACAGAAACCGATGATGTAGAAAAATTCTTATCGGAAGGCTGGTTAAAAGAAGCAGGAAAATCAGTAAAAGAAGCATTGAACGAAAAAATCGCAGTTATCGGTGAAAACTTAAACATCAGAAGATTTAAGAAAGTCGTATCTGACGGATGCATCGCTTCATATATCCACGGAAACGGAAAAATCGGTGCTTTGGTTGAAGCAAGCTGTGATAAAGTAGACGATGAAGTAAAAGCTTGTCTTAGAAACATAGCTATGCAAATAGCGGCTATGAACCCTAAATACGTTTCAGACGCAGAAGTTCCCGAAGATTATATAAATTCGGAAAAAGAAATCTTACTTCACCAAGCTAAAACAGAAAACCCTGAAAAACCTGACAATATCATCGAAAAAATGATTATCGGAAGACTAAAAAAAGAACTTAAAGAAGTTTGTTTATTAGACCAAGGTTACGTTCAGGATTCTGATTTAACGGTTGAACAATATATTCAAAAAGTAAACAAAGAAACAGGCGCCAACATCAAAATCAACAAATTCGTACGTTTTGAAACAGGCGAAGGTTTAGAAAAGAAAGAAGAAAACTTCGCGGAAGAAATCCAAAAACAATTAGGTGAATAATAAGACTTGAAGAACACAATTAAACTTTAGTTGTGTTCTTTTTTTGTTGTTTTATTTGAGTATTTATTGTATTATATATAAAGAATAACTTAATATAGATAGGAGTATTTTATGGAACCAAAGTACAAGAGGATTATATTAAAAGTAAGCGGCGAAGCTCTTGCAGGAGATAACAAATTCGGGCTTAACACACAGGTTATAAATAACATCAGCAAACACATAAAAAAATGTCATGACATGGGCGTTGAAATAGCTATCGTAGTAGGAGGCGGAAACTTCTGGAGAGGAAGGACCGGTGAAGGCATGGACAGAGCAACGGCAGATTATATCGGTATGCTCGCGACCGTAATGAACGCTCTTGCACTTCAGGACAGCCTTGAACAATTAGACCTTCAAGTAAGGGTACAAAGTGCCATCGAAATGAGACAGATATCGGAAAGCTACATAAGAAGAAGAGCTATCAGACATCTTGAAAAAGGAAGGATAGTTATATTTGCTTCAGGTACAGGAAATCCATTCTTCTCTACCGATACTGCGGCTTCACTAAGAGCTGCGGAAATAGAAGCGGAAGCTATATTATCGGCAAAGAACATCGACGGAGTATACAATAAAGACCCTAACGAACACGATGACGCGATAAAATACGACGAGCTTACTTACCTTGATATTTTAGATCAGGGACTTAAAGTGATCGACTCTACGGCGGCTTCACTTTGTATGGATAACGATATACCGTTATTGATATTTGCAATAGATCCTCCTGAAAATATCGAAAAAGTTGTATGCGGAGAGAAAATAGGAACAATAATAAAATAAAGGAGAAGATGATATGAGTAAAAAAGTACAAAATCAAGCTAAAGAAAAAATGGTAAAAGCAGTTGAAAACCTTCAATCCAATTTAAATGCTCTAAGAGCAGGAAGAGCAAACCCAAAGATGTTAGACAGGATAATGGTAGATTATTACGGAACCCCTACCCCCGTAAACCAAATGGCAAGCATATCCGCTCCGGAACCGAGAACACTTACGGTTCAGCCTTGGGACCAATCGGCTCTGGGACTTATAGAAAAAGCCATAATGAGTTCTGACCTCGGACTTAATCCTTCAAACGACGGAAAAGTCATAAGACTCGTTATCCCTCAGTTAACGGAAGAAAGAAGAAAAGAACTGGTTAAGCTTGCACAAAAAGAAGGCGAAAACGCAAAAGTAGCGGTAAGGAATATAAGAAGACATACTATTCAAACTCTAAAAGACGAACAAAAAAAGGGTGAACTTACAGAAGACAGCCTTAAAGATGCAGAAGATGAAATGCAGAAACTAACCAATGACTATATCAAAGAAGTAGATAAAAAAATCAAAGACAAAGAAAAAGAAATCACGACTATTTAATTTATTCTCTTAATATAGTTATAAGGATAAAAAATATGAATAACATAAAACTGGATAAAGACAATATGCCAACCCATCTTGCCATTATCATGGACGGTAACGGCAGATGGGCAAAACAAAAGGGCAAAATAAGGAGTTTCGGACATAAATTCGGAGCTAAGACGGTCAAAGACATAATAAGAGCAGTAAATGATTTAAATATAAAGCACCTCACACTTTATGCCTTTTCCACCGAAAACTGGAAGAGACCAAAGGACGAGGTAACGACTATCATGAACTTGGTAGTGGAATATTTAAATAAAGAAACCGACGACCTAATAAAGGAAAATGTCAAAATGGACTTTATCGGAGACATAAGCTCTATGCCGGAAAAGACCAGACTAAGTATGAACGACACTATCGAGAGGACAAAAAACGGCAGCGGTCTCAATGTTCATATTGCCCTTAATTATGGTGGAAGAAAAGAAATCGTAAATGCAGCAAAAGAAATTATAAAAGAGGGAATTGACGCTTGCGATTTAGACGAAGAATTATTTAGTAAATATTTATATAACAGTGATAACACGGAAGTGGATTTACTCATAAGGACGGGCGGAGATATAAGGATAAGCAATTTCTTATTATGGCAGATAGCTTACAGCGAACTTTATTTCTGCGATACGCTTTGGCCTGATTTTACTAAAGAAGAATTACATAAAGCCATTTACTCTTTCCAGCATAAAGAAAGAAGATTTGGAGGATTGGTGAAATAAATTGGCAAAAAGATTAATAAGTTCCCTTATAATGATTTTACTTTTGATCATAGCTATAATAATAGGTAACAAGGCGTTTTTCGTACTTGCATTCTTTTTGAATATAATGTCGCTGTACGAATATATAAACGTTATAGATGATAACGGGAAACACCTTGATTTATCCAAGATAATATATATATTATCGGGTACACTGCTTTTGATATTCGCTATGAAGGATTTCAATTTGGTGATACCTTCCATACCTATAATGATCATTCTCATATCGATGATAAATATACTGGACAAGAAATTTGACGCGGATACGACGATATACTCTATATTCGGTCTGATATACATTTCTCTTATCCTTTCATTTATGGTACTGATGTTAAGTAAAATGAACAATATAGAGGGACTTGCACTTATTATTTTTGCGGAAGTCATAACCATTGCTACCGATTCTTTTGCATACCTGTTTGGTATAAAGTTCGGTAAACATAAATTATGCCCTAAGATAAGCCCCAAGAAAAGCATAGAAGGAAGTATCGCAGGGCTTGTTTTCGGTATTTTGGCGGGAATGATATTACATTTTATATTCATAAATTATAATATTATTGACATTTCTTTAATAGACTGTATAATAATGGCAACAATAAATAGTATACTGAGCCAGTTCGGAGACCTTACGGCTTCCATGGTAAAAAGGAAATTCGACGTCAAAGACTACGGCTGGATAATCCCCGGTCACGGAGGAGTCCTGGACAGAATAGACGGCACACTATTTTCTTTGGCGGGAACATTTTTCTATGTATACATCGTGCTGAATATGTTTACTTTTTAGGAGAGAAAAAATTTGAGCTTATCAACTATAATATATACTCTGTTAATATTCGGAGTACTAATATCAACTCATGAATTCGGTCACTTCATCGTGGCAAAGAAATGTGGTGTCATCGTGGAAGAATTTTCTATCGGGATGGGACCACTTATTTTTAAGAAAAAAGGAAAAGACGAAACCCTTTATTCGCTTAGGCTCCTGCCTATCGGCGGCTACTGCAAGATGTACGGCGAAGATGAAGACGAAGAAGAAACGGGAGAAGGCAGCCTAAACTCTATCTCCCCTTTTAAAAGGATACTCGTTTTTGCGGCAGGTGCGGGAATGAACCTTTTATCAGCTATCATCATATTGATGGTTGTTTACGGAGTAATGGGGACTGAGCCCACCACGACCATAGGAAAAGTTCTTGAAAATAATCCCGCATATACGGCGGGACTTAGAGAAGGCGACACTTTTGTTAAGATAAACGATACGAAGATAACCAAATGGGAAGACATATCAAACACCATAAACTCTTCAAAAGGAAGAGAATTAAAGGTCACTTATAAGACAGAAAGCGGAGAATTAAAGGATACTACGGTAACGCCGAAGCTGGACAGTGCAACGAATTCATATAAAGTCGGTATAAACCCTACCTATTCAAAGAGCTTTATCGGGACTGTAAAGAGTTCTGTAAAAGCCTTCGGAACTTATATATATGTTACGTTCAAAGCCTTAATAGACCTAATCAGAGGCGCTATAGGCATAAATCAGCTGTCGGGTCCCATAGGTGTCGCGGGAGTTATCAACGAAGCGGTGGGTGCTGGGTTTAGTATACTGCTTAACATAACGGCTCTGCTTACGATAAATATAGGTATATTCAATTTACTTCCCATACCCGCTTTGGACGGCAGCAGGATATTGTTCTGCTTTATAGAAATGATAAAAGGCTCCCCTATCAACAGGGAAAAAGAAGGAATGATACATTTTGTGGGATTTGTATTACTTATGGCATTCGCGGTATTCGTTGCTGTACAGGATGTAATAAAACTTTTCTAGGAGTTATAAGATGAAGAAAACAAACGCAGTAAAAATCGGTAACAAGATAATCGGCGGAGGAAATCCTATTATGGTGCAGTCAATGCTTAAATTACCGCCTACCGATTACAAGTCAATAATAGATGAAATAAACGAACTGGAAATGCTGGGATGTGACATAATAAGAGGCACCATACCGAATATGGAAGCCGCAAAAGTCATACCGAAGATAGTAAAAAATACAAACATACCCTTTGTAGCGGATATCCATTTCGACTACAGAGTAGCTATAGAAGCCATAAAAAACGGTGTTCATAAAGTCAGGATAAACCCCGGCAACATCGGAGGCAAAGAAAGAGTAAGGGAAGTCGTAAAATGTCTTAAAGACTACGATATACCCGTTAGGATAGGCGTAAACTCCGGAAGTCTGGAAAAAGACTTACTGGAAAAGTACGGACACCCTACCCCGGAAGCCTTGGTTGAAAGTGCATACAGAAGTATCGCTTACTTCAACGAATTCGGATATGACAATATTGTATTATCCATTAAATCAAGCGACGTAGTAACTACAATAGACGCAAACAGGCTTTTCAGAGAAAAATACTCTTATCCCCTTCATTTGGGAGTTACGGAAGCGGGAGCGGAGCTTGGAGGGATAGTCCGTTCAAGCATAGGGCTTGGCAGTCTTTTAAAAGACGGTATCGGAGATACCATAAGAGTTTCCTTGACCGGTGACAGCAGAGACGAAGTAGTCGTGGGAAGAGAGATACTCATAAGCCTCGGGCTTTTGGACGAAGGAGTAAGAGTGGTATCATGCCCTACATGCGGAAGATGTAAAACAGATACTCTGTCCATAGTAAAAGAGATAAAGGAAAAAACAAGACACATAAAGGAACCTATTACCGTAGCGGTCATGGGCTGTGCGGTAAACGGTCCGGGAGAAGCAAAAGAAGCGGACATGGGAGTTGCCTGCGGAGACGGGAATGCGGTCTTTTTTGAAAAGGGAGAAAAAGTAAAAAGCATTAAAAGCGAAGAAATTGCTTCTTTCATATTAGAAAGGATTGAAGAAAGAATATCTAAATGAAACTAACAGCAGAAATACATTGTCATACCATTTATTCTCACGGGACGGGGACCATAGAAGACAACGTCATCGCCGCAAGAGAGAAAGGTATGAAAAAAATCATCATCAGCGAACACGGACCGGGGCATATGGTAGCGAGAAAAAATACCAACGCTACTTATATGGATATGAAAAAAGAAATACTGGAACTTAGAAAAAAATACCCTGATATGGAAATTTTAATGGGAATGGAAGCAAACGTGATTTCCATGAAGGGAGATTTGGACGTGGACGAGGAACTTCTGGAAATCGTGGAAGTCTTGTACTGCGGTATCCATTTGATGTCCATACCAAAGGATATAAGTACATTTTTTAATATGCAGATAATGAATACTTTATGTTCAAAGTTCGGCTGGTTCAGGAAAAGACAGACGAGGATAAATACAAATGCACTTATAAAAGCAATAGAAAAGTATCCTTTAAAGATGATAACACACCCCGACACGAGAGGACCCATAGACATAATAGAGCTTGCGAAAGCGGCGGAAAAGCATGATGTGATACTGGAAATAAACGACACACAAAGTAAGCTTAACGAAGAGGATATAAGGCTCATAGAAGAAAGCGGGATAAACATAACCTATGCGGTGGGAAGCGACGCTCATTCAAAGAAAGACATAGGAAAATGGGAAAATGCAAAGTGTATACTTAAAAAGAGCGGTATAAGCTTGGATAAAGTTTGGAATGTGGAAGAATAAAGGCAGTGTGACTATGGAAGTAACAATAACTGAATTAAAAGAAGAAGATTTAAATACCGCTCTTGCAATCTGGAATGAAGTGGTAAGAGAAGCAAATGCATTTCCTCAGACGGAAGAAATGAAAAGAGATGAAGGTCTTGAATTTTTCGCTTCTCAAAGCTTTACGGGAACGGCAAAGCTTGATGATAAAGTAGCGGGGATATATATACTCCACCCCAACAACGTGGGAAGGTGTGCTCATATCGCAAACGCAAGTTATGCTGTGGATAAAAAAATCAGAGGAAAGCATATAGGAAGAGAGCTTGTAAAGCATTCTCTAAAAAAGGCAAGGGAGCTTGATTTTAAAATACTTCAGTTCAACGCGGTGGTAAGATCCAACAAAGGTGCTATACATCTTTATGAAAGCCTCGGATTTAAAAAGCTGGGAGTAATACCAAAGGGATACTTAAAAGATGACGGGAATTATGAAGATATAATATCATACATATACGAACTATAAAAAAGCAGCTAAAAGCTGCTTTTTATTTGCACTTTTTACCCTTGGAATCAAAGCTCCCCTACAAAATCGCTTCTAAGTATTTTTATATGCTTTCATTGAATATCTATAATTTTTTGTTTTAGTCTTTGTATCAATAGTTAAACTACTAATTACTATAAAATATATTTTAAAAATTTTCTTGAATATGCTTTTTAATCATGATAAGTTGTTATTATGGTACCATTAATAATTACAAAAGGAAAATTTAAAATGGAAAATAATAAGAACATTATTCCTGAAAAGTCAGGGAGCAAATATGATTTACTTTTAAAAATAGAAGATATAATAAAGAAAGAATACTCTAACACGGAGGGGATAGTAATATCCAAAGACGGTGAAATGATATATGAAAAATACTTCGGTGAGAGCAATGAAAACCAAAAGACGCACATAGCCTCGGTAACGAAAAGCATATTATCAATACTGATTGGCATAGCCATAGATAAGGGATTTATGGAAGATGAAAATCAAAAAGTAATGGATTTTTTCAAAGAATATGACTTCATAGATAAAAATGAAATCAGAGATAAAATCACGATAAAAGACCTACTTACTATGACCGTCCCATACACCTTTGAAGAGTACATGGAACCCCTTGAAGACTTTACAAGAAGCGAAGACTGGATAAGATATGCACTTGAGAGCATTGACGGCAACGGAGAAAAAGGTAAATTCAAGTATTCCACCATGAGTGCTCATCTTCTTTCCGCCATTTTAACTAAAGCTTCGGGAATGTCTGCAAAGGAATTTGCAAATAAGTATTTATTTAAGCCTATGGATATGGAAGAAATAAATCATAACGACACCAAAGAATTCAGTTTTGATACTCTGTTCGGAGAAAAAATAGAAGGCTGGGCAAATGACCCCATGGGGATTTCTGCGGGAGGTTTCGGACTTAAACTGAGCACGAGGGATATGGCAAAAATCGGAGAGCTTTATTTAAACAATGGAGAATACAAAGGAAAAAGGATAGTATCCGAGGAATGGATAGACAAGACCTTAAAGGAAAATCAGAACGGCTACGGATATATGTGGTATTTGATTTACAATGCACCTATAAGGATGTATTGCGCTCTCGGGGACGGAGGAAATATGATATGCGTTATACCTGACTTGAATACCGTCATAGCAATGACTTCGTCTTTTATGATGAACGCAAAAGACAGGATAGGATTTGTAGCGGAATATATCCTCCCTGCCCTATCCAATTAAAATAAACATGGATATTTTAATATAAGAGGAAAAAGTAATTAATTAAAAAATATTATTAAAACAAAAAAAGGCACCCGATATAGGTGTCTTTTTCAATCCTTCAATTTTTATCATAATTATGGGGTGTATATTATTTATACATAAAATTATATCGTAATCAATACCTGATATATAATAAGCGCCAAACCTACTATCCAGCAGTAAATGGAGAAATAGTAAAGCTTGCCTTTCTTAACGATATTATTAAGAAGGACTATGGAGAAGTACCCTATCACAAGAGAACAGAAAAATCCTATTATAAGAGGTACAAACGATGTAGTCGCTCCTATGGAGATTATGTCTTTTATCTTAAGTAACAGTGAACCCAGTACTGCGGGGATAGACATAAGGAATGAAAACTCAACGGCTTCTTCCTTTTTAAGCCCCGATAAAAGCCCGCCGACTATAGTAGAACCCGACCTTGAAATACCCGGGGTTATGGCGAACATTTGGAAAATACCAATAATGAAAGCTTTTCCCGCTCCTACGTTTTCTATATGTCCCCTGTTGTTTTTACCCAGTGCATCGCCTAAAACGAGGAGTACTCCGGTAATAAGAAGAGTAAACCCTACTATGATGATAGAACCGAACTTCTCGCTTATGAAATCTTCGAATAAAACTCCAACTATGCCCGCAGGTATGGATGCCATAAGGATATACACTATGTATTTTCTGTATTTACTCTTTTCAAAACAAGGTCCTTTAAGAGTTATTAAATCCGCAAGCATTAGGAAAAACTGCTTGAACATATTCCATATGGATTCATAGTATGCGATAACTACCGCAAGCAGTGTCCCAAGATGAAGCACTATCGCAAATTCGAGAGAACCTTCGCTGATACCCATGAAATTCTGGAGTATTACCAAATGTCCGGAACTGCTTACCGGAAGGAATTCCGTAAGACCCTGGACTATACCTAAAATTATGGCTTGTATTGTAGTCATAATATCCTCCGTTATTTATACATTTAATACTATTTATATGCTTTAAAAGCGAAGTTTAACCCTCGCTTTTAATTATTTATTCATTTACTTTTTCTTCTTTTTTGTCATCTTTATTTTCTTTGACTTCTTTTTTTGGTTTTGGAAGAAGTGCTTTTCTTGAAAGGTTTATCCTTCCTTGTTTATCTATTTCGATGACCTTTACGTTTACTTCGTCCCCTACGTTTAAAACGTCAGTGACTTTATTTACCCTTTCGTGAGCTATCTTTGAAATATGAACGAGACCTTCTTTTCCGCCCGGGATTTCCACGAATGCACCAAAGTCCATTACTCTTACGACTTTACCTACATAAGTGTCCCCTTCTTCTACTTCTCTCGTTATATCTTCGATTATTTGAACCGCTTTTTTAGCATCTTCCAAATCCACAGCACTTACGAAGGTTTGTCCATCGTCCAAGATGTCGATTTTAACTCCTGTTTCATCGATGATTTTATTTATCATCTTTCCGCCCGGTCCGATGACATCTTTGATTTTATCTTCGGCTATTTTCATAGTCATGATTTTAGGAGCGTATTTGCTTACGTCTTCTCTAGGAGCTGTGATGGCTTCTTCCATTTTGCCTAAGATATGGAATCTGCCTTTTTTAGCTCTTGATAGAGCTTCTGTAAGTATAGCTTTATCTATACCTTTGATTTTGATATCCATTTGGATAGCAGTGATACCTTCGCTTGTTCCCGCAACTTTAAAGTCCATATCGCCGTAGAAATCTTCAACGCCCTGAATATCCGATAAAACGGATACTTTACTTTCTTCCTTTATAAGACCCATTGCGATACCCGCTACAGGCGATTTGATAGGAACACCTGCGTCCATTAGAGATAATGTAGAACCGCAGACACTTGCCTGAGATGTAGAACCGTTTGAAGCAAGTACTTCGGAAACCACTCTTATTGTATAAGGGAAGTCCTTTTGGTCGGGAAGTACGGGGATAAGCGCTCTTTCAGCCAAAGCACCGTGTCCTATCTCTCTTCTTCCCGGACCTCTCATAGGTCCCGTTTCACCTACAGAGTATGCAGGGAAATTATAGTGGTGAATATATTTTTTGCTTGTTTCTTCTCCGATGCCGTCGATTATCTGTTCATCTCTTATAGCACCGAGAGTAGCCATAGACATTACCTGAGTCTGTCCTCTTGTGAAAAGTCCCGAGCCGTGAGCTCTTCTTATCTTTCCTACTTCGCATGTAATAGGTCTGATTTCATCTACTTTTCTTCCGTCAGGTCTGATACCTTCGTTGGTTATCATATCTCTGACGATTTGTTTTAATAATTTAGCGAATATTTCCTCAAAGTCGAGTTTGTTGTCGGGATATTCTTCCAAGTATTTATCCAAAATTTCAGCCTTGACTTCTTCCACTCTGTCTTCTCTGGCTTGTTTTTCATGGATATCATAAGCTTCTCTGAAGCCTTTTTTAGCTTCTTCGTAAATCTTTTCTTTGATTTCTTCGCTTGTTCTGTAGTATGTGATATCAGCTTTTTCCACGCCGACTTCTCTTATTATTTCTTCCTGGAATTTGATGATTTCTTTGATATGTTCATGAGCCCCCATGATAGCGTCTATCATGATTTCTTCGCTCACTTCGTTTGCGCCCGCTTCAACCATAAGTACGGCTTCGCTGGTTCCCGCAACTGTAAGATTTAAATCACTGTTGTCTCTTTGGTCGCTTGTCGGATTATAAACAAGTTTTCCGTCTATAAGACCTACATTGATTGCACCAACGGGACCGTCGAACGGGATATCGGAAATACCTAGAGCAAGAGATGCTCCTATGATACTTGTGATTTCCGGTGAGTTATCCTGATCCACACCCATAACGGTAGCGACGATTTGAACGTCGTTTCTGAAACCTTTATCGAATAAAGGTCTTAAAGGCCTGTCGATAAGTCTGCATGTAAGAGTAGCTTTTTCGCTTGCTCTTCCTTCTCTCTTTAAAAATCCCCCCGGAATTTTTCCAACGGAATACATTTTTTCTTCGTAAAATACGCTTAGCGGGAAAAAGTCAATTCCCTCTTTTGCTTCTTTAGACATACATGCGTTGACTAAAATCTGAGTATCTCCATATGAAATGAAAACACTACCGTTAGCCATTTGTGCCAATTCTCCAACTTCAACACAAAGTTCTCTGCCTAAAAAATCAGTTTTAAACACTTTCTTCATCTAATTTTTTTCCTCCATATTATAAAAAGGCGAAAAAATCCGCCTTTTAAATGCTTAATTATTTTCTTAAGTTAAGTTCTTTAACTATTTCTCTGTATTTATTGATATCTTTCTTAGCTACATAATCTAAAAGTCTTCTTCTCTTACCTACCATCATTAATAGTCCTCTTCTTGAGTGATGGTCTTTAGGATTGTTTTTGAAGTGTTCGTTTAGAGTATTGATCCTGCTTGTCAAGATAGCGATTTGGATTTCAGGTGAACCTGTATCCTTTTCGTGTTTTTGATATTTGCTGATTACTTCTTGTTTTTTTTCTTTTGTTATTGACATTTTAGTCTCCTTTTAATATTTATATTCGCCTAAAACCTTAGCAGTAAGCCGGAGATGCTCATAACTAAGCCTTAGGTACATAGCTTTAAAATTATATCACAAAAGGATATTTTTGTAAACAACTTTAGGCGGGATTTATAAATGTTTTTAACCCTTTTGATTGATAAAACTTTTAATTTTAACTATAATGTTATTATAGTATATTTTAAGGAGAAAAAGAATGAAAAATGTAAAAGTCGAAATAATAAATAAATCAAAGTATCCCCTGCCTGAATATGCGACAAAAGGCAGTGCGGGAGCCGATTTATATGCAAATATAGATGAAGATATAATACTCAGACAAGGTGAGATATCTTTGATACCCACAGGGATATATATAAAACTCCCTATAGGTTACGAAGCACAGATAAGAGCGAGGAGCGGACTTAGTTTAAAGCACGGCGTCACACTGGTAAACGGAATAGGGACCATAGACAGCGACTACAGAGGAGAGATAGGCATAATAATAACCACATTAAAAGACGAACCTTTTACGGTCACACCGGGAATGAAGATCGCCCAAATGGTAATCGCAAAACATGAGACCGCAGAATTCACGGAAGTCGAAAGTTTGGATAATACAGACAGAGGTGAAGGAGGGTTCGGTCACAGCGGGGTTTAAGATGATATTTTATTAAATATTAATAATTTATTAATATAAAGTATTTTGCTTTTATTATTACTTATTTTGATATATAGTTAAATCATTAAGAGAGTGTGTATAAGGCAGAAATCAAGGTGTATTCGGGCGCGCGGAGTCTGAAAGGTGAAGTGCGCCCGAGATACCGCATGGAAAACACCAAACAAAAGGAGACTATTAAAAAATGGAATGGAAAGAAATTTACCCTATCGACCAAAAGCCCACGGATAAAGAGCTGTCAGATTATATGATAAGCCCCCTTTATGAAGAATTATGCAAATATTTAAGTGACAAATTCAATGCAAAAAAAAGCGTTGAATACAGCAAATGTTCAGCCATACCCGGCTGGAACATTAAATATAAAAAAGGAAGCAAATCACTTTGCGTCGTATACCCCGAAAAGAATATACCCAAAGTAATGGTGGTCATCGGCAATAAACTGGAAACCGAAGCGGAAGCTATAATATATACATCAAGCGATTATGTCATGAACAGATATAAAGAAAGCAAATCCAACAGCGGACTCGGCACATGGCTGGTACTGGACTTATTGAATGAAGAAGTTTTAAGCGACATCAAAAGGCTTATCGAACTAAAAGTAAAGACAAAATAAAAAGAAAGCAGAAATGCTTTCTTTTTTAATACCATATTATTTTTATAATGCATATTATTTTTACTTATACTGACTTTTTTGTCAGAGTATCCAAAAGTTTCATTAGTACCTGTTATTAGACCTTTAAGAAACATTTGATTTTCTATTGATAATTTTCTTATTTTCTTAAGCTGTTCAGCATTTTGCAGCAGCAATATTTATGGGTTTAGATTTATTTTCAAAAATCACACTAAAGTAATGATATTTTATATTATTTAATATCATATTTATTATAAAAACCTGCCCTGCTTCATATATATAAATGAGGTGAGTTATATGCATTTAGAAGAGTTGAAGAACAGGATAATCGTAAACATAAATAACGGCGAAAAATTGGGTGTTTTAGGTAATTGTGACTTGAAAATAGATGAAAAACAGGGTAAAATAGAAGCAGTATTAATTCCGCAGGGCAAAGCCAGAAAATTCTTTTCCGGGGAAGTGGAATATTTGACTATTCCTTGGGAGAGCATAGTAAAAATAGGAATGGATACAATAATGGTCAATTTAGAAAAATAATAATATTAGTTATAGGGGTCCAAATATGAAAATTATAGTGCAAAAATACGGCGGAACCAGTGTAAACACCGCGAAATCAAGAAGTATGATCATAAAGAATATGATAGATGCCATTGATGACGGGTTCAAACCTATCATTGTAGTTTCCGCTATGGGAAGAAAACCGGAACCATATGCGACCGATTCGCTTTTAAGCCTTCTTCCCGATATGAAAAAAGCAAATCTTAGAAACAAAGACTTACTTGCAACATGCGGAGAAATCATAACCACTGTCGTGGTAAGTGAAGAAATAAGAGCAAAAGGCATAAATGCAAGAGCTCTTACAGGCGGACAAGCGGGTATCGTTACTAATGAAAATTACGGAGACGGTAAGATAGTCAACATAGATACAAACAGGCTCATGGAACTTTTAAATCAAGACGTAGTTCCCGTAGTTGCGGGATTCCAGGGTATGAGTAAAAGCGGACAGATACTGACCCTCGGAAGAGGCGGCAGCGACATTACCGCTACTGCTTTGGGTGCGGCACTGAATGCAGACTTAGTGGAAATATATACCGACGTGGACGGAGTAATGACAGCCGATCCTAGAGTAGTCGAAAATGCCGAGCTTATAGAAACCGTTGATTACGACGAAGTATTCCAGCTTGCAGAATACGGAGCCAAAGTAATTCATCCGAGAGCGGTGGAATACGCAATGAAAGCAGATGTACCTATCGCTATATTAAATACGCAGAAAGGAAGATACTACGGAGGAACGAGGATAGAAGATGTTTCTCAGGATATATACAGCGAAAAGAATTTCTCTGCAGTTACACAAATAGACGGATGCAGTCAGGTAGATATCAAATTCACCGACCTTAAAAAAGAAGACAGACTATTCGATCTGCTTGCGGAAAAAGAAATATCTATCGACATGATAAACATTTTCCCTGACAGAAAAACATTTATCATAGATACGGATAAACAAAACGTAGTTGACGAAGTAATGTCCAAGATAGGTCTTGAATACACTATCTGCGACGGATTTACAAAGATAACCATAATGGGAAGAATGAAAGGCGTTCCGGGAGTAGTCGCAAAAATAATTGCAGCACTTTATTCAAACAATATTTTTGTACATCAGTCATCCGACTCAAGTACGACCGTATCAGTGCTTGTAGATACAAAACAGGCAAAGGATGCGGTTAACGTATTACATACAAATTTAATAAAATAAAAATTACATAAATTTTAAATAAAAGGAAAAAATAAGAAAGGACAAAAGTTCTTTCTTATTTTATTTTGTTTGAAAGGAAATATAATGAAAAATAAAGACGAATTAAAAATGAACAATCAAGAAGACTTTGATTTATCTCACGAATCTGATTTTGACGATGAAACGCTGAACAGATTAAAAGAGCTTGGACAGCTAAACGACGGATATAACAGCGGGATACAGACAATAAGCATTATCGGAGAAATAGAAGGTCATATAGAAGCGGGTTCTCCGAAAAAATCCACTAAGTACGAACATATAATACCAATGATAATCGACGTGGAAGAAAAAGATGAAATAAAAGGCGTACTCCTTATTTTAAACACCATGGGAGGAGATGTGGAAGCAGGACTTGCCATATCCGAACTGATTTCCGGAATGAGCAAACCATGCGTAACACTTGTTCTCGGAGGGAGCCACAGCATAGGAGTACCACTTGCGGTAAGCGGAAGTTACTCATTTATCGTTCCGACGGCAACGATGATGATACATCCCATAAGGACTACGGGGCTTGTGATAGGAGTGCTTCAAAGCTTTATATACTTCCAGAAAATGCAGGAAAGGATAACCGAATTCGTTGTGGGACATTCCAACGTGGATAAGGAGTTATTCAATAAAATAATGCTCAATACCGATGAACTCGTAAACGATATGGGTTCGGTCCTTGTAGGTGAACAGGCGGTAGAGATAGGGCTTATTGACGCGGTTGGTTCGCTGAGTGATGCAAGGAACAAATTATTTGAACTTATCAACGAATACGAGCATGAAAAGTGCAAAAGTAAAGAAGATAAAAACAAAAACGGTAATAAAAAAAGCAAGGGCAATAATAACAAAAAAGAGAATAACGGCAGTAAATAACATCGGGGCACTACGCCTGCCTTCGGCAGATTCCGCGCCCCTAAGGTACGACCCTGACCTCATTTTTATCTAACCCCGAATAACGACCAAGGACCTAAAATGGTCCTTTTTATTTTATACTTAAGTTTATATTTAGGGATATATCGTCAATAGAAGTAAACAAACAAGTTTGGAAATCATTACATTCAATGGCAAGTTACTTAGGGGCGCGGAATCTGCCGAAGGCAGGCGTAGTGCCCCGATTTTTTTGTATTAAAATATAAAGATATATGTTATAATAAAAAAACATTTGAAAGAAAGGAGATAATTTTTTATGTTTAAAACAGTAAACAGAACGGATATTGTGTTATACACGGAGGTATGTGTAAAATAACACGATACATGATACCTCCATGGGATAAATAAAAGGGAGGTAATAATAAAATGAACAACAATAATTTAGCAAAATACGGTGCCGACGAAAGATTTTTAACGCTGGCAAAAGAATATAAAGATTTAAAACCTGCAAGAGTGATTTCTCAGTACAAAGGTATCTATAAGATAATCACCGAAGAAGGAGAATGTCTGGCAAAGGTATCGGGGAAATTCATGAACGAGGCATACTCTTCATCTGACTATCCCGCAGTCGGCGACTATGTAATGACAGACGGCTTCAGAGATAAAGGAGAAACTTCCGTCATTCACCACGTGCTTGACAGGAAAAGCGTATTCAAGAGGACTGCCGCAGGTTCTAAAAAAGAAATGCAGATAGTGGCTTCAAATGTCGATATCATATTTATATGTATGGCTTTGAACAATGATTATAATATAAGCAGGCTGGAAAGATATATGACTTTATCTTGGGACAGCGGAGCAAAACCCGTTATAATCCTTACAAAATCCGACTTGGCTGAAAATATCGATAATATCCTAAGCGAAGTAACTTCCGTTACTTTCACAGATGATATAATCCTTACGACAAACAAAGACGAGAGTTCTTACGAAAAAATAAATGAGTATTTAAAACCGGGCATTACCGGTGCATTCATAGGTTCTTCGGGAGTTGGAAAATCTACTATAATAAATCATCTGCTGGGCAGAGATATAATAAAGACTTCGGGACTTAGAAACGATGATAAAGGACGACATACCACCACGACGAGAGATTTGATATTGCTTGATAGCGGAGGTATCGTTATAGATACCCCGGGGATGAGAGAGCTTGGAACCGGATTTATAGAAACATCAAAAGGGTTTGAAGATATCGAAGAGCTCATTTCAGGGTGTAAATTCTCAGACTGTACCCATACGAACGAACCCGGATGTAAAGTAAGAGAAGCGATAGAAAAAGGAACTTTGGATTTAAGAAGATATGAGAACTACGAAAAAATACAAAGAGAAAATAAATACGCGGGACTTAATTCAAAGGAAATAGAAAAAGAAAAACTAAATCAGATGTTTAAAAGCGTCGGAGGAATGAAGAAAGCAAGAAAATATTTAAAAGACAAAGATAAAAGAAATTAAAAAAGACCACATAAGTGGTCTTTTTTATTATAAAACTTTATTTAAAAAGTCTTTCGTTCTTTGATTTTGAGGGTTATTTATTACTTCTTTAGGCGGACCTTGTTCTATGATAACGCCTTCGTCCATAAAAATCACCCTGTCGGCAACTTCTCTGGCAAATCCGATTTCATGAGTTACAATAACCATCGTCATACCCTGGGAAGCAAGTTCCTTCATAACACCGAGAACTTCCCCTACCATTTCAGGGTCAAGGGCAGATGTAGGTTCGTCAAACATCATGATATCAGGCTCCATGGCAAGAGCTCTTGCTATGGCTACCCTCTGTTGCTGACCTCCTGAAAGCTTCTTAGGATAAACATCGGCTTTTTCTCTAAGCCCCACTCTATCCAGTAGTTCGTAAGCTTTCTTTTCTGCTTCTTCCGCGGTTTTCAGTTTCAGATCCACGGGAGCGAGCATTATATTTTTCTTTACCGTCAAATGAGGGAAAAGATTGAACTGCTGGAATACCATTCCTATATTTTCTCTCATTTTGTTAATATCATTTTTCTTGTTCGTAATCAGCTGATCATCGATCTCGATTTCGCCTTTAGTCGGAACTTCCAATAAATTTAAACATCTTAGAAAAGTACTTTTCCCCGAACCCGAAGGTCCGATGATACAAACCACTTCCCCTTCAGTAATTTCAAGATCAATGCCTTTTAATACTTCTAACTTTTTAAAGGATTTATGTAAATCCGTCACTCTTAATTTACTCATTACTTATTCTCCTCTCAATATAATTAGAAAGCGAAGAAAGTGCGGTAACAACGACTAAATACATAAGTCCTACAAGAGTCCAAGTAGCAAAAGAATTCATCGTCCTTCCGATATAGATATTAGCGGCATATACTACTTCCGCTAAACTTATGGTAGAAATTATAGATGTATCCTTGAGTGTAATAATAAATTGGTTTACAAGTGAAGGTATACATATTTTTAGTGCCTGGGGTAAAATAACCTTTATCATGGCTCTGCCTTTAGGTAGTCCGAGACTTCTTGCCGCTTCCATTTGTCCTTTATCAACCGCTTGTATACCGCCTCTGAATATCTCAGACATATAAGCACCCGCGTTTAAAGAAAGTGTTATGATACCCGCAGAGTATGCGGTTAGTCTGAAATCTATACCAAAAGACTGTATGAGCTGAGGAAGACCGAAGTATACAAAGAAACATTGTACCAAAAGAGGTGTTCCTCTGATAAGCCAAAGATAAAATTTAGAAATGGCTTTGAAAGGCTTAAAGCTGGAAATACCCATCACGCATGAAAAAAGCCCTAAGAAAAACGCTATTATTAATGATATTATAGTAATTTGTACTGTCATCGCAAGCCCTTCCAAAAGAAGAGGCGTTGCACCGGAAAAGACTTCTAAAAAATTCATTAAATCACTCCAACTAATTGTTTATTTATTACTATTTGTTAGCAATATATTTATCTAATATTTTTTGATATTCTCCGCTAGCTTTAATGTTCTTTAAACCTTCATCAAACATTTTAAGAAGTTCTGCGTTCTTACCTTTAAGAACAGCAAATCCGTAAGAAGAACCTTTTTCCATATCCGTTACCATTTTAAGTCCGTTGCCTTGGCTTATACCGTAACCCATAACAGGATAATCTTCGAAACATGCTACAGTATTACCTGTTTTTACGTCTTCGTACATCTTTGGAGAATCTTTGAAATATGCTATTTCAAAACCGTATTTATCTTTGATCGATTCGGCAAATGTAGCACCTTCCGTACCTGTCTTACAAGCAACTTTTTTGCCGCTTAAGTCTTCATAAGTTTTGATAGAGTTGTCGTCTGCTTTAATAGCCATAACTACGCCTGAATCGTAATAAGCGTCGGAGAAGTCATATTTTTTCTTTCTCTCGTCTGTGATACTCATTCCCGCGATAACTCCGTCAGCCTGACCTGATTCCAAAGCCGCAACCGCCGCATCAAAACCCAAAGACTGAAGTTCATAGTCAAAACCTTGGTCCTTTGCTATTGCCGCTAAGATATCCACATCAACACCTACAAAATTGTTCTTATCATCTGTAAATTCAAACGGTGCGAATGTTGTATCAGTCGCGATTATGTAAGACTTATCGCCGCCCTTTGAGTCTGATTTTGAACCGCATCCCGCAAGTCCGATGATAAGACCTACCGCTAATATACACGCTAAAATTCTCTTTCCTTTTTTCATTTCTTTCCTCCTTTAACATTAGAATATAGAATATTAATTCTATTATAACTTATAAGCTTCGTTTTACCAATACTTTTAGTAAATAAAGTAAATTTTTTGTTTCTTTTTATTAAATTAAACAAAAGGTCGATTTGCTCTAAGTCTCTTTTTAATAATTAAGTTTATGGGTAATATAATCCCTTCCGAACCGTATGCTTTTTTCAATGGTCGCTTTAAGTTCGTCGATACTTTCAAAAGCTCTTTCTTCTCTCTCGAACTCAAGGAATTCCACCTTTATTTCTCTACCGTATATATCCCCGTCGAAATCGAATATATTCGTCTCGATTTTCGGTTCTTCGTTGAATGTGGGATTTATCCCGACATTGCTTATCCCATAATAGATATCATCGTCAACTGTAACTCTCGTTACATACACTCCCCTTTTCGGTATAGCTTTAGTGGGGTCGGGGAAGATATTAGCCGTCGGTATGCCTATTTGTTTACCGAGGTGTTTCCCTTCAACGACTTTTCCCGTAATAGAATAAGGTCTTCCCAAAAACTTATTTGCTTTACTGATATTTCCTTCGTATATAAGGTTTCTTATGGCAGTTGAGCATACTCTCTCATCGTCTATTTTATATTCTTCGACTACTTCCAGCTCAAAGCCCTCTTCCTTCGAAACCTTTCTTAAGAAGTCGGCGTTCCCTCTTCCGTTTTTACCGAAATGGTAATTGAAACCGACTTTCATTTTTTTCATGTTTACATTGTCTATTACAAGACTTATGAACTGCCTGTCTGTAAGGTTCATAAAGTCCGAATCGAAATGGATTATAAAAAGATAATCCACACCCATTTTTTCAAGGTATTCTTCCTTTTCTTCCATAGTCATGAGCATTTTGGGAGACTTATCCTTGTTTATAAGATCCATGGGATGTTTATCGAATGTTACCACACAGTTCTTTAAGTCTTTATTATTTTCTTCAATTATTTTTCTGTGACCCAGATGGATACCGTCAAAGTATCCGAATGCCAAAGATAATGGTTCATTTTTATCTACTGCGTCAAAAGAATGTACTATCTTCATTGTTTATTCCCCATATAATATCTTTATCGGTCTTATTAAAATACCTTCTTCGTCTGTCTTTTTGCCAAGCCCTATGAATTTATCTTCAAGATATAACCTTACCATAGTGCCTGCCTTAATATCATCGGTAGGCGTTATAAGATTTTTCCTTATAAGAGCATTCCCGTTAAGAAGTATTTTACCGCTTAATGGATTTACATCCACTCTATGTAAGTCCGTAAGGAAAAAATCGTCCCGCTTTATGACTTCATCAAGTTCGTCCGATCTTACTTTAGCTTCAAGCTCGGATAATGTAATGCTGTCTTCGATATTTAGTATCCCGTTTTTCGTCCTGACTAAGCTGTTCATAACTGCGGAAGTGCCCAGGGAAACGCCTATATCGTGTATAAGGCTCCTTATATAAGTGCCTTTTGAACATGAGACCCTTATTTTTGCACTATATGGCAGATTTGCTTCGAGGAGTTCTATATCATTTACAGTGACTTCTCTACCGGGTATCTTCACCTTTTCACCTTTCAGAGCGTATTTATATAAAGGTTTTCCTTTTACTTTTATTGCGGAATAAATAGGCGGGGTCTGAGTTATGTTACCTATAAAAGAATTCAAAACTCCTTTTAAATCTTCCTTAGAAAATTCGGGAACGGAAACATCTCTCATGTCCGTCCATATATCATAGCTTGGGCTGTCCTTGCCGAATTCTATGCCCGCAATATATTCCTTATTAAAGCTTGTTATATAGCTGGAAAGTTTGGTGCTCCTGCCTACCAAAACACCCATCACACCTTCCGCCATAGGGTCTAATGTACCGCTGTGTCCGACTTTCTTTGTACCCAGTATCTTTCTTACTTTATAGCACACATCGTGGCTTGTCATGTCCTGTTCTTTATTTATACAAATTACGCCGCTTAACATCTAAACCTCTAAATCTATATCTTTTATTGCAGTTAATATCTCGTTTTTGCTTCCTTTGAAGGTAAAGCCCGCAGCCTTTCTGTGTCCGCCTCCGCCGTAATGATGAGCGATACTTGCCACATCTACTTCGGAGCCTCCGCTCCTTAAGGAAACTTTAAAACTTTCATCATCTACTCTTTTAACGAGAGCCGCCACTTTACAGCCCTTGATATATCTTATAGCATCGATAAGCCCTTCCGTATCGGTTTCACCATTGATGTTCTCATCGTCAAGCACCATCACAAGTATCTGATTTTCCTTGAAAGCGTAAATGCTCTCCAAAGATTTCTTCCTTACGAAAAGACTGGTAATATCTTTAAGCTTCACCATTTCACTAAGTTTGCCCTGTTCCACGCCGCATTTTAAAAGCTTAGCTCCTATTATGTGAGTGGCGGGTGTGGTGTTTGAATAAGAAAAACTTCCCGTGTCCGTGGAAATGGCAACGTATAACAGGCTTGCGATATACTTAGGTATAGTCCCGAGTATGGCTGAACTTATCATAAATATAAGCTCTCCCGTAGCAGAAGCTTTTTCGCTTACCATGTTTATATCTCCGTAACGGTTATTCGTGACATGGTGGTCTATAACGATTATATCCCTGCAAAGGTTCCTTAAATTGCCTCCGAAAAGATAATCTTCGCTTGAACAGTCGAGGCACATACAAACGTCGTATCCCGTCTTTAAATCATCTAAAGAGGTGATATCGCTCTCTTTTATCAAATCTTCAAGATTTACCGGTATAGGTGTTTGAGCATACAAATCCACCTCTTTGCCGATAAGTTCCAATGTCCTTTTAAGAGCAACGGAAGAACCCAGAGCGTCACCGTCCGGGTTTTCATGTGTTATTATCAAAAAAGAATTATAGCTTTCAAGTTTTTTTATAAATTTATCTATCATATTCATCGTCTTTAATGTCTAAATTGGCTAACACTTCGTCGATATGCATTGCATAATCCAAAGAATTATCCAATTCAAAGATAAGTTCGGGAGTATTCCTAGTATTCAAAACCTTGGCTATGGATTTACGAAGAAATCCTTTAGCTTTATCCAAAACTCCTATAATCTCCTCTTTCTTATTATTTTCGCCCATTACGCTTACATAAACCTTGGCGTATTTCAAATCGGGAGTAGCTTTTACTCTCACTACGCTTATTATGGCTTCTTTAAGCCTCGGGTCATTGAGTTCGAGCTCTATAAGAAGCGACAGTTCGTTCTTGATAAGCTCGTTCACTCTTTCAATCCTATATCCCATTTAAATTACTCTCTTTCAATTTCTTCCATTTTGAAAGTTTCGAAAGTATCTCCGACTTTGATGTCGTTAAAGTTTTCAACGCCGATACCGCATTCGTATCCCGCCTGAACTTCTTTTGCGTCATCTTTAAATCTCTTAAGAGATGCTATTTCACTTTCAAATATAACTACACCGTCTCTTATGACTCTTATCTTGTCATTACGGTTAATAGTACCGTCTGTGACATATGAACCGGCTACAAGACCGATGTTCGGAACTTTGAATGTTTCTCTTACTTCAGCATTGCCGACTACGACTTCCTTGAATTCAGGGTCGAGTAAACCTTTAAGAGCTTTTTCGATCTCTTCCATTACATGGTAGATAACGTTATAGCTTCTTATTTCCACTTCTTCTTTCATAGCCATGGCTTTCGCATTGGCGTCCGGTCTTACATTGAAGGCAATAATAAGTGCATTGGAAGCCGCCGCCAAGGCAACGTCACTTTCAGCTATTGCACCTACTCCGCCGTGGATAACACTTACTCTTACGCCTTCGTCGTTGTCGTTTAGTTTTTCCAATGACTGAGAAAGAGCTTCCAAAGAACCTCTTACGTCGGCTTTGACGATAAGTTTAAGTTCTTTTAATTCGCCTTCGCTTATTTGATTGAATAAATCATCCAAACTTACGGGACCGCTCTTCTTAAGAGCGTTTTCTTTCATTATCGCTTTTCTTCTCTCTGCGTATTTTCTTCCGTCTCTTTCATTTTCCGCTACGAAGAATTTTTCTCCCGCACCCGGAACTTCATTGAAACCTAAGATTTCTATGGCAGTGGAAGGACCCGCAACTTTTACTTTGTTGCCTTTATCGTCCATCATAGCTCTTACCTTACCGAAAACGTCGTTGCAGACAACGATATCTCCGTCGTGCAGTACGCCCGATTTAACGAGAAGTGTAGCAACGGTACCCTTTTGTTTGTCGAGTCTTGCTTCGATAACGGTACCGATAGCTTTCTTTGTAGGGTGAGCCTTTAAGTCTTCGACTTCGGCAACAAGAAGTATCATTTCAAGAAGTTCTTCGATACCTTCTCTTTTCTTTGCGGAAATATTTACACATATGGTGTCTCCGCCCCAGTCTTCTGCAACAAGTCCGTACTCTGTAAGTTCCTGTTTTACTTTGTCGGGATTTGCTCCCGGTTTATCTATTTTGTTTACCGCAACTATGATAGGTACCCCTGCGTCTTTTGCATGGTTTATCGCTTCAACGGTCTGAGGCATTACGCCGTCGTCCGCAGCTACAACAAGCACTGCGATATCGGTAACGGAAGCACCTCTGGAACGCATTGCCGTAAAGGCTTCATGCCCCGGTGTATCTATAAAAGTGATTTTTTCGTCTTTTATCATTATGGTGTAAGCACCTATATGCTGAGTGATACCGCCGGCTTCTCCGCTTATAACGTTCGTGTGTCTTATGGCGTCAAGGAGTGAAGTCTTACCGTGGTCAACGTGACCCATAACCGTGATGATAGGCGGTCTTTTAACAAGTTCGTCTTCATTCACATAATGTGTATCGAATAGATCGTCCATTGCTTGATTTTCGTCTTCAAGCTCGCATGTAACGCCGAATTCTTCGCATACTATGGAAGCTGTATCGAAATCTATAGACTGATTTACCGCAGCCATTACTCCGTAACCCATAAGCACTTTTATCACTTCCGTAGGAGCTTTGTTGAGCTTAGCGGCAAGTTCTCCTACCGTTACGCCTTCCATGATAGTGATTTCACTTACTTGTGAATTTTCTAACTGTCTTTCTTCTCTTTCCTGCTTGTTCTTTTTCTTGTAAGTAGCTTTATTTTTCTTAGACCTCTTTGAGTTATCGATAAACTTAGGAACTACTTCCTTCTTATTATCTTTTTTATTTTTGTTTTTATTCTTTTTCTTATTATTATTGTTATTTTGAGGTCTTTCGTTTTTATTTGGTGTTTTATTATCCGGTTTCTTCTTTGCGGATTTATCGCCCTTTACATTCACCTTGACATCTTCTTCTTTTGCGTCGTAGTTATAATGTTTGTTTCCCGCATTTGGTTTTTTCTTAGCGGGTTTCTTATCTTTATCGTAGATGACCACTACTCCCGGTTCGTCTTTACCTTTGTTTTCTTTAGGTTTGACTTCTTTATTTCCGATTTTTTTGGCTTCTTGTTTAAGAGGCTTTCTCTGAGTTATAATTTCGGGTTTTTTATTATTAGGTTTATTTTCTGTCTCTTGTTCTTTAGGCTGTTTTTTTGGTTGTTCTTTTTTAGGTGCTTCTTTTTTTGAAGCATTTTTATCGTTTAAACTATTTAGATAAGCTTCTTTATTGAAGTTGTTCCTAAAGTATTTTTCCTGCTGTGCGGTCACTGCGCTCATATGGTTTTTAACGGGTATACCCATACCCTTCATTATTTCAGCAAATTCTTTGCTTTGAAAACCATATTCTTTTGCCATATCATAAACTCTCATCCTAATTCAAAACCTCCTCTTTCAAATATTTTTTTATGTCTTCTTTGACTTTTTCCATGTCTTCCTTCCCCGCATTCACGTTAAGAGCATGATTTATTATCTTGACGTTTGACAAAGCTTCGATGCATTTGTCACTCCCGCAGATATAGGCTCCTCTGCCGTTTGCCTTTCCGGTTTTATCAAAAAAGACCGTCTGATTTTCTTTATCTCTTACTATTCTGATAAGTTTTCTCTTTTCTTTTTTTTCTCTGCATATTATGCATGTTCTAAGCGGTGTCTTTTTCATATTCCCACCTCTTTAAATTTATTCTTCTTCCGATAATGTGTCGTCTATAACTTCTATATCGTCCTTTAAATCTTCCATAGCACTGCTTTTGCTTTTGATATCTATCTTCCAGCCGGTAAGTCTTGCCGCAAGCCTTACGTTTTGACCGTCTTTACCTATGGCAAGGGATAGCTGAGAATCGTCCACCACAACCGCCGCAGAGTTTTTCCCGTCTTCCTCTTCGGTTTGAAGTATATCTACTTTTAAAACATCGGCAGGAGCCAGTGCATTCTTGATATATTCCACAGGGTCGTCGCTGTATTTGATTATATCGATTTTTTCGTCTCCTATTTCGTTTAAGACGTTTTGTATCCTAAATCCCTTTGGACCTATACATGTACCCACAGGGTCGATTTGGTCGTCGGCTGTATAAACAGCCATCTTGCTCCTGCTTCCCGCTTCTCTGGAAATAGATTTGATTTCAACCAATCCATCGGCAATCTCCGCAACTTCTTCTTCAAAAAGTCTTCTTATAAGACCAGGATGTGTCCTGGATAAAATGATTTGAGGTCCTTTCGGAGTAAGGATTACATCCGAAACGTAAACCTTAAGCCTCATTCCCGGGTGATAATGTTCGCTTTTTACCTGATTTTGGCTGTTCATTATACCTTCGGCTTTACCAAGGTCGATATGGATTATCCTGTTTTGTTCTTTAACAGGTTCACCGTGAACCATTTTTCTCATTTCTTTATATTCTTCCCTTTGAATAACGCCCGTAACCATTTCATCTTTCTTCTTCATGAAAGTGTTGCTTATTATGTTTCTTTCCGATTCTTTTAATTTTTGAATGATTAGCTGTTTGGCGTTTTGAGTAGCTATCCTTCCGAAACCTTTAGGGTCGATATGTGTTACCATGCTCGCACCCAAGATAGCACTCTTATCGAGCACCAATGCTTCGTGAAGAGATATCTCTCTGTCTTCGTCTTCCACTTCCTCTACGATCTGTTTTGAGTAGAAAGCGTCTATCGCTCCCGATACTCTGTTGATATTTACCACCAAATCCACGTTTGTCCTGGTATCTTTTTTGTATGCTGCCACAAGTGCCTGTTCCACCGCAACTATTATCTCTTCTTTGTCGATACCTTTTGTTTTATTAATCTCATCTAATGCTTCGATAAAATCCTTAAAAGAATTATCTACAGCCTGTTTTTTCTTTCTTGCCATTTTTCCCTTTCTCCTACTTAAAATTTAAAATCAAAACTTAGGTTTACTTTACTTATATCTTTATGAGGAATAACCAAATGTTCGCTATCAAGGTCTATAAGCACATTTTCATTTTCATAGCCTTCCAATATCCCCGTAAACTGCTTTTTGCCGTTCAAAGGTTTATATAGTTTCACATCAACTTTACTGCCTTTGAATTTAATAAAGTCTTTTTCTTTTTTTATTACTCTGTTCACTCCCGGTGAAGATACTTCCAAAATATATTCTTCTTCTATGAAGTCCTCTTCATCCAGCAAATCGGAAAGGAGCCTGTTTACCGTGCTTATCTCATCCAAACTTACCTTGCCCTCTAATCTTTCGATATAAAGCCTCAATACTTTATTGTTTCCTTCTTTTTTAAACTCGATATCTATAAGTTCACATCCGTTATCCTTTAAGATATCTTCGCTCAAAGCTTCTACTCTATCTGTTACTTTCAAAAAAGGTCCTCCTAATCCTAACAATATAAAACGATGAGTGGACTTTTGCCCACTCATCTAACCTAAACTATTATACACCCATAATTTAGAAAATGCAATAAAATTCACTTATTTTCTTAAATATACCCGATTTTATCATTAAAAAAGAGTTTATTTATTCTTTATAATAAGTAAATATAAAAAAGGACACCACACAGGTGTCCTTTAGAATTAGAATTTATATCTTACCCACAATTCATCAAAATTTTTCTTAAAGTAATAATTACTGAAAGATGTCATTCCCTTCGGAGCATAAAAAACGGCGTACATTTCTTTATTCACACCATTATATATTTCAAAATTACTTCTGTAATGTTCACTATCCATAGGCTGAGTTTCAATGCCGCTAATAGTAGAACTACATGAACTATTATATAAATCCATAAAATTGATTATATCATACCCCGTCAAAGGATATGTATCAAATCCGCTTATTGCCTTTACGTCATAAGTAAAGAACACAGGAGTCATACCTGCGGGAACCTCATTATAGTCTTCGTCCCATTCGTTCATAGCTTTGAGTTTGTTTATCACTTCGTCACCCTTTACCACACTTTTAAGCCTAAAGTAAAACTTGCCTTCAAAAGCATCAACGGTTATCCCTTTTGTAGGGTCGGCAGGGTTCGTCCTGCTTCCTTTAGGGTCTATAACGCTAACCTTACAGCTGTATGATTTATCCTTTATTTTAGCGGTGATAGTAGCACTTCCGACTCTTTTTGCGGTTATGACACCTTTGCTCGTCACGGTCGCAACGGAAGTCTTACTGCTTTTGAAAGATACTTTCCTCTTTGTACCGCCGAGTTTAAGAGTATATTTACTGCCGAGGTTCATTGTCCTCTTTGTCGCATTAAGTTTAGGAGCTTCCACGTTTACTTTGCATTTAAGCTTCTTCTTGCCGATTTTTGCATATATATACGCCGCGCCTTTTTTCTTTGCGGTGACCTTGCCTTTTTTGTTTACCACAGCGACGCTTTTCTTGCTCGTAGACCACTTAGCCTTTTTCTTCGTACCTTTTACTTTAAGCTGATAAGTCTTGCCTGCGGTAACGTATACGCTCTTTGCGGATAATTTAGGCGTCGCGGCACTGACATTCGCCAAAGGCATTATGCTGAACATAAGAAGTACAGCCAAAACCACGCTTACTATTTTCTTTTTCATATTTCTCCCTCTTCCATATCATTTTATTTATTTTTATATTATAGCATGAAATCTTACTTTATCAATATCGTTAAAGTACGGTTCTTAAATAAAATTATAAATAAATCGTTAAAAATAAAATTCATAAATATTTATTAAATATGTAACTATCCACTGCTAAATAAAATGCCGCAACGATGAATTGCAAACTTAGCTTTTGCATCCCTTTTAGCTACTGCTTCAGCCTCCGCGGCTGGAGCGGAAATTTTTGGTACTTTTTGTTTGCAAAAAGTATATTCATTACTTATTTTTCATTTGATTATACTGAAAGTTTATTTCCTTTTCTGCTTCAAAATCTTTTTTCACGCTCTTTATTTTATACCGATGTTTTTTCTTATCGGTGATTTTGATTTTTAGCTGATAAATCATTTCCAAATCACTCCCCAATATATTATCATCAGCATATAAAGTATCCTCTCCTCTTGAATTATCGGCTTCTATGGATATATTTTTCTTTACCCAAAGGGTCATGTTATCTTCGTTAAGTTCGGTCATGATAGGAATAAGAGTATCGACTTCGATACTTTTGATATATAGTTTATCCATTTCTTCGTTCATATCTTTAATTTCTTTTATCTGTTCTTTTATATCGTCCTTAGAGGAAATTTTATCATAAAGCTTCTTATCTATTTTTGTTTTGATAGTTTCATCATAATCTTTGTAGTAAGAGTTTTTTGCTAGTTTATAAACATCGTCTTTTATTTTGATGATGTCCTTATCCTTTGTGTCTATACTCCCGTACTTCAAGATGTAGTCCAAATGCTCGGAGTATCCATCGTCAAAAGCTTCATCATCTAAGAGGTCATCGTAATAACCCGATTTTTTTATCCTGCCCATGTCTTTGAGGCGTTTATGTATCATCTTATTTTCTTTATAGCTTTCCTTTTCGTCTCTGACGCTCGTTACTTTATATTTACCGTCGATTTTCTTGTATTTTATTTGTCGGTATTCACTTCCGTAATAATTTACTGTCTTTTCATTTTCTATGATATAAGTATCCGTACCTACCCAAACAGAGGCATATTTATCATCATAAAGAGTAAGTATAGGCTTCATTTTTTCGTATGTGTCTTTTAGCTTTTTGTTCCTGTTGAAAAAGCCCCTTTGCTTTTTGTCCATTACAGTACCTATATCCAGCTTTTTAAAATCCTCTTTGGATATGATATCCTTATATTTATCGTCAAATGAACCGTTGTTTTTAAAGGAACTAGCAAACATTTCATCGCTGAGACTGCAAAGCTTATACTGCTCGCTCCCCTTTATATAATCTCTCTTTTCATACTCCATGACTATTTGAGCGGGATAGTAATAATTCGTCCCGTCGAGATTACCGTAGTTCGTATAAGAAAACCAAAGTGCGAATATGACCGTAAACAAAAGGACGATGACATTATCCCTTATTATCTTCTTTCTCTTTACCGTATCCTTATCGTAAATATAAATGATTATCTGAGGAATGATGAAAATACAAAGTATTATAAAAAATAGGACATAAATATTGTTTATGAGGTCTGTCAAAAAAGGTATCAAAATAGTATAAAGACAAAATAGAAAAATCAATCTGACAATTAAATCAATGGTTTTGTGTTCGTTAAAAAAATCAAGTATCTTTTTCATAGCGGTTCGTACTCCTTTATCAAATTCCCTCTTATAAAACATTATACTATTAAATGATATCATTTACAATGATTTAAAAAATCATATGGTTTTTAGGAGAATAAAAAAACAGCATATAAAATGCTGTTTTTAAATAAGCTATACGATAGCTTCTTCCACTCTTTTAAATTTTTCGGGACCTGCTCCGCATATCGGACATTTATAATCTTTTGGAAGCGGGTCTCCTTCGTAAACATATCCGCATACAGTGCAGATATATTTTACATTCGACTTGCTCTCTACTTTTTCTTCCTCTTCGGGGATATAAGTAGGAGCGTTTTTAGCGGTCTTTCCTCTTACCACTTCATGATAATAAGCATAAGTCATTTGTCTACGTTTAGAGTAAACTTCGGCCTCCACCACTTTTCCGAGAAAGACGGTGTGACTTGAAGTCTCCATTTTATCTATCACTTCACACACTACATATCCGCATGTATCCTTTACTACGGGAACACCGCCGATTATTTCATGATCTACGTTCTCGAATTTGTCGTTATCTATGCCTGATTTAAATCCGAAGTTACCGATAAGGGAAGCATCGCTGTCTTCGGCAAGGATAGAAAATGCAAATTTTCCCGTTTCTTTTATACACTTGTTGGTGTAGTTGTCGTGGTTGATGCTTACGGCAACACTTGCAGGGTCCGAAGTTATCTGCATGATGCTGTTTGCCGTACATCCCGTTGGACGATTACCGTCCATTGCGCTTACGATATATACTCCGTAAGACATGTTTCTGAAAATATTATTGTTCATTTGTTCACTTACCTTCTGTTATTTATAATATACTATACTATATATATTATATTTAGCTTTGTTTATTACTAAATGATTATCTTTTTTAGCTCATTGAAGCTCCGTCTACGGATAACACACTGCCTGTTACATAACTTGCCATATCGCTTGCTAAATATAAAAATGCATTCGCTATATCTTCAGGTTCCCCAACTCTTCTAAGAGGAATTGTATTTATCAAAGGCTTGATTATTTCATCGGGAAGAGCCGCTACCATATCAGTCCTTATGATTCCCGGTGCGACAGCATTCACTCTGATGTTATCTTTTCCAAGTTCCCTTGCAAGGGCTTTTGTAAGTCCGTTTATAGCAAATTTAGATGCAGGATAACCTGAACCTGATGGCTGTGCATAAATACTTACCATGGAACTTGTATTTAGGATCACTCCTCCGCCCTGTTCTTTCATTATCTTTGCTGCTTCTTTCGAGCAGTTGAATGCAGCAACGACGTTAAGATCCATTATCTTTTCAAAATCTTCGAGCTTATAGTCATAAATGCTTTCTCTTGCGGAAATCCCCGCATTGTTTACCAAGATATCAAGGCTTCCGAATTCTTCTTTGATTTCGGCAAATACTTTATTTATTTCTTCTTCGTTTGTTAAATCGGGATGCATTCCCTTTACGGGATAATCCTTGTTTTCTTCCATTAGTTTTGCCATAGCTTTATCCACCGTTTCCTGTCTGGAGCCGAATAAAACGACTTTCGCACCGTTATCCAAATAAGTCTTTACAGTGGCATATCCTATACCTCTGGTCCCGCCTGTTACTACCGCTACTTTACCTTTTAACATTTTTTTTACTACCTCCATTTTATTTAAACGTTAAATATATTTATTTAGGCGACTTTACGCCAAAATCAAATATTTCAAATCTTAATTTTACTATACACCCGTTTCCATTTTTTGTCAAGTAAATTATAATCATTCTAATTTAAACTGTAATCATTCTAAATAATACTTTTTACTATGTTATTTTTGAACATATAAAATAAAAAATATGCAGGTTTCGGTCAAAAGGATTATTTAAATTTAAATTTACAAGTGAGAATGCGGGGCACTACGCCTCACTTCGTGAGATTCCGCGCCCCTTACTTAACGGACTATATCAAACTGAATATGTTTAAATTTAAAAATAAGCATAAAATAATATCCTAATTATTTTAGGATTTTCATTTATAAAATGTTAATATAGGACACATCATTCCTTGGATATCGTACTTTTCTTTTAATATTTTACATATATGATATGCGAGTATCGGCGGGGAATGCGGGGCGCGGAATCTCACGAAGTGAGGCGTAGTGCCCCGCACGGTAAAAGTAAGTTTTAAAATTTACAATAAATAAAAAATCAAATCATATGAATGTTAAACATAAAGAAATGTACAAATAAAAAAAGAGGAGCCTCAGCTCCTCTTACATTTTACTTTTATTTTATTAAATCAAATCCAAATCCTCATCTTCGATATCTATATCTTCGCTTGAACCCATTGGCAGGATATTTGAAGTAGTAGGATTATTTAGTGCATTCCATATACTGACCGCTACTAACCCTAAAACATAAGGATTACTCAGTGCCATTTTAACCAAATCAAATAACGCTTTCCATGTAGTTAAACTTTCAGCCGTAATTCCCGCATATGCAAATATCGGTGTGAACACCGCCAATACGATTTGAATAATAAACACTGCATTTAATCTTTCTTTTAAACTATCTTTGATTTTTTCTAACATTATATGTACCTCTTTCTTTTGTTTTCTAAACATTCACATGAACCGCACTTCCCATATTAGGTGTGTCTGAATATGTATACTTCGTGTGCGGCAATGCATTTAAATATTTCTTTACCTTTTCTCTTCCCGACTTTGTGTCAGTTACTCCTTTTATATAAAAATCAATGGCTTTTCCTTTCATATGTGTTGACATTGATGATGATCCTGTCTGCATACTATTCCATTTTTTACACCTCAAACCGCTTGTTATGGTTACCTGTCCGTATTTTCTCCTTAACTTTATTGCCGTATAAATGATTTTGGGGTCTATCTTTTCAGGATAACCGTTACAGTACTTCCCGCCGCATTTACACTTAAACTCACCTTTCTTGAAATGCTCACGCTCAACAGCTGACCAATTTAAACTGCCATTCATAAATTGAAAGAAATATCTTTTTTTATTCTTCTTTTTTTTGTAATAATACTTTATCGTATCCCATGTAGGACCGTCTATAATCCCTTTGTATTTCCTATAACTCTTAGGTTTATGTTTCTTTTGGATAGCCATAACTCCCGCTCTGTCTTTCTTATCAAATTTCCCGTTTACAACAACATCATGCCCCAAAAAGTAAAGCATATTTTCAAGGTCTTTGATTTTCTTCACAAGTAAAGAGTCTGTCTTTTTATCCAATTTTCCCGTTTGAGGTAGTTTATAAGTCTTTTGAAGCCTCAATAGTGCTTTTTCATATTCTTTATCGTTGCCGTACTTCTTACCTTTATATCTGTAACCGAAAAATCTTAGGTTTATCTCGGCTTGTTTTCTATTTAACATCCCTACACCTCCTTTTCCAGTTCGTTTATCTTACTTTCATGTTCGTTTAACTTTTCGCTGTGCTCGTCCACTTTTCTCCACATAGTCTTTATCTCCTGTCCCTGAAGTATCTGTGTTTCCAGAAGCGAACTTATTTGTTTGTTTATACTCTTTATATCGCTCCTCGTCTCGTTTGTGGTATTACAGATAGTATCCAGCTTTACGCTTACTTTCATCTGCTCTTTCAAGTTCTCTGAAGTATCCTTTTTACTCGTCCTTACAAAGCTCATCACCACACAAAAAATCGAAACAATAGATATCAAAAGCGACATACTTATCTCTGTGTTCGGTGTCATATTCCCTCCTTTCATAAATAAAAAAGGGCTGTCTGCCCTTTTTTATTTTTATAAAATTTTAAAATAATTTATATATTTTTATTTCTTTCTTGCAAGTATCAATAAATGTATCCCATAGGAACCACCCTGTGAAGTTCCTGTATATTGATTTGCCAGTATCCTGCTGTTCAATACCCCTTCATTTGTAAATGATGTGATCAATGCGGTAGTACCAGCATAAGAAGCTGTAGGAACATTTGCACTCACGATTTCATAGTCATCAAATGTGATGGTCGCTGTTATATTTCCGCCTACCGCAAGAGTTTTGCTTGCCCAGCATGTAAGATACAAAGAAATGAACCCGTTTTTATATAAAGCTTGTTTTAAAATAGTGCCTCCGCAGTTTTCACCTTTGGTTATATGTATCCTGTTCGGGTCTATTTCTACCCAATCTTCATTTTCGACTTGATTTAATCTGGTATCGATATTCTCCATACTGCTATTAAGTGAAGCTATATTTGAATTTGCGGTATCTATATTCGCATTTATGGAATTTATACTTTCATTGATCATTTTCCCCTGATTTGCCGACAGAGCCTTTGAAATATCCGTACTGTCAAGTGCGTCCACTACTTCCACCCTCGTAGCTCCCGAAGCAATACCGTTTAGCTTTACCTTATCACTTATGCTCATAAGACCTGCCTCTGAGGAAGAAGCTTCCTTGTATGTAGTATCCGTAAAGACCGCATTTTCGGGCACCGACGTCTCTACCGTCTTACCGTTTACGGTGGATGCATCGTCGGCATGAGCGGCTAAATCTATTACCCCGTCCCCGTCTTTATCGTAAACGGATTTAAGCATATCTCCGCTTCCCGACATTACCAGCTTTTCATCTATATAGGTCTGAAATTCTCCCTTTGCCTCTTCCATTTTATTGGCTAAATCCGAATTATCCACTTTGGTATCAAGGACTTTAACTATAGTTCTGTCTTCATTAACTTCTTCTCCGTTTTCACCTTTCGTGACAAAAGGATTGTCCGACCATTTTTCAAGACCGTCAAAAGTTTCTATAACCTTATCATCTACAATACTTTTACCATCAAATTTATCTACTTTTAAATCAAGTTTACTTTCCACGCCCTGGAACCTATCGTTTAAATGTTCATCCACGATATCTTCAAGATGAGTATAATCGAATACTCCCGTTTCGCCTTTATCTCCTTTTTCACCCTTTAAGACGGGGGTGTCCACCGTTAATATTATTTCAGACATTTATTAACATCCTTTCCGAAACCTTTTAAAATATCAATATTAAAAGGTCATAATTTTAATTATTATTTACATATACCGTAAATATTTATCCAAGCTGTATAGGAATAACTTGCTACGGATATAACATCTCTTATCCATAATCCTATACTTGAAGTACCGACATTAGTCATAATCGACCAGTTAGAACCGTTGCTTTTTCCGACTGATGCATTTATGATCTCAGCTAATTCAAAAGGATAGGAAAACATAATAGGGTCTGCATTTCTGTAGCAATAGTCATTTGAACGTGTGGTTAAAGCAATTTTACCTGTTTTTTTGCCAAACATTACAACTGTTCCGTCACTGTATTTCCTCCACGTCCAGCCGTTATCAAAATGAGGATAACTTGGATTCGTCTCTATTATTCTCCTTTGCTCAAGTACAGCAACTCTATTATTAATAAGCTCTGCATTATCATTCAAAACTTTCCCCTGATTGGCGGATAAAGCCTTTGAAATATCCGTACTGTCCAAAGCGTCCACTACTTCCACCCTCGTAGCTCCGCTTGCTATCCCGTTTAGTTTTACCTTATCACTTATGCTCATAAGCCCCGCTTCTGAGGAAGAAGCTTCCTTGTATGTAGTATCCGTAAATATAGCATTTTCGGGTACGGAAGTTCCGACGGTCTTACCGTTTACCGTGGAAGCATTGTCAGCCTGCTTTGCCAAATCTACCACGCCGTCCCTGTCTTTATCGTAAACGCTTCTAAGCATATCTCCGCTTTTTGAAGCTTCGAGATTTTCATCTATATAAGTCTGAAGCTCTCCCTTTGCTTCTTCCATTTTATTATCCAGATCCTGACTATCGATTTTGGTATCAAACATCTTTACTATAGTCCTCGGTTCTTCGATATCTTTACCGCTTTCATCTTTAGTCACAAAAGGATTGTCTACCCATTTTTCAAGACCGCCGAAGGTTGAGATTACATTATTATCTACCATACTGTGGCTTTCATCTGTATTTACCTTTCCGTCAAGGCTCTTGTTTATTTTTTCAAGCTTATCGCCTAAATTTAATTCTACTATACGCTCAAGTTCACCGTAATCGAATGAACCGGTGTCTCCTTTATCTCCCTTTTCTCCTTTTAAAACGGGGGTGTCCACGGTTAATATTATTTCTGACATAACATTATTTCACTTCCTTTCATTATAAAAATTAAAAAAAAACAATAAAGAAAGGATTTACAAATCCTTTCTTTAAACTAATATATAACTTATATTTTATTCAGACATCAAACACCGTATATCACTTTTCAGCTCATTCAGCAAATTCTGCTTTACCAAAGCTTCTTTATTAAGTTCTTCGATATCTTTGTCATACCCTGTTCCAAGCCTTTTACAGCGTTCAAAAATCTGATATTCCCTGTCGTAATCTTCAAGCCACAGGTTTAAATGATAAATCTCATCCTCGAGTTTTTCTATCCTTTTCTGCTTTTCGACATCGAGTAAATATTTTTCTTTCTTATCTTCATCGAGGATTATTTTTCCGTTTTCATATCTATATAAAAAGCTGGGATAATCTTCGAATAAATTTTTATCTATATCAGCTTTTATACTGTTATCGATATCGCCCGTCACCGCATAATCGGTGATGTAGTTTTTCTCATCAAGTTTTATATTCATATAAATACCCCCTATTTGATGCCTATTATTTTACTTACATAATAAGTGGTCGCACCGCTGTGATTGGAAGCTCTCGTGTGAACGACATTTGTTATTACGTCTTCAAATTTAAGTGTTGTTGAATTGGTAATCGAAAATTTACCTATATATGTAACATGCGTATTGACATCCGACGGGTCTCCCATTATCAAAGGAAGGGACTGTTCCTGCCTGTTCGGCTGTATCACAGGGAAAAGCCCGTATCCAAATCCTTTTACACTGCTGTCATTTTTAATATAAAAGACTAAGAATTTAAAAGAATACATGCTCTGATTAAGCGTGATACTACCGCTTTTCACCTTACCTTCAAACAGCACCGGCTGAGACATATCTTCAATGGCGTCTAACCTAGTGTTTATAGATGTAACATCGGTACCGAGCGTTTGTATACCGTCCCCCAAAACTTTGCCCTGATTGGCGGATAGTGCCTTTGAAACCTCGATACTGTCAAGTGCGTCTACTACTTCCACTCTCGTAGCTCCGCTTGCGATACCGTTGAGTTTTACTTTATCTCCCGCACTCATAAGCCCCGCTTTATCAGCCGCTGCCTCACCGTATGTAGTATCCGTAAAGACCGCATTTTCGGGCACAGAAGTCCCGACTGTCTTTCCGTTGACCCTTGAAGCATTATCTGCCTGCTTTGCAAGATCAATGATACCGTCATCGTCTTTGTCGTAAACGGATTTAAGCATATCTCCCGAACCCGCGGTCACCAGTTTCTCATCGATATAAATCTGCATTTCACCTTTTGCTTCTTCTACTTTTGTATCAAGATCCTGACTGTCGATTTTCGTATCAAACATTTTTACGATAGTCCTTGCCTCTTCCATAGGTTCTCCGTTTTCATCTTTCGTGATAAACGGATTGTCCGACCATTTTTCAAGTCCGTCAAAAGTTTTTATTACTTTATCATCCACAAGGCTCTTTTCTGTAACCTTATCTACCTTAGTCTCAAATTTATCCTCAACGCTTTGAAACTTATCTCCTAAATTTCTTTTTACTATACTCTCAAGCTCACCGTAATCGAATGAACCTGTTTCTCCTTTATCTCCCTTTTCTCCTTTTAAAACGGGAGTATCTACGGTCAAAATTATTTCCGACATAAAACATCCTCCTTTTCATGAGCAAATTATTTTTTATATGATCATATTAAATTTAATAATGTTACTAAAATGTTAACAGCCTATTACACCTCTGAGCACCCAGTAATTATTTCTAAAAGATATACCCGAAGCAGTACCTACTTTGATATTATTGCTGGCTCCTGTAATACTTTGGTCACCTATATAAAGATATTTTGAGCCTATAGCAAGGAAATCGGTCATCATTAAATTGAAGCATAGCCCCTGACCTGCCCAGGTACTGCCGAAATAATTGATTTTCGGGATAAAGAAGCTATGAAGCCCCCAATCTACGGGTTCATTATTATAAGCGGAGAACAGAAGTACTATTCCGTTTTTCTGCTGTGATATTTTTTCAGATAACTGAATAGTTTGAGTCTCAAGCATATAAAATCCCCCGCTCCATAGTATTTTCTGCTCTTCTTCAAGTAAACCGACTCTGCCTGCAAGAGTATTTATATTAGAAGAAACCTTATTTATATTTTCTTCAAGGGAAGTGTTTAGCGTACCAATATTAGTATTTAATATTTTCCCCTGATTAGCGGACAGTGCTTTACTTATTTCGATACTGTCAAGTGCGTCCACCACCTCCACTCTCGTAGCTCCGCTTGCGATACCGTTGAGTTTTACCTTATCACTAATGCTCATAAGCCCCGCTTTATCAGCCGCTGCCTCACCGTATGTAGTATCCGTAAAGACCGCATTTTCGGGCACAGAAGTCCCGACTGTCTTTCCGTTGACCCTTGAAGCATTATCTGCCTGCTTTGCAAGATCAATGATACCGTCATCGTCTTTGTCGTAAACGGATTTAAGCATATCACCGCTTCCAGACGCTACCAGTTTTTCATCTATATAAGTCTGGAATTCACCTTTTGCTTCTTCTACTTTATTATTTAAATCCTGATTATCTACTTTTGTATTTAGGACTTTTATAATAGTCATGTCTTCCGTTATTTGTTCTCCCTCTCGACTTACAATTTGATTGTCGTTCCACTGTTCCAAACCCGCAAAAGTTTTTATCACATTTTTATCCACCAAGTCTTTTCCTTCAGGAAATTTATCGGCTTTCTGGGATATTTTATCTTCCACACCCTGAAATCTATTATCTAAATGTTTATCGACGATATCTTCAAGATGAGTATAATCGAATACTCCCGTTTCGCCTTTATCGCCTTTTTCACCCTTTAAGACGGGGGTGTCCACCGTTAATATTATTTCCGACATATTTTCTCCTTTTAAAATTACTTTATAATTAAGTAATTTATTATTCTAGTTTATTTTAATTTCCTACCGCTATCCAAAATACACCAAAAGGTGTGGTGGCACCTGACGTCCTTCCGTAATTTAATATAAAACTGCTCTTCGACACATCTCCTCCAATACTCGCGAAAGCATTTAAAGCCGTACTGTAAGGAGAAACCGTTACGGAAGGAGTGGAAGAAAAGGTATGTCCGAAATTTATTGTCTTTTGATAAGCGGTATTACCCGCTTTGATCGGAAGCTGAGACGCCGTGACATATCCGCTGAGGACTCTGTTTGAAACTTTATTTATATTATTTACCGTTGTATTTAAATTGTTATTTAAAGTACTTACACTGCCGTTAAGCGATGTTATGTTTGAATTTGCGGTATCTATACTCATATCCAAAGAATTTATATTATCATTCAAAACTTTCCCCTGATTGGCGGATAAAGCCTTTGAAGCCTCGATACTGTCCAGCGCGTCCACTACTTCCACCCTCGTAGCTCCGTTTGCAATACCGTTGAGTTTGACTTTATCTCCTGCACTCATAAGCCCCGCTTTATCTGGAGCAGCTTCATCATATGTGGTATCCGTAAATAAAGCATTTTCGGGTACTGACGTTTTAACTGTCTTACCGTTTACGGTGGATGCATCGTCGGCATGAGCGGCTAAATCTATTACCCCGTCCCCGTCTTTATCAAAATCCGAACTGAGCATATCTCCCGTACCGGCGGTTTGCATCTTTTCGTCGATATAATTTTGAAGTTCGCCCTTTGTTTCTTTCAATTTACTATCCATATCATCATTATCGATTTTTGTATCAAACATCTTTACTATAGTCCTCGGTTCTTCGATATCTTTACCGTTTTCATCTTTTGTTATAAACGGATTGTCCACCCATTTCTCAAGCTCATCGAATGTTGATATTACATTATTGTCTACCATGCTGTGGCTTTCATCCGTATTTACCTTGCCTGCTAAGGTTTTATTTATGGTTTCAAGCTTATTTCCTAAATTTAATTCTACTATACGCTCCAGTTCACCGTAATCGAATACTCCCGTTTCGCCTTTATCGCCCTTTTCCCCCTTTAAGACGGGGGTGTCTACCGTTAATATTATTTCCGACATATTTACCTCTCTTTAATATACATTTGTATTGACGACCTCTTCTATTTCAATCTCGCCGATTTTAGAAGACACCACATCTCCCGTGAGATATACGCATTTTACATCGTACTCTATGATGTCCCCTTGGTTGAACGTCCTCATATCCTCCTGAGAAAATTCCACCATAAATCCGTAATCGTCAATGTATTTTACACTTCCCGGGTATTCTTTTATCAGCTGTTTATTCCCTTTCCCGAATGTAAAAACAACTTTTTCGATTATCCTCATATCAAGCATTTTTAATTTATTCAAGGAAAAGAGCATACGCGCCGTATTGCCGTATTTTATTTTCATTTCTACCTCCAAACTATATTTTTTATGGATATTTCAAACTTATCCATACTAAAAAAGGCGATAAGAGATTAACTCAAATCGCCTCTTTATCTATTCTTTTTTGCCTGCTTCTTATTGAATTTAAGCTCGTCTTTCTGGAGCTTAAGCTGGTCTTTTGAAATCTTCAGCTGTGCATTCCCAAGCTTGTAGTTCGTACTTCCGTTTGTTATGTTCAGCCTGTTGTTAAAATAATTATTCATATTTTCAGCCTTCTGTGCCATGGTATTGTAAGCAAGTTCCGCCAGCTGAGAATTCTTTTGAAGATTTGCCTGAGCTATTTGATTATCGTAATTGAGCTTGGCTTTATCCGCCGTGGACTTTGCTATAGCTACTCGGTTTTGCATAGTGTTGTAATTTGCCGATTTTGTGCTTTCGCTGTATCCGCTTCCCGACAATCCCGCGCTTGCCTGAGCTTCCGCTCCGGCTCCGTAAGGATTTATGCTCTTGAGATAATCGGTGTTGGCAGCTCTTGACTGCGTAGCCGCATCGTTATCGGCTTCGGTCTTTTTCTGATTGTATTCTTTTGTCGTCTGAGCCAAAGTGTTATTTATATTCTTTGTCTGAGACGAAGAATAATTATTTAAAGCTTTGTCCATGCTGTCTTTTGACTTCTTTGCCAAATCCGAGAGACCGCTGTAAGGATTTGTGCTCTTACTTTTATTTGAACTCTTGTTTGCCATTAATCTCCTCCTACTTTATATATGGTTTTGTCGTTTAGCTTTATGTATACCCCTTTGCATTTGACTATTGTGTCTGCATTAAGCTTTATATACGGAACAGCATTGTAAATCGTCTTTCCCTTTACAGGCACCACATATACCTTATATTTTATTATCTTGGGGAATGAAGTCTCTATGTTATAAGCACTCTCCCCGAGAGCGGTACTTCCGAGCCTTGTCTTTATTACACACCTGAAAGTGATTGTCGTCTTATCTCCAATGAGCTTTTCAAGCTTATCTATTTCGCTGTCGGTGAAAAGTACCTGAGCATTGCTCACATAATTTTTAACAGTCTTTGAAAAACTCGAATAGGAAACCGTAAGGTCCTGAGAATACGCGGAGTAATATCTTTTATAAGGTACTTTTACCCCTTTGTATCCTCCTATCACTGTCGGTGTTTGAATAACTGACTTCCTGACTATGGTTGGAAGATTGATTTTCTTTGAGGCTACCGTGCCCGTTTTCAGGCTTATACCGCTTATATGCTTTGCGGAAAGAGTGATTGAACACTTCCCCGCAGAGTCATGGCTTACGGTATATGTCGTCGACATAAGCTTTCTGTTGCTTTTATTGGTGTCGAAAGTTGTCGCGGTATTGGTCCTCTTTATCCCGCTCAAAGTTATGGTCTTTGTATTCTTATTTAGATTGTAATGTCTGTAACCGTCTTTGCCTCTTATATATAAGGTGCATGTTATCGTAGATTTATTTTTTTCCTTGTCTGTTTTACTTTCCCATACAAGCTCGGGATATATCTCACTGCTCCCCGCGGAATACTTTCCTTTTATTTTTCCTTCTGCCATAGTATCACCTAATAAACGAACACTATGGAGCCTGCGGGAAGAGATGCACCGTAGTTGCCTGTAGTCGGAGCGGTACTCTTTACGAACCTGATCTCAGGCGTAAGTGATGCTGATTTGGTCGTCGAATTCACATATACATGTGGTATCGTCTTTTCCGTTTCCGTTTTGTTCGTATCTATCTTATTATTTAGCTCATTAAAGCTGCTGTTTTTCTCCGCAGTCACCGCACTAAAATTATTTTCGAGAGCCAAGACCAAACGGTCGTTTATATATTCTTTTATCTCTTCGCCCCCCAAATCGAAGGCTTCTTTTAACCTTGCGGGTTCTGCACTCGGAGTATCCGCAAGCTCTCTTACATGAGTTACTTTTGCATTGCATTTTGGTATGTTGTTGATTGGCATATTTTTTCACCTACCTTTTTATATAACTTCCGGTGAAACCTTCCAAAGTAAATGAATAAAATCCGAAGGGCTTGCACTCTGTTTTCGTTTGTACATCGCTTGTGCCGTCGGACAGGATATTCGCTGTCTTTGAAAGCGTCTCTCCGCTGAATAGAAATTGTATTTCGTTGAATTTTTTTTGTTTGGTCTTAACGACCTGATAATTGTTGTTCACATCCACTAAGAAGGACATCCCCGTAAATGTGAAGTCGAGGAATTTGAACCCACTGTTTTTGAAGCTGGTGAGATACTTATAGTCCTTCTGCTTGTCCGTCTTTACGAATACATTTACCGCAGAGTTGCTCATTACTTTGAACTTTGCTATCCCTCCTCTTTTCGAGGTGGTCTTTAGTAAGTTGTTGTATCCGAAATTGTCTGCTTTCAAAGTGATGTAATTCTGCATGTTTTCACCGCCGTCCTTATAAGTGGAAGAAGTGAACACACACACCTGTCCCTTGTCCGTAGCGAAGTAAAGGTCTCCGTCAAAGGATTTAAGGTATACACCTTTGCCGTCCCCTGCGACCAAATGGTCAAAGTAGAACCATTCGTACTCGTATCCTTTGTTTGAAGAGTATGTGTTCCTGCTGTCGGCAAGGTACATATGACCGTTAGACAGTATACATAAATACCCTTTATATATATCCACGCTTGCAATATCGTACCCCGTCTCGTTGATAAGCCTTGGGTTTACCAGAGTAGACCTGGGGCAGAGGAAATTGAGAGAATATATATCGCTGCTTAAATTGGAATACTGAAGAGCATAAACCCCGTCTTTGGTAAGAAAGCATATGTCGTCCAGGAAGTTTATAGCCCCTCCCAGACAGCTGGTACTGCTCTTTGCCTGCTTTACGGGATAAGTCTTCATTGTATCCGTGTCGGTCTCGCCCGTGGAAGTGACTATAGAATTGGAAGAGGTGCTCGGGATATGATAAAAAAGATTGTTTTCTCCCTCTTTCCCGTCTTTGAATACCCAAAGGGTATTTCCTCCGACTACCAGGGAATTTATCCCTTCGTTATCGCTGCCGTCTTTATAATACGCAAGGTCGGATATGTACTCGGGATTATTGAGTTCACAGTGAAAAAGCTGATTTCTGTAAATCGGGTTTCCGCTGAAGAATACCCTGTTGTCGAATACGGTGTTCAAAGTACACTTATCTATCCTCTCCTTGTATCCGTCTACTTGTTTTTGAAATAATATGACTACATTCCCGCTACCGGAAACTGCCTTTTGAGGAGCCTTTGCGAAAGTGACGGTACCTGTTTCCGCATTCACGGCTGTTATTTTATATTCGCTCGTATCGGTTATATAAGTATCGTTTATCCATACCTTTATATCGTTCTTCGCTTCATTATCATAAGTGATATTTGTGGTATCGAGAGAATAAGTAACTGACGTACCGTCGGCACTGAACTGATTTTTCCTCCACGGAGTAAGAACGTTCACCTTTTGATACATATCTCCGCTGCCGCCTGGAAGACGGGAAACGGAAGTAATGGGAACAAATGGAACGTCCAAGTCGTTATCGGTCTTTACGGTGCTTCCGTCAATGCTTCTCATCTTTTTGTTTATTTCATTTATATTGGATACTTCTATAAGCTTCTTATCTCCGCTGGTCGCCTTTCCGAGACCGTATCTTAAATAAAGATGTCCGTCGTTTATGTATAAGTTGTCGTTATACATAAAACTCTGTGACCTGTTCAAATTCATATCCGTCCTTAATATCATATCCTTTTTGGGTTCTTTTATCTTTTCGGGGAATTTACTCCAAAGGATAAGATACTTGCCCATATGAACAAGAGCATGATTTTCACCGCTATGTCTGAATACATGGATACCGTAAACCGTCCTGTCCGTCGGTGTCTCGTCGGTGCCGGTCGGCTCGGTATTTCCTCCTGTTTCGCTTTCACCGCTTCCTGTCTCAGTATTTCCCTCAGTACCGCCCAATTCCGATATATCGTTAAGAATGCTCGGTGTTTGCAATATATCCTTATCAACACTTGAAACCTCGGTCATATCATAATTTTCGTCTGTTTCGGATATATCGTAGTTATTGCTATTATTCGATATATCGTTATTAGTATTTGAATCTTTTGATGTATCGGCGTCACTGTTTACTTTTGATATATCGTTATAACTGTTTACGTCTTCGGATATTTCACTGCCTCCGCTTTCTTCTTCCGCCGATGGGACTTCTTGTATGGAAGGGTCTTCAGGCAAATCGGGTACTTCGGGAGGAGCAGGGTCGACGGTCTCTTCGGGAGGCTTATTAAGTTCATCCACCATAGCCGAAAAGTCCATTAGTATGTTGAAACCCTCTCTGGTCACGATACATTCGCTGTCGGAGCTGTAATCTTTCCACATGTTCACCATCATCGGCGAACGTCTCTCATCTACATTCCTGGGCTCTCTGGAAAAGTCCACGCCCTTTATACGCCCGTAAGTTTTCGCTATTGTACTCGCCATTACAGACCTCCGATATATCCTATATTTTTTACTACTCCGATTATATTGCTCTTATCTATATCTATTGCGGAAATTATCTTTTCCGCTTTGCTTTCAAAGGCTGTATAGTTTGCACTTACATCGGTCTTTAACATATCTCCCGCAACCTGATAACACAGTACGAGGACAGCGTCTTCGGATAATTCAAGCTCCGTCTTATCCACCATGGAGCTGTCTATCTCGGTTAGGTCTTCGGGATAAGCATTATAAGTCACTTCGACTATCCCACAAAAATCATTTTTTATATAAAGCCTCTTATTGAGATAGTAATAATCTATATCCCTTTTACTTCCTTTTATGACTTCCACTTGGATAAGCTTTGCACATCTCGGAGATACGCTGTAGGAAGTATACCCCTCCTGTTCATTCATATCACCCTCCGCATTTATAACCTTCTTCTTTAATATCCCCGTTTGATTTGCGAGGAATATATAGTGAAGGTTTATCAAAGGAAGCATTTTAATGTTTATATCGTCGTCTTCGGACGTAAAGTTGTCCCCGACGGTGTACTCTTCGATAAGCGCAAGCACATGCCTTTTTATTTCTTTAATACTTTTTATACTCATTTTTACCCCCTAAAAAAGGGGCACCGCCCCTTTAAGGAAGAACGATAGCCCCGATGGATACTGTTCCTGTGGCTGTAATTTTAACTTTTCCTTTGTTTTCTTTTACATCCATGAACATCCCGCTTTCCAAAACAAGAGTCTTTGTTTCTCCGTTTTTGATTTCAAAAGAGAACTGATTGTCTTCCGCTCCCTGGATACCGTTTCCCGCATGAACACTCACGGTGCTGTCAGCACTAGCCGATAATATAAGTAAAGTCTTATCGTCGGCACTGCTGTAATCCACTAGCACGCCTTCTTCTCCTATAGCTGTAAAAGTCGGATATCCGCTTACTTGATTTTTGATTATTTTTACGCTTTCTACATTTGTCATTGACATAGTCTTACCTCCCATTAAGCTTCATGAGCTTTTATTGTATATAATTCTTTTGGTCTTACGGTCTTGATACCGTAAACGAGCAGACCCTTAACAGCATCTTCAAATCTTCCTTCCGGTCTGAAAGGTTCCACTTTATCTATTTGTTTTCCCGCCGCAATGGCTCTGTTCGTTCTTATCATCATGTAATCGTCTGTTCCGTCGTTGTAAAGATTGTTGCTCATTTTGATGTATGCATTCTTATACTGACCCAAGATACCTTCTTCAACGAGCATGTCGTTTTGTGTCTTTATTTCCATTACCTTGTTTGCAAACAAGTCATAGAACCAAGACGAAAGCTCGATTACTACTTTCTGTGAAAAAGGAACTCCGTTTTCTCTCAAGTAAACGAGACCTTTGTCTACTAATTTTTTTGCGTCGTCTTCTGTCTTTACTGCCGTTGAAACTGATTTTTTGCCTGCGTTCATGGCTTCTTTAGCGATGTCCGATTCGAAGACTTCCGTAAGTCCCGCAGCGGCTTCGGATCTCAGTGACGCCATAAGTCCCTTTTGACTTTGTGCTTTATCCACATCGTCGATACCGAAGTTGAAATATTTTGCTTTGTTGATGTCCAAGTATATACTTGTATCCTGAAGTTCTTCCGGAGAACCGATATCTTCGCCTGTGTAGTCACCGATAGTAGGTCTTGCGACACCAAGTATCTTCACTCTTCCCGCTTTCTTTATCTCACCGTCAAAATCATGACAGCAGTCTTTGTATAAAACCGCATGTTTTTCCAAGTCTCTTAAAATATTTGCACTCCATACGGTTTGTTTAAAATTTGAATAACTCATTTATGTGTTCCTCCTAATATTTTTAATAAAAATTTTTTCATTTGCTTATGATATATAAACTGACTTATGGGACTTCGTCCCATTATCTTCTTTACATGGCTTAACCCCTAAAACTCTTTGTAAGGGACTTAGTCCCTTAAACCCTATGCGGGGTTTTGCCCCGCACCCCACTTTCTGTAGGGTTCTGCCCTACGACCCACCTCTCTGTAGGGTTCCACCCTACGACCCAGTTCCCAGGGGCTCTGCCCCTAAAACCTATCTATAAGGTACTCCGTCCCTTAAACCCTATGTAGGGCTCCGCCCTACTACCCGCCAGTATTTTTCCTAAGCAAAAAATACTGGACAAAATGCTTCCACTCACTCGCCGTGGCGGCTCTTAACGCGGTCGGATTTTGGGAAATTGCTGCCCGCAATTTCTCCAAACGACCGCTACCCCGACCTTTCCCCGATATAAAGAGGGATTGGGGTATCGACTGTTCCCAGAAAATCGGGTAGATTTTCTGAGGAAATCCAGTCGATTTAAGCCGCCACGGCGAGTGAGTGGGGTCGTTAAATCCAATTTTTAGACAAGTAAAAATTGGCGGGTTATAGGACAGAGCCCTATAGATTGGATTGTAAGGCAGAGCCTTACAGAAGTTCGGGGTGTAAGGGGCAGCGCCCCTTATTTTCCTACCTCTGTCACACCCCCTTTACATGAAAATTTTTTAGTTTAAATTAAAGTATATAACTCTTTCAGGTAATATGCGGGTGATATTCTTCAGTAAGTTTAATATCCCTTTTGCCGAAGGCTTAGCACCACGCAGTGGAAGAATTTTTCTCGAAGTTTTTTTTCTTCGGAAAAAACTTCGCAGGGTTCATAAGGGACGGAGTCCCTTAACTGTATTGACAAAGAGAGTTTTTAGGTTCATAATTTATATAATTATTACAAATAAAAACTAGTTTTAGGAGGAGAAATGGAAACAGGGATTACAAGAGATGAAGCATTTGAACTTATAAGAAAATATAACAAAGAGGCTTTTCATATAAGGCATGCGGTTACGGTGGAGAAGGTTTTGATGTGGTATGCGGATAAGCTGGGTTATGGGGATGAAAAAGAGTACTGGGGGATTGTGGGGCTTCTTCACGATATAGACTTTGAACTTTACCCAGGTGAACACTGCAAAAAGGCGGTGGATCTTCTTAACGAGGCGGGAGTGAAGGAAAGCGTAATACGCTCTGTATGTTCTCACGGTTACGGGATATGTTCCGATATAAAGCCCGAGCATGAAATGGAGAAGGTGCTTTTTGCGGCAGACGAACTTACCGGGCTTATAAATGCGGCGGCGCTGATGAGACCTTCAAAGAGTACGAAGGATATGGAGCTTAAGAGCCTTAAGAAGAAGTTTAAGAGCAAGAGCTTTGCTGCCGGCTGTGACAGAGACGTAATCAAAAAAGGTGCCGAAATGCTCGGGGTTGAACTGAGTGATTTGCTTTCTGATACTTTGGAAGCCATGAAAGAAAGCGAAGACGAAATAAATGATATTATGAAAGGGTATGAGGGGTAAATAATATAATTCTTTAGGATAAAGATATGATAATACACTTTATGACCGTGATAGAAATATTTATAAAGAAACATTTTTTTATCAATGTTATCGATATTAAAATATTAATTTTTTAATAAGGTTATAATTTTAAAGTTTGTTAGTAAAAGAAGTTATATAAAAAAGATTAAAATAGGATGTTTTACTTGTTATATCAAAGGAGTAAGGAAAGAAGAATAACGTGTTTTGATGATATATGAAATATTGATGAGTATAAAACATGTTTTGGGTAACGATGAACGATATAGATATGATAACTATTAAATTTTAATAAAATTATTTATATATATCAGTAACGATAAAATATGATATAATAAATCCAGTTTGATTGAAAGGAAGAGATAATATGAAAACAGTATCAACAAAAAAGGCACCTCAAGCGATAGGACCTTATTCGCAGGGAATTATCGTGAACGGTATGTTATATGCGTCGGGACAGATACCGATAATCCCCGAAAGCGGAGAAATTATCGAAGGGGATATAAAAGTGCAGGCTAATAGAGTATGCCAAAATATAGAAGAGATATTAAGAGAAGCGGGAAGCGGATTTGATAAAGTCATAAAGACCACATGCTTTTTAAGCGATATCGAAGATTTTGCGGATTTTAACGGAGTTTATGAAAAATACTTCATTTCAAAGCCTGCAAGGTCGTGCGTGGAAGTATCAAGACTTCCCAAAGACGTGCTTGTGGAAGTTGAAGTTATCGCGGTAGTTGAATAATTAGGTTAAAAGCACCCTTTTGGGTGCTTTTTGTTTTCTTTTTTAAAGAAACAAACTTCCTAGGGGCTCTGCCCCTAAAACCCCGCAAAGTTTTTTCCGAAGCAAAAAAACTTTGAGTTAAATGCTTCCGCTGGGCGCGGTGCCTGAGAGCTTCGCTAAAAGGGATATTAAACTTACCGAAGTCAGTCACCCGCATATTACCTAAGGGAGTTATTAACTTTAATTTAGGATAAAACTTTTTATATAACTGGGGTTGGGAAAGCGACTGTTCCCTGAAAATCGGGTAGATTTTCAGAGGAAATCCAGTCGCTTTTAGCCACCGCGGCTTGAGCGGAGATTTTTTGGTACTTTTTAATCTTTTAAAAAGTGCCGGGGTATAAGGGGCAGAGCCCCTTATGTGGATTGTAAGGCGGAGCCTTGCAGAATGGCGGGTTGTAGGGTGGAACCCTACAGAGTATCGGTGTATAAGGGACAGCGCCCCTTATGTGGGTTGTAGGGCAGCGCCCTACAGACTTATTATTTTATCACAGAAGTCTTTATAAAACTCCTCTTCGTGAGAGACAAGTATTACGCTTCCTTTAAAGGTGAGAAGTGCTTTTTTGAGTGCTTCTTTGGCGTTTTTGTCCAGGTGGTTGGTAGGTTCGTCCATAATGAGGAAATTGCATGGGCTTAATGTAAGCAGACACATCTTTACTTTTGCCTGCTCTCCGCCGCTTAGGGACGCTATTTCCTGATTGGAATGTTTGAAGCTAATTCCGCATCTTGAAAGATGACGTCGTATTTCCTTTTCGGAAAGCTTTCTGAAGCTGTCTGAAACTATTTCAAGAGGTGTCATTTTATCGTCTTCCCAAGTGAGATCCTGTTCGTAGTATCCGATGATGACCTGAGGTGAAAATTTAAATCCTCCGCCCAGCTTTTTGATATTTCCCGTAAGGGTCTTTAATAAGGTGGATTTTCCTATGCCGTTGAAGCCTGTTATAACCACCTTCTCTCCTCCTTTTACGGATAGGTTTATGTCTTTTAAGACAGGGTAGTCATATCCAACTTTAAGGTTATTTACGCTAAGCTGTTCGGTGTTATTCAGAGGAAGGCTTTTTAAGTCGAAGACGGGATTTATTTCTCTTGTGTCCAAGGCTTCCATTTTATCCATCCTCTCAAGCTGTTTACGTCTGCCCTTAGCCATCCTAGTCTTTCTTCCCGCGATGTTCCTTCTTATGAATTCCTCGGTCTTCTTGATTTCTCTTTGCTGAGCGTTGTATTTTCTGATGTAGTCCTCTCTGAGCATTTCTTTCTTTTTGAGAAACTCGGAGTATGTCCCGTAGTATTTGTTTATCTTCCCGTTATCTATATCACATATCCTGTTGGATATATTTTCCAAGAAGGTATGGTCGTGGGAGACCACCATAAATGCGTTATCCAGATTTTTAAGGTATTCACTGAGCCATGCTACATGTTCTTTGTCTAAAAAGTTGGTGGGTTCGTCCAAGAGGAGGACGTCGGGCTTTTGAAGAAGGAGCTTTGAAAGGATTACTTTAGCCCTTTGACCTCCGCTTAAATTCCTTATCTTTCTGTTAAGACCTATTGCATCAAGTCCGAGCCCCGTGGAGATCTGTTTGATTTTCGTATCTATTTCGTAAAAGTCTTCTCTCTCCAGCCTTTCCTGATATCTACCCGCCTTTTCCAGTGCATCAAAATCACCATCTGCGGATTTTATGTATAATTCGTTCATTTTGTTTTCAATGATGTATAATTCTTCAAATGAAGATTTCAGGAAGTCTTCTATGGTGATTTCATCGTCTATTTTTGCGTACTGGTCGAGATATCCGACTTTTATCTTTTTGTCCCACACGACCCTGCCTTCGTCGGGGACGGTAAGTCCCGTGCATATTTTTATAAAGGTGCTTTTCCCCGCACCGTTCTGACCTACTATCCCCATATGTTCGCCCTTATTTAGCGTCATATCCGCGCCTTTGAATAAGACCGTATCCGAATATGAATGAAAAAGATTTTCTATATATAATAAACTCATTTTGTTTTCCTCGCTGATTTTTTATTTATTCCTGTTTCCAGCCTTCAAGAATGAATAATATAAATTCAAATAAAAAAGAAGGCGGTATCTGCCTTCCGTTTTTAAAGATAAAACAAAAGGCTACGGACCGTAACGCTGTCCATAGCCTAAATGTTATCGGGAAGAACGTAGCAAAACAAATCCCTTTAAAGGATCACTTCACTGTTATTGCTTCCCGATGAATATTTTATGCTCTGCACAACGTTCATCGTTTCATTTGCACAGAGCTGAGTTTTCTTGTGATTTTGTCTGTTTCGTAAAAGTTCATGACATTCTCCTTTTTTACTAAGCTCATGATATCAGAGCTTTTGTGTTTTGTCAAATGGTGGAGTAAGGGGCTCTGCCCCTAAAACCCTTTCTGCGGGGTTTTGCCCCGCACCCCACCAAAAATTTGCTCGTCCAAATTTTTGGATTAAAGGACGCCGCTCAAGCCGCGGAGGCTTAAAGCGACTGGATTTCCTCAGAAAATCTTCCCGATTTCCTGGGAACAGTCGCTGTCCCTACCCCCTGTAAATATAAGTTTTATCTTAAATTAAAGTTAATAACTCTTTCAGGTAATATGGATATCATTCACCAGTATACTATCTGAAAGATATATAACTTTTAGTAAAATGTAAAATTCTTATTTATTGGGGTGGAGGTAGCTTCTCTTCCAAGAAACGCGGGCAGCGTTTCTTAGGAAATCGAGAAGCGTTATAAGCCGCCACGGCGAATGAGTGGAAGAACTTTTCTCGAAGTTTTTTTTCTTCGGAAAAAACTTCGCAGGGTTCCTAAGGGACGGAGTCCCTTACAAGGGTATTAGGGGCAGAGCCCCTTATGTGGTTAGTAGGGTGGAACCCTACAGAAGGAAAATTCGCTCGTATTACCTGATGTGTTTCACACATATGAATTTTACATATGTAAAATTCACAAGACTTCTTCGAAGTCTTCAGGTAATAAATAAAAACTCAATATTGTGGTAAAATATAGTAAGCAAATGTGATATTATAGATGTACCGAGGTGAGACGATGTATTATAAAGTAGACAATGAACTTAAAGAGATAGAAAGTTTAGATAATGTAAGTGAGAAAGACGATGTGGTGATACTGCTTACTCTCGAGCAGTGGCACGAGGCGTGCCGTGATAAAGGCATACCGACATATTATGCGGATTTTGACAATATAAACTTTTCAAAATCAGAAGTATACAGAGATGTAATAGTGGGGACTTTCTTTATCCCCAAAATGGGAAAAGATTTAAAGCAGGGGAAGTTCGGATATTATATAAAAAATCATAGGATATATTTTATCGACAGCGACAACGTTGTAAAGCCCATAATAGAAAGTATAAAAGAGAAGAGAGAATGGAAAAATCCGTCCATATCACATTTTTTATACGACTTTTTGGATATACTCATAAGCGGGGATTTGGGATATCTGGAGCATTTCGAGACGAACATAAACGAAATCGAAGACAAGGTCTTAACGGGAGACTTAAAGAACTTCAATTATTTTATAGTAAATATGAAAAGACAGCTGCTGGTACTCAGCAATTACTACGACCAGCTTATAGAAATGGGTATGGTATTTGAGGAGAACGAAGAGGACATATTCATAAACGGATATAAAGGGCTTTTCAGGATATTTACAAATAAAGTCGTAAGGCTTAACGGGAAAGTAGATATGCTTATGGAATATACAAGGCATCTCAGGGATCTGTATCAGGCACAGGCGGATATAAAGCAGAACAGGACGATGCAGACCCTTACGATAATCACCGCAGTGTTCTCTCCCCTTGCACTCATTGCGGGGTGGTACGGGATGAACTTTAAATATATGCCGGAGCTTGCGTGGAAGTACGGATATCCGCTGGTTATATTTTTAAGCCTTTCCGTGGTAGGATTTAGTTTTTATTTGATGAGAAAGTATTTTAAGTAAGAGGAAGTATTTTTAGTAAATGAATGATTTGGATTATAACGTAATAATAAACAGAAAAAATATAAAAAACTTATATATAAGAATAGACAAAGATTTGAATGTGGTGGTAAATGCGAATAAGGAGCTTACGACACAGGGGGTCTATAACGTACTCAGGCTCAAAGACGACTGGATAAAAAAGAGAATTGAAATAATGGAAAAGCGGTATGCCGAGGTGGATGACCTTCAGGACAAGACGATCGGTATACTGGGCAGAAGGTATAAGATAGATGTGATAAAATCCGATGAGGATAAAATAGACCTTGAAAAAGATAAATTTATCTTATATTCAAAAGAAGATGACATAGAATATCAAACTGTGCTCATAAACGATTATCTTAAAAAGACTTTTGATGATATACTGAACAAAAAGCTCATCTGTGAATGTAAACTGAGGGCGGAAGAAGTGGGTATAAGAAGGAAATTTACTTTAAGGACAAGGATAATGAAGACAAGGTTCGGAAGTTATTCCGTTAAGACGGACAGGATATGCCTAAACGTATGTCTGGTGAAATACTCCGAGGATATAATAAAAAGCGTACTGCTTCACGAAATGTGTCATATGAGGTTTAGAAATCACCAAAAGTGGTTTTATCGTACCTTATACAAAATGTGTCCCGAGTACGATAAATTTTGTGAAGAATTAAAAAGCGATTTTTTCTTTAAAGATACGTGGTTTTTGGTATAATATCATTGATGAAAGAAGAAATATATTAAAAGGAGATAGTGTTATGAACAAGATAGTGGGATTTATAGGGTTTGGAAATATGGCAAGAGCCATGGCAGGAGGGATCATTGACGGGGGTGTGACTGATAAAAAAAATATAATCGCCAGCGCTTCCACGGATAAAACCCTTAAAAATGCACAAGATACATATGGGATAAATGTTACCATGGACAACAAGGAAGTTGCGAAAAAGAGCGACATTTTATTCCTTGCGGTAAAGCCCAATGCTTATCATATAGTAATAAACGAAATAAAGGACTGTGTAAGTGATGATACTTTGATAGTCACCATAGCGGCGGGTCAGACATTAGAAAACGTCGAAAAGATGTTTGGTAAGAAAATAAGGCTTATAAGGACCATGCCGAATACTCCCGCAATGGTAATGGAGGGAATGAGCCTTATATGTCCCGGGGAGAATGCTGATTTTGAAGATCTTGAAGACGTACTTAGGATATTCGGTAGCTTCGGTAAAAGCGAGGTCGTTGAAGAAGCCTTGATAGATACTGCGGGTAGCCTAAGCGGCTGCGGACCTGCATTTGTGTATGTATTCATAGAAGCTTTGGCGGATGCGGCGGTGGAAAGCGGAGTTAAGAGAGAAATGGCTTACAAGCTCGCTTCACAGATGGTTCTTGGGGCGGCAAAGATGGTCCTTAAAACGAAGGAACATCCCGGAAAATTAAAGGATAATGTATGTTCTCCGGGGGGAACGACCATAAAAGGCGTAAATGCTCTCGAATACTCTGGATTTAGAGGTAATGTAATAGATGCACTTCTTTCGAGTATCGAAAAGTCAAAGGAAATGAGCGGGAATAAATAAAAATATTTTATAATTAAGGCTTATTATGTTGACAAAAATAATTCTATATGATAATATAGTTAAGCTTAATGAATCCCGAGAGGTACCGAAGTGGTCATAACGGGGCGGTCTTGAAAACCGTTAGGGTGCAAGCCCACGTGGGTTCGAATCCCACCCTCTCGGCCATTAAGATTAAACTGAATATCTTTTTTTTATTCGGATTACGGAGAAGTACTCAAGTTGGCCGAAGAGGTGCCCCTGCTAAGGGTATAGGTCGTGTAAGCGGCGCGAGGGTTCAAATCCCTCCTTCTCCGCCATTAAACAAACCATTCTATCCCTTTAGCTGAAAGGCTTTGGGGGTTTTTATTTTTTTAAAGACCACACATTGGAACACTTTTTTAATTTTTCCCCATATTCTAATACATCTTGCATTCTTTCGTCAATTACATTACTTGCTTTTGATAATCTGTCGACCACGACGTGCTTATAATTCTTTGTGATTTTCTTATTGCCGTGTCCTATAATTTCAAGCATTGTTTCATCTTCTATGTCATCATCATTTAAACTAACAAACGTGTGTCGTAATTCATGTAATGTATCACATGACAATTTATGATATTCTGCATACTTCTTAAATCTAGATGAAATATATTGCGGTTTTAAATGATTACCGTTTAGTTCTGGAAAAAGATATTTAGAGATAACATGATTTTCTTTCAGAAAATTCTCTTCATCTTTTATAATATCTAATGCTAGTTGTGGTAATATCTCGTACCTATAAGCATTCTCGGTTTTTCCCTCTGTAAGTTCTCCATATTCATTTATAGACTTGTTTACCCTTAGAAAGGTGTCGTTATTAACATTGATTATTTTCTTGTTAAAATAACGAATTACGGGGGCATTTAATATATCTTTTTCTTTTTCTAATGCGATAAGTTCGCCTCTCCTCAGTCCTGTGACAACATACATACGGTAAATATAAATATATGGATCTCTTATCTCTTTACCATAATATGTAGTTTTATTATTATTAAACAATGTATATAGATCATCTGGCTGTAGAGAGTCTTTTTTTTCTCTTTTTGCTTTTGGATTTATTTGTAGGTCTTCCGGTATTAATCTTGTTATATTTTTCTTTCTAGCAAATTTAAGAAAATCTTCTATTGTTCCTTTAACTCCGCTTATATGCTTTGCTGCCTTACCTTCTTTGAACATTTTATCTAGTATATCCTGCAAATCGTCTTCTTCTAATTTGCTAAATCTTTTTTTACCCTTGTATGGTAAAATCCATTTATTAAACTGTGAACAAATATTTTTATACCTACTAGTTCCTACTAAATCTTTTACTTTTTCTAAATATGACACTGAAAGATGTTCTAAAGTCGTGTTTTCGTTAAATGTTCTTTCAGATAGCCATTTGTCAGCTTTAGCATTGCAAATTCGCTGTCCTTTTCTACCCGGAGTAGTACAGGTAAATTCCTTAGGTACTCCGTCTCGTTGTATTTTAATCCTCCATTTTTTATATTTTTTGGACCATTTTGCCGTGTTAGTTCTTGCGTCCATTATTTATATACCTCCTATTGCTAGTGGGATAGCGTTTGAGGGGTATAAAAAATACGCTTATTTGGTTTGACAAATAAAAGCGTATTACATATAATAAAATTTGCTATAAGTATTGTTATTATATTATATGTAATGCACTCTCTAAGCTTTTAGCCTTTGTAGAGGCTAGGGGGGCTTTTTACTTGTTTAAATTATTTATTTGACAATTTATAACTTTCAGGTATATAATACTTATATCCATTATAGGTGTATTAGCCAAAGCACCTCAGAACTCTTTTGTCTATATTAGATAGGGGAGTTTTTTATATTTTATTTTTATATTTTAATTTTATTATGTATATTTGTTTTTTCTCTTTCTTTATAAGGTTCAACAAAGAAGAAACAAATTATTTTATCATCGGGAATAACAGACTGTGTTAAAATCAAGCCTTTATTTTTCAACTTATACGTTGTTTCTTCTTTCCCAGAAAAAATAACATCAAGCATATCTTCTGTCCCTTGTTTAGGACAAATTACGTTGGTTATGGCAACAATATAAGCTAGATAATCAGTTGTAAACCAATCTTTATTTCCTTGACCGCATAAAGACAAAGAAATAAGCTTATCCTTTTTAAATTCATATGTAACTTTAAGTTTATTTGTTTCTGTTTTATATACTATTCCTGTAGTACCTTCATTTTTATAAGTTTCATTCTCTCTACTTTCAAAATCTATAAGTCCTATATGTTCTTTTTTATCCTGATCCTGATTAATTAATGATATATGATAATTTATTCCCTCATTTATCTCATCTACATCTCCTATTATATATCCTTTTTCTGCCATTAATCCTTTAGTATATAGTTCACTATCTTTAAATTTTGTATCACCTTTTGTTCCGCAGCCTGCTAACAAACCAATACTTAAAATTAATACTAATAAAACTGATAAAATTTTTTTCATAATATTTCCCCTTAAACTTTTTCAAAACTACTTATAAAAATCTATAAAATATTCAAACTGTTTCAACAAAAATTCTTTTAATTTTATATATTCTTTATTTTCTATATCAACCTCCGATTGATTATAAAATTCCTTTGCTAAATCCCATGTTGTTTCACATAATACCATGATATCTTTAGGATTAAATTTTTTACATTTATCCAGTATGATATTAGGTATCAAAATATATCTTCCACATAATTCAGCTTCTTCTTCAAGCTCATTATTTTTTTCATAATCCAATATTGATAGATGTTTTAATACTATATGACCTATCTCATGGGCTATACTTGATCTAACTTTTTCATATGGTATCATTTCATCATTATAAAATATGTATAGTATGTTATTTACCCCCGGGAATGTAAACGCATTATTATTTTCATTACGCCGAATTTTATCTGTAAATGCTTTGCTTTCACTAAATTTACGTGTTTTAATATTTAAACTTTTACATACTTCGTGCATATTGACAGGTAATGTTTTTACATTTGACCGTAAAACTGTTCGTATTGCTGTGTTGATTATAAATTGTTCCCTTGCTTCGTTCAATTATGTTTTCCTACTTTCTATTAAAATTCATTTATTATTTTAATAGAATAAAGTAGGATTTTATCATGGTAAATAATAGTAATTATTTATCTTCGTCAGGATTATCTAAATTAAATTCTTTTAATAATTCTTTTGTCTTTTTTTTGTATTCATATTCTCTATTCATTTCCTCTATGGATTCAGCATCTAATTTTTCTAAATAATCTAAATCCATATCTACATACCCGTTGTCACCCGTATCCGCAACCAATGGGCGTTTTATCGTTTTCTTTGGCTTATTTATATTATAAATATTTTGCTCTTCTGCAACTTTAGAGTGTGTATTGTTGTCAATTTTATATACAGGGGTACTTTCCTTTGCTGTTTCAGCGTGATGCAGCTCGCTATCTATATAACCCATTACTTTAAATTGCTGTTGTTCGCTTAACTGTCTGTATTTATTTATTAATATTTTTTCTTCGTTTGATATATTAAAATTATCATTTGATATATCTTTATACATTGGTACATCATAACCCATTAACCATGCTTCGCTTACACTTAATGCATTTGCTAAAATAAATATATTATCTTGTTTGGGCTCAACTTTACCTGATAAATATTGACTGATTGCAGATTTTTGTAAATTAGTTTTTCTAACTAAATCAGCCTGCTTTAAATTTCTTAAATTTAATATATAATTTAATCTTTCTGATGTATTTGATATTTTTTTCATTTTACTATTCCTCATATATTTAAATATATTATACATATTTTTACACTAAAGTTCAAGCGATTTAACGAAAAAGTTAAAAAAATTGAACAAAACTATTGACATTATTATATCAAGATAATATAATATATTTAAGTTCAAAAAGTTGAACATTTAAAACGAAGGAGGTAAAAAAAATTGTTTAATTATAGTAAATTACTTGGGAAAATTACTGAAAAATACAGAACAAATGAAAAGTTTGCTGAAGCGTTAGGTTGTTCACCTCAAACGTTGTCTAAAAAACTGAATAATAAAATACCATTTTCTCAGATTGAAATAGACAAAAGTGCAGATTTACTTGATATTAACATTGAAGAGATTGATACTTATTTTTTTACAAAGAACGTTCAAAAATTTGAACAAAAGTAAATAATTATAACAATGTTTAAAAATTAATAACCAAACATTAAGAGTTAAGATGTGGGTACGAAGTCTAGAATTTATTATCATATATACGATTTATGAAAGTAGGAGGTCATATAGAGCATATATACTTCGTAGTCACAATTTAACTCTTAATGATAAAGGTAGAAGAAAGGAGGGTGTAATGAGAATAGAACATTATCCGGAACTAAGATATTGGCTAAAACGTATGAGAATAACATTAGGCGGAGATTTACCAATTATATTGGAAAAGAGTAAAAGTTATGTGAAAAGAAGAATGACGGGCGAATACGAATGGTCGAGAGCTGAGATGTTCAAACTGTTAGATATTATTAAAATGCCATATATAGCAATGCCGTATATATTTTCGGATGATGAAAAAGAAGGAAAATTTACAGAAGGGGTTCACGAAAAATTAATTGAATTAAAGCAAATTAAAGCTAGTGGGATAGCAAAATAAGGAGATGAAGAGATGAAAAAACAAGATTTAAACAATGGTGATATCGTTCAGCTAAGAAACGGTGAAAAATACATAGTATTAAAAAATGCAAAAATATTTAATACGTTTGATGATGTATTGATAGGTTTAGAAACTGGTTTAAATTGTCCATTAAATGAGTATGATGATGATTTATACATAAAACCTAGAGGATTTTCAAAGTTAGATATTGTAAAAGTGTGTTCAGATAAATACGTAGGAGATAACATACGAAAACATATTATAGACAATTTAGATTTATGGACATGGAGACGAGAAGATGGAAACATATAAAACGACGATAGAATGGCATGATGTAAAAAAAGAGTTACCTAACAAAAGCGGTAATTATTTGTGTTATATCGATAAAAATAATATTACGGAATTACCATATTCATATGTATACAAAAAATTCAATGCCCGTGATTTTTATGAAAACAAACATGTGTTATTAACAGAAATAAATATAAAATACTGGGCGGAAATACCAATACTGGAAATGTTGGAGGTAAACGATGATAAGTAAAAAAGAAATTACATTAAGTTCTGAAGAAATAGAAGTTTTAAAAAAAACAGACGCGTTCATTGTAGACCAAGTAGAAACTAGAAGAACTGAGGTACTATATCAACTGCAACGTTTAGACCACGATTTAGACGGGGAATTTTGTTACGAAGATGGATCTAAAGACGCAGAAAATATATTGAAAAAGATAAAAGAAATGGAAGAAATATCAGAATATGTATTTGTTTTAGAAGATTTACTCAAAAGTTTAGGGGAGGAGGTTCCAGATGAATAAGCATAAAAAAAGAACTGAAAACGCCACCACGCAGAAATTCAGTTCAATAAATATTTATATTAGAATGTTAGCATTTATCGGTGATTTTGTCAATACCCACCCGACAATATCAGCATTAATATTTTTCGGTATAGTGTGGGGATTTGGATTTATTACCGGATATTACAGGGGGTTAATGAATGGATAATTTCAAGGGGTATTATTCGATTATACCCGCACACGTTAGGTATGACAGGGATTTAACACCGAATGCAAAATTGTTATATGCGGAAATAACGTCATTATGCAACGAAAAAGGGTATTGCTGGGCTAATAATAGCTATTTCGCAGAACTGTACGGTGTGACAACCGTCAGTATATCAAAATGGATAAAATCACTGGCAGAAAAAGGGTACATAACAACCGAGATAGAATACAAAAAAGGTAGTAAAGAAATATTAAAGAGGTATATAAGAATTGTTAATGACCCTATTAAAGAAATGTTTAATACCCCCCAAAGAAAAGTTAAAGACCCTATTAAACAAAAGTTTAAAGATAATAATAAAAATATAATATTAAATATTAATACTATAAAAGAATATATAAAGGGCGAGCCTGAAGAATTAGAAAAATCCATAATAGATTTTATGTATTTTAGGAACGAGATTAAGAAGCCGTTGACATCACGAGCAATGACAAGATTTATAAAACGGCTGAATGAATTATCAGACGGGGACATAAAGGAAAAGATAGCGATTATAGACCAGTCAATAAGAAATAACTGGCAAGATATTTATGAATTAAAGAAAAACAATAACTCAAAATCTAAAAAAGAAACAATTCAAAGTGATATTGATTATGAGTATTACAGCGAAGAAGATATTGAAAAGATGATGAGTGAAAATTAAAGAAAAAATAATATTAAAAAGAGGTTATACAAATGAGAATTAAAGAAGTAGATGAAACAGGAATTTTATTTGATAACGGAAAAGAAATTATAGACCATCACGTGCCCAGTTGTTGCGAAGATAATTATGCGGATTTTAAACAAATTGAAGAACAAGCATTTAGCGTTGATTTTGATGAAAACTTAATATTCGAATCGGTTTCGGGTGGTTTTAGGTTTGGAAGCGTGGGAACTCATATGTTTTTTATCCCGTGTTATTCAGAACAGAATGGTTATTATTCATCAGAGATTGATATTCATTATGACGGTAAATGCGTATTAAACACTGATTGTGAAGAAATAAACACAGACTAGAATTTGAGGTTATACAAATGAAAATAATGAGCAATAAGAAATACAATTCACTGACAAATTATATCGTACAGTGCGATGAGGAAAGAAAGATATTAAAAGCCCATAACAGTGATTTAGAAAAGCAGTTAAAAAATACAGAACGCTATTTGACTGAATATAAAAAATTAATACATAAAAATATTTTAGATGTAAAAGACGGTGAAGAGATACCGTTTGACGAAGATTTTACGGCGGAGGTAGATTTAAATGACATGTAGTGAATGTGGGCATGAATTTGAAAACGGCGAAAATTATTTTGAAACCGAAGAGGGGATAAAATGTGAGTTATGTTTTGATGCATACCAAGAACGAGAAAGAATAAGCTGTGTGAAAGAATACGCCCCATACTGGGAGGGTGTAGATATTGAAACTGATAGAATGCGAGGTATTTAAATGGATTTTACATATGAAAAAATAAAAGAATTTTCTAAGGATATGAAGACTATTCCATTTACAAGAAAACAAAAACAACCTGACGGAAAATACAAAGAAATAACAAAAGAATATCCAATGGTAAATGAAAGAGTAATAGCATTTAGAAAATTAATACCAAACGGAACCATAGAAACAGAACTTTTAAGCGATAAAGAAAGCACGATGGGGATTAAGTGTGAAATAAAAGCGATCGTAAGAGATGAAAACGGACGTATTTTATCAACGGGAATTGCAAGCGAAGTTCAGGGAAACGGAATAAACAAGACATCATATATAGAAAACTGCGAAACATCGGCAGTAGGTAGAGCATTAGCGTTTTTAGGTTTTGGGATTGAAGAAAGTATCGCCAGCGCAGAAGAAATCGCGGGAACAGAAATAGAAGAAAAAGATAAAGAAAAAATAACATCTAAGCAAAAAAAAATAACCAAGTTATTTAAAGATGCTATAGAGTGTTATGGAAGTAATCAAATTGTATATAACAAATTAGGGATAGAACAAGAAGATTTTAAAAAGGATTTATTAAATCCAAGTAAATATGATGAAATGATTGAACAATTAGAACTGATTTTAGACGAGGAGCAAAAGGAACATGCTAAATAGTAAAGAAAGAGAAGAAAGGCGTAAACAATTAGGAGCCAGTGAAATATATAAATTAAGCAATTTTGATACTCTTCAAGCCCAGCATTTATGGGAGGAAAAAATGGGGAAACGACCCCATGAAGATTTAGATAACATACATATAACCGCAGGTGATATTTTGGAACAGCCATGTTTAGAATATTACAGCAAATTAACAGGGAAAGAATTGATATTCAATGAACGTATTGAAAGCCCCAAAATAAAAGGATTAGTCGCAAGTTTGGACGCTAGGGAAACAGAAACCAACATACCTATTGAAAATAAGGTCATCGGGTTAAAAAGCTGGTTCGCGATGTACGCTAAAAGAAAATTCAATTCGGAGTACATGGGTACGAAGTTAAATATACCAAAAGCATATTATTTACAGGTGCAGACACAAATTCATGTTTTAGACGCACCCCGCGGAATATTAAATTTCAACGTTTTGAACGACGAACAAAAGGAAAATCCGTTAATGGTTGAGGTAGATGAATTTATAAATCACCCCGTAACAATAGCCCGTGATGATGCAACCATAGATGAAATTTTGCAAAGAGCTAGATATATGATTTGGTGTATGGAACATAAACGAAGACCAAGAGAAATTGAATTTATCAGGAAAGAAATATTGTAAAAACAAGATAGGAGATAAACAATGAAAAGGAAAGAATTTATAGATGTATTGGACATGATAAAAGATACATGTATTAACAATGGTTCAGGTTGCGAGGGGTGTCCATTTCTCAATAGTGAAAATAATTGTATCATGAAAGAAAAATGCCCTTGGAACTGGAATACAGATAGTTTAACAAATAGATTATTCCCGACAATAACACATGATGAATATATAATACTTAAAAATTTAAAAGAGCCATGGAAAGAGGGATATATTACAAGGGACAGAGAAGGAAACGGTAACAAGTTAATAGTTTTTCTTTTCCCTCCTGTTAGAAAAAATGGATTTTGGTATTCTGACAATATGTATTTTTTACTAGATATTTATTTACACATATTTAAATCAATAAAATGGGAGGACGAAGAACCTAGAAAAATCAGGGATTTAATCAAAGAGTATGAGGAGGTACACGGGATATGCTAAACAAAGTAGTTTTAATAGGCAGATTAACAAAAGACCCCGACACAAGGGTATTAAACAGTGGATCAAGCGTAAGTACATTTACACTAGCAGTAGACAGGACATTCAAGTCAAGGGACGGAGAAAGAGGGACGGACTTTATTCCAATAGTTGCATGGGGAAAAACTGCGGAGCTTTGCGGACAATACCTTTCAAAAGGAAGACAGACCGCTGTAGCAGGCAGGATACAAACAAGAAGCTATGACGCAAATGACGGAAGCAAAAGATATGTGACAGAAGTAGTGGCGGAAGAAGTAACGTTTTTAGGAAATAAAGACGACAATAAAAAATCACAAGCTAAAAGCGATAATGAGTTTGGGGTCCCAATGGACGGCTTCAGTGAAATGGACGATGACGATATGCCCTTTTAGCGGTGAACAAATTAAATTAATAGATATAAAAAATAAAGTCACATATGGTGATTATTTATAGGAGATTAGTATGGATGATAAATTAGTTGAAGGATTAACAATAATACTTGCAAATATGAACAATATTAGTGATTTTATAAAAGCTGGAGAAAAGGAAACATTCACATGTCCGTTGTGTGGGGGAACAATTACAGCTAGGCGTTATAGAATTGATGGATTTGTTCATGCTAAATGTGAAAATAAATGTATTGATACATAATTATAAGGAGGATATATGAGTTTTACGGGAAAAATCGAAGGTCTGCATTTAGATTTATACACACATAAACCTATCCTAACAATAATCTGCAACGAAGAAAAGACAATAAAAGAGCTTACAGATAAATACAAAGAAAAAGAAAAACTTGTCTTTGATGTTAAAGCATTTAGGAAAAAAAGAAGTATAGACGCTAATAGTTATATGTGGTTACTATGCGACGAAATAGCCAAGGTCCTAGGCGGGAAAACAACAAAAGAAGATGTATACAGGAAAGCTATAAGGGAAAAGGGCGTTTTCACGTTTGCAATGGTTCAGGAGGGTGACGAAGATAAGTTTATATCGGTATGGGAAAGCAACGGTATAGGTTGGGTAGCCGAAAAACTGGATATGTGTAAAGTAGACGGCGGAGTAAAAATTATTATGTATCACGGGTCAAGTACATATGACAGTAAACAGATGAGTGACTTGATAGATTATGTAGTTGAGGAAGCACAGGAGCTGGGTATTGATACTAAGACACCTGATGAAATAGCTAACTTAAAATCACTGTGGACTGAAAAAGATAAATGTCAAAAAGCATAATGCAGGACGAAAAGGTGTGTTTCATAACGGGCACACCTCTATATGGGAACAACCTACATAAACATCATATATTCAGAGGAGAAAAGCAAAGAGAGTTAAGCGAGAAATACGGTCTATGGGTATATTTAAGGGCAGATTGGCACGTGTTTGCAAGTTATGGCATACATAATGACAGAGAGCTGTTTGAGAGTTTGCAGAAAGCAGGACAAGCACGATTTGAAGAAGTATATCCGGAACTGGATTTTGAAAAAATATTCGGAAGGAATTATATATGAATGAAACAACAAGATTAAATGATTATAGGTCAAATGAATGGTGCAAAAGCGGTAAACATTGTGCCAAATGTCAAATGAAAAAATATTGCAAAAAAGAAGATATTCAAATGGAGAAAAAAACAATAAAAAGAACATCGGAGCCTATAGAAAATAAACTGAACAGGATATTTAATCATTATGGCAAAAAACATCAGTTACATAAATTAATAGAAAAAATGGCAGAACTGATTACCGCCATAGAGAAAGAAGATAAAGAGAACACGATAGAAGAACTGGCTGATGTTTGGATATTGATACTACAGATAAAATTAAATATATCAAACAAAGAAACTAATAAATTCAATCAAGCAGTAATAGAAAAAATAGACAGGCAGATTGAACGTATAAACGAAAAAATAGCAAGTAAATATTATGTTGATTAAAGGAAGGATAAAATGAGCATTAAATTTACAATACCGCTAAATCCCGTTACTAAGAAAAACAGTTCAAGGATAGTTAATTGTGGCAAATATAAAAAAGTGTTGCCAAGCAAAGCATATGAAAAGTACGAAAAAGAGGCGGTGTTATTGATACCATATGAGGTAAAACAAGAGATTGATTATCCTGTGAACGTTAAAGCCACATATTACAGAAAAGGCAACTACAGGGTTGATATTACAAATTTAGAAAGTGCATTAATGGACGTACTTGTAAAGGCAAGGGTACTAAAAGACGATAGTTCATTAAATCCTAAAATAATTGTAAGTACAGACGGATCTAGGGTATTTATTGATAATAAAAATCCGAGAACGGAGGTTGAGATAGTTGAGTATAACAGCAGAAACTAGGAAGGAAAGCCTAAATAAGGTAAATAAGAAAATATTATATATGTATATAAAAGACGTATTAAAAAAAGGAGATTATACAGCAAGAGAAGTTGCTGGAATATTATTTAAAAAGGGTCAAGTATTATTGGGAGGAAGGCAAGCAGTAGCTCCAAGGCTGACGGAATTGACTAAAAGAGGAGATGTAGAAGTAATAGGGAAGAAATATGATAAATTGACACATGTTCATGTGGCGGTATATAGACTTACAAGTAACACGACTGAGGGAAACAAAAATGGGTAAAAGTGATGAAATAGAAAAATATTAAATTAGAAAGGAGAAGAGTAAAGTAATGATAAAAATAACAGGAACAGAAAAAGAAATAAGAGAGATTTTATGTAATACATGCACGAATTATGACTTTGATAGAACATGCGATAAAAATTGTCTTCAATGCGATGCTAGTTATTTGCATGCTAAAAATATTGAATTTGAGATAACAAAATCTAAAAGGTGGAAACCCGAAAAGAATGAGCAATATTGGCGTGTAAGATATGGTTATGGAAAAGAAGGATATACATTCATATGGGAACATTGGGATGGATATTGTCGCGATACACGCAACTACAACAAAGGAAATGTATATAAAACTAAAGAAGAAGCAGAAGAAGCTTGCAGGGTATTAAACATTGTTGAAGAAAATAAAATGACAAGAGATGAAATTGATGATTGGATATATAATAACCAGCAAAGTAATATTACAGACGTATATAAATTGGAGTTGAACGCTGAAACAGGGATTATATTGGTCGTAGTTGGAGATATTTTTGTAGACGCAAACGTTGATTATTTTAAACATGAAAAAATAGCTCGGGATGTATTAGCTGAGTGCGGGAAAGAAGCATTGAAAAAATATTATTTCAAGGTGGTAGGGTAAATAAGTAAAAAGTTAAATATATGTATAATAACCGAGACGAAGAAATAATATTTTTATAGAGGTGGTAAATGAAAGGATACAAAAAGACAGAAGCCATTTTATATGATTATAAATTAAAAAAGACACAAATTGAGTGTGATAAACTATCAATAGAAGAAATTAATATTTATGAAAATCATATATCAGCTATATCTTATGACGGTTTAAAAGTAGATACGAGCAATATATCTAATCCTACAGAAAAAGAAGCTATAAATATGATTAGTAAAAAAGATTTATATCTTGAGAGGATTAAATATAATACTATACTAATAAATAAAATTGAAAGTGCGGTAAATAGTTTATCTGATACAGAAAAAGAAATTGTAGATCATAAATATTTTGCTGAAATGGCGGATTGTGATGTATATAATCTTATGGGATTATCTAAAACTGTATATTATAAAACAAAAAAGAATATAATAAATAAACTAAGGAGGCTTTTATAGCCTCTTTTTTTATTATGAACAAAATCGGAACTATTTACGAACTAAATCGGAACTAATTCGGGACTTTAGGATAGTAAAAGTGTGTTATAGTGTTAATATGAATTAATATGAATTTTGAGAGGCAACTACAAAAGTTGTCTTTTTTATTATAGTAAGATAGTAAGAAAGAGTGATGATAAATGAAAGGACTGACAGAAAAACAAATAAAATTTTGTATTGAGTATGCAAAAACGGGAAGTGCTGAATTATCAGCTATAGCTGCCGGATATTCAAAGAAGAGTGCAAAAAACTCAGCAACTAAAAATTTACAAAATGCAGATGTTCTTAGTTATATAGAAAAATTAATAAAGGATATGAATAGTGACAAAATAGCTGATACAAAAGAGGTTTTAGAGTATTTAACATCAGTTATGCGTAGAGAAAAAACTGAGAGTGTAGTTGTTACCCTTACTAACGAAGAAAGCAGGTATGAAGACGTGGGAAATGGAAAGCTAAAGCAAGTAAAAGTCAAAAAAGAAGTTCCGGAAATAATAGAAATACCTTCTAAGCTTAGTGACGCAAACAGAGCGGCTGAATTATTAGGTAAACGTTATGGTATATGGTCTGAAAAACTTGAAATTGAAAATAAAAACAGAGAAATAAAAGTTGAGTTAGTAGATGATTGAAAAAGTAAAAATAAGTAAAAAAGTATTTAATGAAGTGTATCTTCCTTATATAGATAACGAAGACAGGCTTCTTATTTTCTATGGTGGTGCAGGGAGCGGTAAGAGCGTATTTGTGGTGCAGAGATATATATATAAGATATTAAATAATAAATTATGTAATGTATTAGTCGTAAGAAAAACAGGAGATACTAATAGGACCTCTACATTTTCATTATTTAATCAGATCATTAATAACTGGAATATGAATGATATATTTAAAGTAAATAAAAGTGATATGAGTATTACCTGTAAGCCGAATGGTAATCAGATAATATTCAAGGGGCTTGATAATGTAGAAAAAATCAAATCTGTTACATTTGCCAGTGGAGAGCTTACAGACGTGTGGATGGAAGAAGCTAGTGAAGATGAAGAAAACGATTATAAACAGCTGAACGTAAGACTTAGAGGTGGAAAAAGCAAGAAGCAGATAGTGATGAGTTTAAACCCTATAGATATAAATCATTGGATAAAACAAGACTTAATAGATACAGGAAAAGCTACATATCTTCACACTACTTATAAAGATAATAGGTTTATTGATGATGATTATAAGAGGGAGTTGGAGAGCTACAAGGATACGGACCCCTATTATTATAATGTTTATTGTTTGGGGCAATGGGGTACGCTAGGCGAAAGTGTGTTTGACGTGAATGTTGTTAATGCACAGCTGGCAAAAAGAATACAGCCGATTAAAGTGGGTTACTTCTCTTATCTTTGGAACGGACTTAAAATTACACATATTAAATGGATAGATGACCCGACAGGATACATCAAAATATATAAGGACGTTAAAGACGGTATACCTTATGTTATTGGTGGGGATACTGCGGGAGACGGTTCTGATAGTTTTACTGCTCATGTAATAGATAACACAAACGGAGAGCAAGTATGTGTAATGAAAAATACATTTGATGAGGACTTATACGCACGTCAGATGTATTGTCTTGGAAAATATTATAATGATGCTCTTATAGGTATTGAAGACAATTACTCAAGTTATCCAAATAAAGAATTAGATAGGATAGGTTATATTAATTTATATGTGAGGGAGCGACAAGATACGTATTCTTATAAGCTTGTCAAAGTATTCGGTTTTAAAACAACTCAAGCGACTAGACCGGTTATAATAGCTAATTTAATAAAAATAGTCAGGGAAGAAGGCGAAAAGATAGTAGATAAAGGTACATTAGAAGAAATGCTGTCATTCGTAAGGAATGAGAAAGGCAGACCCGAGGCGGCGATGGGAGCACATGACGACTTGGTAATGGGGCTAGCGATAGCATATCAAATAAGGACTCAGCAATCAATGGTAATAGACACACGATACAGGCAGAAAAAACATTATAATTTTGAATTTGAAAAACCGAAACAAACAACAATTAGCAGCGATATAGGGGAGAATATAGAGGTAATATAGGAGGAATTATGAATATAGAAATAATATTATTTATTATGTTGTTAGTATATAACGCAGGAATGGTGTATGCGGTACAAACAGCTTATAGCCGAGGTTTAGAAAATGGATATAAATTATCAAAAGGGAAAGAAGTAAAAGCACACGAAGATAAAACAAAAGAAAGAGAACCGGATATAACACCGGCAGAAGAAAAGTATTTAGATAATTTACAAAAGAGCTGGTCTAATATTGATAATTATAACGGAACAGGAGAAGGTCAATTAGAGATTGACTAAGTAATATAATGATAAAAAAAGAAATGAAAGAATATACCAATGAATGGGAATTGTTAGAAAAAGGTAGAAATTACTTATCACGTAAAAATTTATATGCTAATACTAATTTAGCATTCAGATTTTTTAACGGTGATCAATGGCAGGGATTGAAAAAAGGGCTTGTAGAACCTATAACTCTTAATTTTTTAAAACCTATCGTTAAATACAAGATAGGTGTGGTTAATGGTAATGGTTATGATATTACTTTCAATCCTAACAATTATAATGACCCGCGTTTCCAAGTTGAAATGTCTGATATATGTGATTCTCTTAATGAATATATAGCGATTTTGTGGGAAAATAAAAAAATAAATCAATACACACGAACTATTGCAAAAGACGCTTGTATATGCGGAGAAGGAATAATTTATTTAAACTATGATATAAAAGAAGGAGAAATTATACCGGAACTGATAGATAATACAGAAATATATTACGAGAATGAAAATAGTGAAAATTTACAGGAAAATGATTATATAATAATTACCTCCAGAAGCAGTGTAAGAGAGATAAGAGAAGAGGCTGAGAGGAATAGAAAAGAGGGGCTCAACAGTTTAACGAAAGAAGAGATAAAAAAAATATGCGGAGATAATAAAACGGAATATCAAGCCGGAGATTATGCGAATGATGAAGTTAATGATATGGTAACTACCATATCATTTTTTAAAAAGAAAAACGAAACTGTATGGTTTTCTAAGGCTACGGAAACCTGTGTTATAGAAGATTTAAGAGATTTAGGACTTAAACGATATCCGATAGCTCACTTTGTTTGGGAAAGCGTTAAGGGTAGTGCTAGAGGTATGGGTGAAATCAATAAAGCAACTATTGCAAATCAGATAGAAGTTAATAAAACCGCGACACGAGAAAGTGCTGCAATCACTATGACAGCATATCCCAAAATGGTAGTAAACAGAGATAGGATAGCTAATCCGACAGCCGTAAACAAGGTAGGAAGTGTTATATACACTAAGGATAAAACTGTAGAAGATGTGTCTAAAGTTATAGGATATATCAATGCGGTACCGTTAAGCTCTGACGCTCAGAATTTTAAGAATGAGCTTATTTCACATACACGAGAACTTTCGGGAGCAGGTGACCAGCTAACAGGTAATATTAATCCTGAAAGAGCTTCGGGACAAGCAATTTTGGCAGTTCAGCAGCAGGGTGAACAGACAATGACTGAACAGCTTATAAGATTCAAAGATTTTTTAGAAGATATAGCTAATATTGTATTTGAAATGTGGAAAGTATATACGGACGAAAAAGGAAAGACAATAATAACAAAAGAAGATATAGAAAGTATTAAAGACGAACAACCGACAGTGCCGGAAGGAGTAGATAATTCTAATCCTTACTCCGAAAAAACCATTGAAGAAACGGAAGAAAAAAGACAAGCTGATTTTGATGAGCGTATTATTAACAATAGAGTAGGTAACGGAAATGAGCTGATAGATTTAGAAAAGTCACAAGGAGATGTAAAGAAAAAAGAAATATACATATCTAAGGTTATTCCAAAAGAAATAATTGAAAAGTTGGAAGTTAATGTAAAAGTTGATGTCACACCTAATACACCTTTTGATAAGTACGCTTATCAGCAGAGTATGGACACATTATTACAATCGGGAGTGATAGACCTTGAAGAGTGGATAATGGGATTAAAGCCGGATTCAGCGATACCAAGACAGCCATTCTTTGATTTATTACAAAGAAGAAAAGAAAAAGAAACTCAGATTAATATATTAGACCAAGAAGCTGAAAAGAAAAAAGCTGAAATGGACGCTAATATTGAGCAGGCTGAACAACAGGCAGATGCTCAGGCATTACAGCAGCAAGGGGAAAACAAACAGTTGTTTTATCAAGATGTAACAAAATAAAAGTAAATAGATGTAATAAAAAGCCCTTTTTATAGGTGCTTTTTTTATACAAAATTGCCGACGGGCATAAAGCGGGATTATAGCCGACGGGCATAAAGCGGGATTATAGCCGACGGGCTTTAAACGGAAGAAAGGAGAAATTAAAAATGGCATATGAAGAATATGAACAAAATGAAGAAATCCTAGAAGATGATGATGCTTTAGAGGAAGAAGAGCAAGAGGAGTTAGAAGACGAAACTCTATACGAAGAAGAACAAGAAGATGTTGAGGAGCAAAGCCTTGAAGATGTTTCTGATTATAAAGATATACAGGAAGAGGAAGAAAAAACATTCTCACAGGCAGATGTAGACCGAATAATAAATAGAAAATTCGGGAAAGTGAGACGAGAAACCGAAGCCGAAAAAGAACAGTATAACGAACTTATACACACACTTAAAAGCGGCATGAAATTTGAAGGTGAAGATATTTCAATCGGAGAACTCAATAAAAAATTACGTGAAGCTTTTGAAGATCAAGATGTGACTATTCCGGAATATCACAAAGGGCTTTCAAAGCACGAACAAGAAGTATTAGCAAAAGATAGAGCTAATGAAGTATTGGAAGGGGGGATTGAGGATGTAGCAGAAGAATATCAAAGACTTAGAGATAAAGACAGACTTTCATATAGCGAACAAATACAGTTTAGGACCTATGAAAGAGAGCTTGCGATTTTTCAGGCAAAAGATGAGCTTGAAAAACAGGGGAAAGATTCAAGCGTACTTGAAAGTGAAGATTTTATCAAATTTGCAAGCAAATATAAGGCTGATATTTCGCTAAGTGAAATATACAGTGATTATGAAAGATACACAACAAAACCGGAAATAGAAAAGCCTAGACCGGCAGGAAGTGTTAGGAGTAAAAAACAAAGTAACAAAATAAAAAATCATTATTCCCTAGACGAGGCGAAAGAGTTTACGACAGAGGAACTGCTTAAAAATCCAAAGTTACTAGATGCAATCAACAAATCGTCTGAGGAGTGGTAAGAAAAGGAGAAAATAAATAATGGCAAATACTAAAAAGGGTGCTAATTCAAACTTTGCACCTAATGTAGAAGCAGCGAATATTTTAAGAGATTTAGAAAAGTTTACGGTACTCGAAAAAGACTGTACAAAGGAATTTTCAGGAGATATAAAATTAGGAAACAGAGTGGAGATTTTAGGAGCAACAAGACCTACCATAGCGGACTATACGGGGGAAGCTATTAACGGACCGGAAAGACTTGATGCTACTAAAATCGTAATGGATATCGACCAAGCTAAATATTATAACTATGGTATTGATGATACAGACAGACCGGGAATGAAAAAAGGTGCTGAAAATGTAATGAGACAGGAAGCAGCGGCGGCACTAGCCGAAGAATATGAAACTTTTATTGCTTCTATGGCTAAAAATTCCGGTAATAAAGCAACATCAACACAATTAAATACAGAAGCAGGATTAAAAGCGGCAGTTGACGCAGGTTTGGTGTGGTTAAGAAATAACTCTGTACCAATGACACAAAGAGTAGTTATTGAAATGACACCTAATTTTTATGATATGTTTGAAAATGCTGTAATTGAACTAAAAACAAAAAATGATGATTTAATTTCTTTGGGCGTTATGGGACAATATAAATCGGCATATGTAAAGATGAGTAATCAATTATACAATAACGGAACAGATGATTTTTTAATGATTAGAACAAATAGAGCTATTGCAGCAGGAAAACAGATTGAAAAGGTAGAAAAATACAGACCTGAATCATATTTTCAAGATGCAGTAAAGGGCTTAATGGTATTTGGGGCTAAGGTTGTAAGACCTAAAGAACTATATACAATTAAAGCTCATAAATAAGAAAAGGAGAAATAAAATGGCAAGAACTGTTTTAGCAAATATAACTAAAGGAATAAGAAATGATGGAGTTGAGATTGAAAGTGCTTCATTATCAACAACTGAGAAGTACATAGATTTTGGAGGTAATAACACAAGAACAGCGGTGCTGGTCTCAAATGCGGGCAGCTCTACCGCTACGGTTACTTTTTATCATGGTGACGGTGTACAAGGTGTAGAAAACGGAGATTTAGAAGTTACTTTAGGAGCAGGCAAAGAGACATTGGTGTGTTTGGAAAGCGGCAGATTTAATATTACAACTGGGGAAAACAGAGGTTTAATAAAATGTAAAGCTTCTGCTGCCGTTACTATTTCGGTAATTGAAATTGCTTAGTATAAATAATAGAGGGGGACTACCCCCTTTATTTTTGTATAAGGAGGTAATATATGAGTGTAAAACAAGTAAAAGAAATAAAAAGACATATATTAGCTTTGATTGAAGAATACAGTACAAACGCTACTAAGTCAGGAAGTATCGAAGAGTATTTAAATGTTACATGGAGTGATGACGCAGATATAAATACTAAACTTATCCCTCTTATAAATCTACAATATCAATTTCTAGCTAATCAGGAAGGAATAATAAGGCTTAAAGATATAAGTATCACAGACAATACAGATAACCCCAATTATTATACAAAATACTCTTTAGCGGGAGCAAGTAAATTAAGAAGCGTAGAAATTTTGGAAAGTGATTTAGATACAATAAATTATAAGTATTTAAACGGAAAGTTATATGTAAAAAATACATTTACGGGGATTATCGAAGTAGAGTATAACGCTTATGCTGATGACCTAACAGAGATAGATGATAATGATATAGATGACTATGAACTTGAAATAAGTCAAAATGCTTGTGTTGCTCTATGTTATATGGTTGCGGGAGATATCCTTATAACGGATACATCGGCAAACTATACAGCGTTTTCACAGAAGGCAAGTCAGATTATACAAGCACTGGATAATGAAACAAACAGTATGATAGGCATAGTGGAACAAGTAGATTTAAGAGGTATTTGATATGGCTCAGGTAACAAGAACATATGAAAATATAAGAGGGGTAGACTTCTCGAAAGAAGCAAGAAATGTAATAGTAACAAGATCACCGGATATGGTGAATATGTGGAAAGATTATAATAGTGATGATGAAGCAATAGTCACAAGAGAAGGATTTAATATTGTAAGAGATTTTAATAATACTAATTTAGCTTTGCAAGGGATAGATAAAAAAATATATGGAATACATTTTTTTGAAGATACAGGATCTAATCACAGAATATATCATGTAGGTCCTTATTTAATATATGAAGGCAGCAGTATCGAGAATGATGAAATTATTTCATCGGGTATGAATAAGAAAAAATCAATCAGCTTTATGTATAATAAAAAGTTATATATTTTAGATGGTCTGAATTATTACAGATACTATATTAAAAATGAAGGAAATAATTTAAGTCATATATTAGAAAAAGTATCAGATAGTACAAGGATACAAACAGAGTTTAATAAGTTAGACGGTACAACTGTTACAAGTGATAGTGAGCTTGATATTCCTTTTGTTCCTATAACAACAATGAGCAGAGCTCCTTTAGGCGGGGGAGATGTATATCAGCAAATAAATATACTTTCTCCTTATAGGAAAAATGCTTTTATCGGAGATTCAACAAATAAAGTTTATTCATTAGATACAACCGGAATTGACGGAAACTTGAGTAATATTAAAGTATGGATAAATGATACTTATATTGATGTAGTAAACGGTACGGCAATAAGTTATTCTTATCAAGCCGACGGAAGCAGTGAAGTAACATTTGAAACAAAAAGTTTTAAGATAAGCAGTATTGATGCTGCAAAAGGAACCATAACTTTTAATAATGCACCGCCGAAGCCTTTAACTCTTGGTGAAAGCAATATCATTATTTTGTTTAAAAAGGAGATATCAGGATACGCTGATAGAATAAATAAGTGTACTATGTCTGTTAGATTTGATAACAGATTTTTCTTTAGCGGTAACGATACTTACAGAAATGCTATATTCCATTCTGAACTTAATAATCCGGAATATATAGGAGACCTTAACTATTATCAGGACGGGGCGGATAATGAAGCTATAACAAGTCTTTGTGTAGGAGGTAATGTACTATGGGTATTTAAAGACGGAAGAGAAGGCGGGACTAACCTTTATTATCATACAGCGAGCAGTTCCGGTATTACGCTTACGGATTCGACGGGGAATACTTACACGGATACAAAAAAAAGTTATCCAATGAAAACCGGTAAATCAAGTTTTGGAGCGATAGGTTTTTCCTGTAATTTTTCAGATGACATATGTTTCTTAACAGGCAAAGGGATTTACGGACTTCAATATTCGGATTTAAGCAGTGATATTTATTCGGAAAACTTTGTATGTTCAAGAAGTAAAAATGTAAACAAAAAGCTGCTTGGAGAAAGCAATTTCGGTGACGCCGAGGCTATGGAATATAAAGGATATATGTGTATACTTGTAAACGGACATATGTATCTTGCAGATTCAAGGGCTACATTTAAACAAAACAGCGGGTTTGAGTATGAGTGGTTTTATTTTGAACATATAGGCATAGAGAATGAAGGTGACTTTCATGAAGCATGTTATTTAAAGAGTTTTACTAAAGGCGATGAAGAATTTTTATATTTTGGGACTAAATACGGCGAGATAGGGTTATTCAATGGTGATACATTTTCAGATAATGGTGTCGGAATAGAAAGCTATTTGACGACAAAAGCTGATAACTTTGATATAATAAATCATTTAAAAAATACTAACAAAAGAGGAAGTATTTTAAAAGTAAAAACTATACCTAACTCATCACTTAGAGTATATGTTAGAAATAATAAGAAAGAAGATTATAAATTTATAACACAACTATCTACTACAGGTTTTGATTTTAACAGTTTGGATTTTGCTAATTTTACATTTAATACGGATAAAATACCTAACTATCTTATAGTGAAAAATAAACAAAAGAAATTTAATGAAGTGCAGTATAAAATTGCAGGTGAAGGAGT
>NZ_CALHFB010000051.1:0-8014 GCF_938029165.1 uncultured Anaerofustis sp.
ACGACCCCGCTGGGCGCGGTGCCTAAGCCTTCGGCAAAAGGGATATTAAACTTACCTAAGTTATTCACCCGCATATTACCTAAAAGATTTATAACATTTAACATAAAACAAAACTTTTATTTATAGGGTTGGGGTTAGCGACTGTTTCACAAAATGCGGGCAGCATTTTGCAGAAAATCCAGTCGCTTTAAGCCTCCGCGGCTTGAGCGGAGATTTTTTGGCACTTTTTTATCTTTAAATAAGTGCCGGGGTATAAGGGGTAGAACCCCTTAATCCGTTTGTTTCTTTGAAAAGAAATCCATATATTTTACAAAAGCATAATATAACATAACAAATGCAAAAGAAATAATCACCCCGGATACTATATCGGTGAACCAGTGAACACCGGAAAGAAGACGACCGACAACGGTCAGTACGAGAACTACGGATGATACTCCTTCGGCAGTATATCTGAGGTTCTTATTTTTTATCCTGCTGTGAAACTGATAGATTGCAGTGGACATGATGAATACCGCAAGCATTGTATGAGTGGACGGGAAGGAAGCTTCAAGGTTACCGTCTATGAGTATCGGTCTGTAATTAATAGTAAGATTTTCAAATAAGACATAAACTACGATTATTAAAAGATAAAATCCGCCAAGAAGCAAAATATCCTTGTCTACCTTGAATAAACTCTTTCTTTTGATTAGCTGAACAAGTCCCAAAACACCAAAACCAAACGCGGTAAGTATTGCAATACCACCAAGAATTTGAGTCATTTTGTACCATATATCGTTCACCCCCACACTGTCAAAGATAAACTTATTGACAGCGGACAGACCTACCATGGACTGATTTGGTCCTGCTGCACTGACATCTACCTTTATTACCATAAAAGTAAAAAACCCAAACAGTGCAAATAATATCCCCGAACATATAAAACTATTTTTAGCTAATTTCATTTTCTACCTCCGCAAATCAAGTTATATTTCAATCAATCAAAACCACACCATGAAAATGATATATAAGTAAGAAACAAGTTCTTCCTAAGTCAAGACCTTTTCTCGATAACACCAATTTTTCATTTAAGTTCATTTTAATCTTTAAATAAATTTTGACTTGTAATTTTACATTAAACAACAATTATAGTCAGTTAATGATAAAAAAACAAGGTAACCAATGTTTTTTAAGAAAATTTTAATGTTATGATTTAATATAATATATTTAACATAAAATTTTCAGAATTTAGATTTTATTGATTTTTAATTAATGAATATAATGATAATCATCACCTAGTAAGCTTAAACTTTTTTTATTTATAAACTTTGATACAGCACTATAAAATGATATCTGTGAAATATAACGAAAATAAACGTGCTTTATTTTTGGACGAAAATATTAAAAAAATATTTAGATTTATAAAGAATAATCAAAAAAAACACCTTAAATAAAATAAAAACAAACAGCCATAAGAAATGTACATCCTATAGTTATTCTCTATAAAAGTTACATTTAAAATAAAAAGCAGAAAAATAACTTACTGTACACATAGTTTATAAATAATTTAAATTACGATAAGATATTTTAATAATATTTCATAATGGTATCCATAAGACAGCCAATAAAACAAAACAGAATAAGCTCACTGCTGGTGTTAACGTTTCTATTTATGAAAACAATACTATCTTGATACTAAAAATTATATTCCTAAAAACATAATTCATGGACAAAATCCACAATTTATAGTAAAACCCAATGCAAAAAACGATATAACAGTGATTTTCCCAAATGGAACTTCATTTAGCAAACCACCGAGAATTTTTATTACACCATATTCAACTAGTAAAAACAAAGCATTGGGTAGCGCTACTTTTTCAGTTCATACAATAGATATAGAAAAAAATACATTTCAAATAAGATATCTTAATAATTCATCGGTTCAATGTTTACCAGTTATTTATTGGATAGCAATAGAAAGATTTTAAATAAAAAAGCAGGGATATTCCCTGCTTTTTTATTTACATTGAATTACTTTATTAACTCTCAATCTCAAATTCAGACAGCCCATCATTCTCATCATTTCCCAACAAATTCACTCCGAACACGCCTGCCACGATTATCGCCGCTCCGAGCATTTGAATGAGGGTAAAAGGTTCTTTCCTTACGAACACTCCCGCAATTACGGAAATCACTGTAATGAGATTTGCGAATGCTGCAGCAGGTGCGATGGGAAGATTATGAAGGGTAAAGTTATAACAGAAAAATGCAAGCACCGACGAAACTGTTCCGAGATACAGTAATATAAGCAGTACTTTCACATTTGTGAATGCAGCAATATATCCCCCTAAGCCTTTGGAATAAAATATGGAAATGATCCCAAAAGTGATTGCCGCAAACCACATCATAAAGAACGTGACCTCTATGGCGGTGAACTTTTCGCAGACTATCTTGTTCATTATATTATATCCCGCTCCAGAAATAACAGCGCCGAGGAGACACAATATACCTATCATCTCGGAAGTATTACTTCCCGAACTCCCGGAACCCATAACGACTATAACAGAACCTATGACCGACATCACGATAAATACCCACTGCAAAAAGGAAGGTCTCTCCCTTAAAAAAATGACCGCAAGGATACATACAACAACGGGTATAGTAGCTATCATCGTTCCCGAAAGAGAAGATGTTGTAAGCTTGACACCATAGGTTTCAAAGATGAAATACAGTAAAGGTTCAAACATGGCAAGGAGTATCAGTGGTTTTAGATCCTTCCCTTTATAACTTAATTTGAATGCACCAAAGAAATAAAGGACTGTTATGAATAAAGCCGCAAACAAAAATCTGACCGCAGGAAGCTGAAGAGGGTGAAGAACAGTAAGGACTTCGCTGGTAAAGGCAAAAGAAATGCCAAATATAAAGGAATAAAGAAATCCCGTTATATATGGCATGATTTTCTTATTATCACTCATTTGTTTACCTATAATTAAACGAAATAAGCGAAGCTTTCCACGTTCTTTTCTTCGGACTTAATAAGTTCTATTTCATGGAATTTCATCTTTAAAAGCTCATTCATTATCTCTAGGAAACAAATTTCCGCATTGTAATGACCTACATTTATAAGTACTATGTCATTATCCACGAATTCCTGCATTTCATGATACTTTGTATCCGAAGTAATAAATACCTTTGCATTCTTTTCCTTGACCATTTCAAGCAAATCTCCGCCAGCTCCCGTACAAAGAGCTACTTTGCTCAAAATTCCGTGAGTGTTGTAATTATTCGTTACTTTTAATACATTTGTGTTATAAGCCTTTTTGACTTTCTTTAAAAGTCCGTCGATATTGACAGGCATCCTTGTATCCAAGTTACCTACTGCACCGAGACCAAATAAGTTTGCATCGTCTTCGCACTTATCGCTGACATATCTCTCCAAAGGCTCTATATCACTTAGCCCCAGTTTCTTAGCCATGAACATATTAAGACCTATGGTAGAAACGTCCATAGGAGTATGAGCAGAATAGACATTGATATTGTTCTTGATAAGTTTAAATATCATATCCCCTTTTATGCTCGACTGTTCTATATTCATTGAAGTGGAGAAGAACAAAGGGTGATGTGATATTATCATATCGCAGTGTTCTCTTATTGCTTCATCTATCACTTCGTTTGTGATATCAAGTGTTATAAGTATCCTTCTGACTTCATCGTTCCTGTTTCCAAGCTGAAATCCCGAGTTGTCCCACTCATACTGAAAACTCTCGTTTGCAAATACATTAATATACTCTATTACATCTTTTACTCTCATAATCTTTTTTTACCCCTTCCAGCCTATTTATATAATCATCCGCTTTTTCCCCTGCCTTTTTGGCATTTTGGGAATTTTTACTTTTACAATTTTCTATTATCTTTTTATTTACTCTTATTTTGTAATCTATATAATCAATAAAATTTTTATTTCCTTCTTCAAATAGCCCAAATCCCAAGTCGAAGAATATCTCATCGAATTTTCTCTCATCTTTCTCAGGTATGACTTTTAATATATTATAAAAGTGGTGTTTGTCTCTTACCAAATCTTCTTTTATAACTCTATAGCCGTTTTCATAGAGATACTTCCTAAGAAGGTTTACGCTGTTCATAGGCTGAAGTATGAGATAATCAAAACCTTTAGCCTTTATTTTATCCTCTTCAAGGATATTTATTATAAGCTCTCCGCCCATACCGCATATAGAGACCGCGTCTATATCCGTCGTATCTATATCTCTAAGTCCGCCTGTGAGTATAAAATTAGCCTTATCCCCCATTTTATGCATTTCAAAGTTTTCCTTTGCATTATTAAGAGGTCCTTGATTTATATCACTGACTACAGCTTTATTAATTATATTATTTTTTATTAAATGAAGCGGAAGGTACCCATGGTCAGAACCTACATCCAAAAATGTATCGCACTTTTCTGCCATATTATACACCGCTTTTAGCCTTATATCCAAATTAACCATAATTATTCCTTTAAATAACAAATTTAGTATACCATAAAATCTTAGATTTTAAAATAATTTCTTTTTCTTTGATAAAGAAACAAACCACCTAGGGGCTCTGCCCCTAAAACCCTTTTGCGGGGTTTCTCCCCGCACTCCTCTTTTCTGTAGGGCTCTGCCCTACAACCCGCCATTTTTTGCTTGTCCGACTCGCAAATATTGCTAACACAAATTCGCTCCTGTTATTAATTGTGTTTCACACATCTAAAATTTACTTAAGTAAATTTTAGTAAGCCTTCTTCGAAGTCTTTTAATAGTCACAATATAAGGAAAACGACCCTGCTGGGCGCGGTGCCTAAGAACTTCGCTAAAAGGGATATTAAACTTATGAAAGTCATTTACCCGCATATCACCTAAAAGAGTTATTAGCTTTAACAAAGTGTAAAACTTCATATATATGGGTTGGAGTAGTGACTGCTTTGCATATAAAATCCAATTATTTATAAGTATTTCATGGGGTTCCGTAACGGCTTTTAAATCTGTTCGATTTTCTAAGAAACGCTGCCTGCGTTTCTTGAAAGAGAAGCTACTATAACCCCTTTTTTAAATAAGTATTTCTTTTATATAAATTTTTTTAAAGGGATGGGAAGGCGACTGTTTCACGAAATGCGGGCAGCATGTTTTAGAAAATCCAGTCGCCATAAGCCTCCACGGCGATTGAGTGGAGTCGTTTTGTCCATTTTTTGGACAAGCAAAAATGGCGGGTTGTAGGGGGGAACCCTACACGGGTTTAAGGGATGGACCCTTTATCTTTATAAGTTTCTTTCTTTATAAAAGAAATATAATATCCCTACATTAAGCCTTCGGGCTTTTTTATTTGGTTAGGGAGATTTTCTTATTCTAATGTGTTATAATAGAACAAAAATTATTTTCAGAGGTTATATATGGCAATAGAATTGGTAAAAGAATATTTTTATAAATTCGATATGAAAGATAGAGTTTTGGAATTCGATGTATCCAGTGCGACTGTGGAACTTGCGGCAAAGGCTTTGAATACCGAGGGTGCAAGGATAGCGAAGACTCTTTCCTTTAAAGATAAAGCAGAAGATAATAACTGCATATTGGTGGTAACAGCGGGAGATGCAAGGATAGACAATAAAAAATTCAAGGCAGAGTTTAACCAAAAAGCGAAGATGTTAAGTGCTGATGAAGTTGAAGAGTTTACAAATCACAAAGTAGGAGGAGTATGTCCTTTTGCAAATCCTAATGGAGTAAAGACATATCTTGATGTTTCAATGAAAAGGTTCGATACCGTTTTCCCCGCATGCGGAAGTGCAAACAGTGCCATAGAGCTTACATGTGACGAACTTTTTAAGTTCTCCAATGCTCTGAAATGGGTAGATGTTACACAGTAATAAATATATATAATTATAATATTCATATTATAAAGCTGTAATTATTAAAAATAAAAATATATAACGTTATACGAATATGAGGTTTAATAGTAAAATATAAAAGTTAAATAAATGTTGTTAATGATTTTATATAAGTAGGGATTGTTATTTTATGATTGATTTACGTTATATAATAAGAAAATAAAATTGATTTTAGTCAATAGTTTTGTTTGTCGGAAATTTGTATATAATAATAATCTTTTTTATAAATGGGTTTGTGTAAGTCAACAATAAAAGTATAATGGTACAAAATTAAACATGTGTAATTTAGTTAAGACCGACGGTTATATTAGGTATGTTACGATAATTTTTTTGCTCTTTTTTTATATTTGTTATCCTTATACCATTTTAATTATGGTTCATATTTTAAATTTTACTTAATTGTATTAAAGTTGGATAATAATAAAGAGTTGTTTTATGATTATTTTATAAGAAAATTTAAGGAGAAAGGGCGGTGATAAATATGAAGTTTGAACTGAAAAAGTGGGAAGAAAAGTATATAAAAGATGTTGCTAAACATGGGAATAATGAAAAAATTGCAAGTAAATTAAGGGATGTTTTTCCTTATCCTTATACATATGAAGATGCAGAGTGGTATGTAAGGGACTGCATAATGAACGAAGGCGGGAACAATATTACAAGAGCTATCGTTGTAAATGGTGAAGCAGTGGGGAGTATAGGTGTTTTTGTTATGGACGATGTGTATAGAAAGAGTGCTGAGATAGGTTACTGGCTCAGTGAAGACTACTGGGGAAAGGGCATTATGAGCGAAGCCGTTGGTATTATAACAAAACAAGCTTTTGATAAGTTCGATATAGTTAGGATCCATGCGGAGATCTTTTCAAATAATCAAGGTTCAAAGAGAGTTCTTGAAAAAGCCGGATTTAAATTTGAAGGAAGAAAAGAAAAAAGCGTATATAAAAACGGCGAAGTTTTGGATAGCCTTGTATATGCTTATATAAAATAAGGATTTGGTATTAATCCAAGTCCTTATTTTTTGTTTGATTAAATCTTAATAGGATTATTTATTATGATTTTAAAATAACGAAAGCTGTTTAACTTCAATACTCTTTTTAAAATCTCTTATGCCTTTCATATAATTTCCGCTGACTTCGTATTTTCTTCTGACATCATTTATTTTTTTATACATTTCTTCCTTGTATTCTCCGGATACGTAAGCTCCTTTACCGTAGACATTTTTTATATTTTCGTATTCATCGGGGAAATAATTTTTAACAAAATCCATAAATACCTTTTTGGTGTCTCCTTTTAAATTAAGGGGACCGGTAAGTATATAATTTATGTCGATGTCTTTACCATGTGCAAATATCTCCTCCAGATTTTCTCTGTCATCGGTTATATATGGCATTATAGGCATGGTATGAATAGCTCGGCTTGCCTTTGTCCTCTTCATTTCTTCAAGCATATCTACCCTTCTTTTTGAGCTGACGCTTCCCGGTTCGATAAGCTTTCTCCTATCGTCGTCCATTACCGTTATGGTGGAAGCAATATTTACGTAAGTAAGCCTTGAGAGTTCATCTATGAGTTCTATATCCCTTAGTATCAAGTCTGATTTTGTTGAAATGATGACGGGCTGTTCGTATTTTATCATAAGCTTCAGTATCTCGGGCATTATCTTGTACTTCTTTTCTATGGGCTGATAAGAATCGGTAACGCTTCCCAGATTTATCACATCTTTATTTCTCTTTTTTCTAAGTTCCTTTTCGAGAACTTCCACTATATTAGTCTTGACAAATACATCGCCGAAGAAATTATCCGATTGTAAGTATCTGTTGGAGTAAATGGCATAGCAGTATTTACAACCGTGAGTACAGCCTCTGTATACATTCAAATCAAGATGATAGGGAAGTCTTGAATTTGATATTCTGTTAATAGCGCTTTTGCATTCTATTTCTTTTATTGCCATAATATTATCCTTACATATAGTCTTAGAACTTTTGTTCGTTATAATTATTATAACAAAATAAGTTTTTAATATCAATAGTTTTTTAATATGGGGCTTTGCCCCTAAAACCCTTTTGTAGGGTTCCACCCTACAACCCGCCATTCTTTGCTTGTCCAAAGAATGGAAGAAAGGACCCC
>NZ_CALHFB010000052.1:0-72082 GCF_938029165.1 uncultured Anaerofustis sp.
GGTGGATAGGGCATAAAATAAAAAGATATGACAAAATCGTCATATCTTCATTATTAAATTTCATTCTTGATTTTTCTCAGCCCGCTTTTTTCAAGTCTTGAAACTTGTGCCTGACTTATTCCTATTTCATTGGCAACTTCGATTTGAGTTCTTCCCAAATAATATCTCTTAAGGATTATTTCTTTTTCTCTGCCTTTTAGCTTTTCAACAGCTTCTTTTAAGGAAAGTTTTTCCGTCCAGTTTTCTTCTCTGTTTTTTTCGTCTCCCACTTGGTCGATAAGTGAAATGCTGTCACCGTTATCGTTATACATTTGGTCGTATAAAGAACAGGGTTCTACTATTGAATCGAGAGCAAAATTCAAGTCTTTTTCCTTAACTCCCAGCTTTTTTGCTATTTCTCTGTTGGTCGGATTTGTATCTTTATGAGCTTCTTTGTATTTTAAAGCTTTATAAGCCATATCTTTAAGCGAACGGCTTACTCTTATAGTTCCGTTATCCCTTAAATATCTTCTGACTTCACCGATTATCATAGGTACCGCATAAGTCGAGAATTTAACTCCGAACTTCACATCAAAATTATCTATCGCTTTGATAAGTCCTATACATCCAACCTGAAATAAATCATCCATATTCTCATTTCTGTTTGAAAAACGCTGAACAACACTTAAAACTAGTCTTAAGTTGCATCTGATAAATTCGTTTTTTAAATCTTCTTCACCATTCTTAATCCTTATTAACATATCCTCGATTTCTTTATTGTTTAAATTTGGTAATGTTGCGGTATTCACACCGCAGATCTCTACTTTACGTATCATATTTTATTTCCTCCGGTTAATAAGTTTTGTCACTATATAAATTTTTACCGAGGATAGTAAAGTTATTCTATTTATCCATTAAAAAACAAGGAAGTTAATGGAAGTTATTTTCCACTGACTTTAAAAAAAAATAGAATTATAGTATAATGATTTATATTTTGTTTAAGGAGATAAAAATGCCTAGATTTTTTTGCATAAATAAAGAAAATGATAAATTTTATTTGGATAAAGAAGACAGTAAACATATAATAAAATCCCTTAGGATGAAAGAAGGGGATAATATCACGATATGCGATAAGAACGGATATGACTATGAGTGTGAACTGATAATAGATAGTGAAAATGTTCAGGGGAAAATAATATCAAAAAAAGAAAATGATACCGAACCAAACGTTAAAATCACACTGTATCAGGCGCTTCCAAAATCGGATAAATTTGAAACCATAGTTCAAAAAGCCGTGGAGCTTGGGATATATGAAATAGTACCTATAATGACTAACAGATGTATTTCAAGACCGGATAAAAAATCTATGAAGAAAAAGATAGAAAGATATAATAAAATCGCTTTTGAAGCCGCCAAACAAAGCGGGAGAGGTATTATTCCAAGAGTACGAGAAATGATTGGTTTTAAAGAGGCAGTAAAAGAAATAAAAGATTATGATATGAAAATTTTATTTTACGAAAATGGGGGAGAAAGCCTTAAGGATTTCAAGTATGAAAATTTAAATGATATTGCTTTTATCGTAGGAAGCGAAGGGGGATTTGACGCTTTGGAAGCCGGGTATGCTAAAGAAAACGATATTACCTTAATGGGACTTGGCAAGAGGATATTAAGGTGTGAAACGGCTCCTATCGCTGCTCTTTCCGCTCTTATGCTGCTTACTGATAATATGTAATTATTTAATAACCTTAGATTTATAAATAATTTAACAAATAAAAAAGAGATAGTTTTATATTATCTCTTTTTTATTTGTATTTTAACTGTAATATTTTAAGTCGTTTTTCTGTTTTTTATTTTAGAGATTATAAGCACTAAAATAGGAAGAATAAATGCAGTAAATAAGAAGTACCACTTGAATTTAAAAAGTAATAATAGTAGCTTATTAATGGTTGAAGGTAATATCATAACAGTAAAAAATACTATTATTGTATAAATTATATTTATCTCTTTAATATTGCTTAAATTCATAATATGTTTCAGTCCGAGCATTGCGGCATAGGAACAAACGGATATCTTGACTAAAGTAGTTATAAAGAAATTAAAAGCAACGATTATTTCCATTCTGGTCACGTAAGTTCCTATACTGGACAGTCCGACGGTAATGAAAGTAGGATATGGGACTTTTAATAAAAGCGGAAATCCAAGTACAAATATATTTGTAAAGTATATAAGCATGATTAATATAAAGCTTACAGTAAATGCAATAGAATAGCTTTTTTTAATATTTTCATTTTTGTTTATATTATTTATTATAAACCCGAAGAGTACTATATCTCCGAAGGGGAGGATTATACTTAATAGTAAATTATCGTATATATTATCCATATTCAGTGTTAAAAGCGAATTTAAATTGTTAATGTCGAACATTTTAACCGAGAATAATATTCCAAATAAAATAACGATAATATTTATTGGTATCAAAAATGTAGATAATTTCCCAAGGGTAATTATATTTCTCTTAAGGGTCAAAAAAATCAACAATAAAAATATTATTGTAGTAATTATTACAGGGGTTTTTATCAAAATATTATTTTTTGTAAATATAATGAAATATCTCAAATAAAATATTTCAAGTATAAATGCATATATCACAAAAAATAAATTTATAATCTTAGAAAAAAATTTATTAAAACTGTCGTCTATTACCGTAAATAAATTTTTTTTGTTGTTTTTTATTATTTTGGTGCATGTTATTATCGGTATCAAAGCCGCTAGGAAAGAAATTATTATATATAGCGGGTGAGGAGTCGTGTAGAATGTATAGCCTGTCATAATTGCCGTACCGAGCATGTAAAGTATCATCATAGATGTCATTTCTTTTGTTGATAGTTTATCCATTTTACTCCTCCATATCTTCTTTAAGTGTTACGTGTACTTCAATATTTCTATTTAAATTTTCGTAAAACTTATTCCAGTTTTGATTGTTCTTTTTTTCTTTATAATTGTTTAAATGATATCCGTAGCCGAATATATCAAGTTTAAACCTCTTTTGAGTCTCTTCTATAAAGTTACTTAAATCTGTTTCTAACTTGTTTTCCAAAGCACTTTTCAACTTTTCTTTTGATGTAGTTTTCTTCTCGTTGCTTTCAATATATGCATTTACATCCATATCAATATTTAATCTATTATTTTTAATACTTGTTCTTGTTTTCTTTAATGAAACCTTTGCATTGATAAGGTTGTCTTCTTCTTTCATTTTAATTTGAATTGAATTTTTCTCGTTCATTAAAAGAGAATAATAATTTACATCTTTGTCGTCAATATATCCCGCAAGCTTATCTCCTTTAAAGACTGCAATTTTATTTGCATAAAAGTTTTTCTTTTCTTCGCTTTTGGCAACCTTTATAACCGGAAGAGTAAGTTCTATACCGGAGTTTTCAATTGAATTTATGATTTTATATGCCCTGGAATTATCACTGAAAAGTTTATTCTTGCTCAGCTGTTCAAGGATCTCAAAACCGTGAAAAGTTTCATGACCTTCTTTTGACATTAATATTTCCTCGGCTGATGAGCCATAGGTTGTAGTAAAAATAGTATTAAATCTTAGATTATTTTTTTCATATACAAGGTTTAAGATATCGTAAATCCCGTCTTCTTTTGCGTATTTTTCCCCGACTATAATAAGTTCGCAGTGAGTAAGATTTACTTTGTTATTGAACTTCCCGTCAAGTATACTGAGGGCTTCATATATTGAATCTCCCTTTGATGTTATTACTTCCGGTTTTACGTTAAGCTCCCCGCCGTAATCGCTTGCGTCCAGAGTTTCCGCACTTACTACATATCCGTCTGATACTTTATCTACCCCTAAAGTAAATATCAATATTTCTCTTTCAAGTTCCGAGTAGTCATAGCATGAACATAGCAGGGGAATCATAAATGTTAAAAGTATTATAGATAATATTTTTTTACCTTTCATATCATTCCCTCCTATCCGTCTTTTCCGACATATCTACAGGTCTTGTATTCATTTTGAACCACGGCGCTCTGTAGAAACTATCTTTGAACTGCTGAGGAGAGTGGAATGCTACATCTGCTGTGTAAGACATCCCGAAGGATTCAAGACTTGATATATGAACTATAAGAAATAAAAATGCGATAATAAATCCATAAAGTCCGAACATAGATGATAGTATGATAAAAATAAATCTAAAGATTATAGTAGAACCTTTTACGCTTGGTATCATTAGTTCGCTTATTGCTGAAAGAGCCACTACTATTATCATAGGTGCACTTATAAGTCTTGCTTCCACTGCGGCTTGTCCGACTACAAGCCCTCCTACAATCCCAAGAGCAGTGCTTGCACCGCTGCCGCTCCTGTTTCCCGCTTCTCCCAAAATTTCAAATATTATTATCATAAGTATGCACTCCGTAAAGGAAGAGCAGGGGAGTCCTTCTCTTGCCCCAATGATACTTATTGCAAGATTGCTGGGGAGTATTTCTTTATGAAAAGTTATTATGGCAAGATAAAGCGCTGGGATACATATCGCCAAAAAAAAGCTTACTATCCTTATCATTCTGGTAAAGGAAGCGAAGTAATAATTTAAATAATAATCGTCTCCGGACATGAAGTTCTCAATAAATAAATACGGGACCGTCATAACTATAGGCGTTCCGTCCACAAATAAAGCGACCCTGCCTTCAAGTATTTTGCTTGCTACGATATCCGGCTTTTCATATGTTCCCGCTGTTTTAAAAGGGGAGCGTTTATCATCTTTTATAGATTCCAAGACGTAATTTACATCAAGGACCGAATCTATATCAATTTTTTTTAGTCTTCTTTTTATTTCTTTTAGTACTTTTTTATCCACGAGACCGTCGACGTATGCCAGACAAGTTTTTGTTTTTGTTATTTTACCTAAAGAAGAAAATTCAAATTTTAAATTAGGACTTTGAATTTTTCTTCTGAGCATAGAAAGATTGGTGAGTATATTTTCCTGAAATCCTTCCCTGGGACCTTTTGTTATCCTGTCTGTAGGAGGCTCCATTATTGACCTCATCATAAAACCTTTGGTATCTATGCTTAGTGCTGTATTCTGCCCTTCTATTAAAAGGATAGTATTTCCGTAGAGTAAATCGGAAAACATATCTTCAAAGGTAGTTATTTCTTTTACATCATTTGAATAGAGTATTTTGTCTTCCAGTTTTTTTATTATGTTAAATTTAAAGACGATTTTCTTGTTTTCAAGTATTGCTTTTATTATGTCCTCATTTATTCTTTCGCTGTTTGACATTCCGTCTATAAACATCAATAAATAATCAATTCCTTGATTGTTAAAATGTCTGTACCTTATCGTATCATCATTATTGAATTGATTTTTGATTATCGCTGTATTTATTTTTAAGCTTTTGTGTAATTTATTCATATTAAACCTTCAAATCTATAAAAAATAATTGTCTTCGTCGTCTTTGATGTTCTGATTTTTTAATTGGATATTTATATTATCTTCACTGTCCAGTGTCATTAAAATAACATCTTTTATTTTATATCCTCTTGAACTAACTTCATTATCAAGCCATTTTCTGTCTTTTTTCATATTTCTTAAATTAGCTTCCATTATATTTCCGTCGATGATTACATTTGCGGATAAACTGCTTTGTGTTGTCGGAACGGAAATATCCTTTAATATCGTAGGTCTGTAACTTTCTTTAGGAAGTATACTTATATCTCCCGTTGTTTCTAAAATCGCAAATTCTACATTTGCTATATCAAAATATCCTTTTATTCTAAGCTGTGTTAGTAAATCGTTAATATCGTAATTATATTTTTTTAGATTTTCTTCTATGATCTTGCCTTTATTGATAAGTATTACCGGTATTCCTGTAAAGAGTTTTCTTCCTTGAATACTTTTATCTGCTATAAATGCGCTAAGTATTGTCATCAAAGTATATAAGCCCATTGCAATTATGGGAAGGTACCAAGGTATCTCAGTATCTATAGCCATTTCCGCTGCTATGGAACCTATCGTTATACCTACTATATAATCTAAAAAAGTAAGCTGTGTTATTTGTCTTGGTCCCGTGATTTTTGCAAGTAAAAATATTACAACTACAGAGAGAATAGTTCTCCATATAACTAAAAAAGATGCGTCTAAAAAATTATCCATAATATCCTCCATTTATTTGTAATATATTTTTTTCCAAAATATGTACAAATATACTTTAATTAAAATAAAGAATTTTTATAATAAAAAAACACCTGCATTAATGCAGGTGTTTTTGTTTTATTTAAATATTTCATTTAATAAAGAACTAAATCCTATACTGTAATTAGAAGCACTTTGATTATTTACAATAATATTGGATGATAGACTGTTTTTCTTTTTATCATCTTCATCGTCATCATCGCCTTCTTCTCCGCCGCCGCTGTTATCAACGACTGTTACGGTGAACTGTGCACTTCCCAGCTTTACTCCGTTATAACTGATTGAGCAGGAAATAGTATAAGTTCCCGGTGTATTTCTGTCAAAGCCGCCTTCTCCGGTTACTGTTACTGTAGCTGAATCCGTCGAACCATCAGATAATGTTACGGTTGCTGACGGAGTAGAATAACCGCTGCCTTTATTTACCGTAACGGAATTTGAATCAAGTCCGTAAGACTGTACCGTAGGTGCTGCTGCACCTTTAACTGTTATTCCCGCTTTAGCTGTAAGAGTTTCACCTTCCTGTGAATAACTTGCCGTAATCGTTGCATTCCCGGCGCTTACACCTTTTACTGAATTACCGGATACTGAAGCTATTCCCGAACTGCTTGATGAAATTTTTGCGTTTACATTTTTAGTAGAGCCGTCTGCTAATGTTATCTTAGTAGTCACTGTAGCACTTTCTCCTACATTGATAGTTCCGGGGGAAATAGTTATTGTGAGTGCTTGTGCCGTTCCCTTATTATGGATATCACATTTTCCTTTAAGACTGTATTTAGCCTGGGAGCCTACTTCGTTTTTACCTGTCACTCCCGGCGGATAAGTTATTTTGCTTAAATCAAGCAATACTGATTTCTTAACTAAATCTTTAGGACAGTATTTGGTAGCTTTTTTCTTTGAAGCCGAACAGATACTTGCGGACACATGGATGTCATCTTTTCCGTTAGGTCCTTTTCCGGTTAAGAAGTATTCCGAATATACTTTTGAACCTCTTGGATCTTGAGACGATAGGGACGTAGGGCTTTTGCCTGAAACACCGTCTACTGCTGCTTGATATACATCATCAGGCTGACTTGCAAACTGACTGTTAGATATTTTTTTCTTGGAATATATTTCGCTGAAGGCATTTTTCCAAAATGCAGCGGGTCCGTTTGTAGATCCCCCGTACGTACCGATATTTAAGTGATAAGTGTTTCCGTCTACCGTGACTACATTTTGGTCATATCCGTACCATACAGCTCCGGAATATTCAGGAGTATATCCACAGAACCAAGCATGCCTGTTTTCATCAGTGGTACCTGTTTTACCGGCAACTTGTGTTCCGTCAATTGAAATGTATGTTGTACCGCCCTTTACAACGTCTTTTAGTATATCTGTTATTATGAATGCGGTACCTTTTTCAAATACTTTTACTTTTTCAGATTTGTTACTTATTATAACATCACCGTTTTTATCCGTGATTTCAGTATACATTATCGGAGTTTGTCTTACCCCGCCGTTTGCAAATGTAGTGTATGCACTTGCCATATTAAGTGTTGTTTGACCATGTGTATAACCACCAAGAGCAAGAGCCGCAGGGTTTAGGTCATTTGTGTCCGAATCTTTTACTATGTCAAGTCCTAATTTTTCTGCATATGGCACTATAGTTTCAGCACCTGTCTGCATCATAGCCTGTACAGCGATTGTGTTGGTAGAATTTGTAAGACCTTTTCTGACTGTCATCATACCTTGATTACCGCCGCCTGAGTTTTTAGGTCTCCACCCTCCGATACTTATTGATGTATCGTTGAATGCTGTACCTGCGGTTATCTGTCCGGAATCAATACCCGGACCGTATGTCGTTAGAGGTTTTGTTGAAGACCCCGGCTGGAATTTTTGTGTGGCTCTGTTCATTGATAAGCTCGCAGTCTTATTTCTTCCTCCGACAATACCTGCTACATATCCCGTTTTGTTTTGTATTACCGTCATTCCTACTTCAGGATTATATTCTATTTTTTCGCCTTTTTTCTTACTCATTGCCGAGCTTGCAGCACTTGCCGAGTAAGACTGAGAAGGGAATATCGAATCATTTTCCGCTGTCTTTTCGAGTGCATTTTGTACTACAGGGTCAAGTGTAGTTTTTATTGTAAGTCCGTTATTAAGTACAAAACTCGATGCATCTTCTTTTGAATAGTTGTATTTTTTTGCTATATCATTGACAACTTGTTCATAAACCGCGTCCGTAAAGTAAGAATATACTCCTTGGTTTTTATTTTGTTTAAGTCCTATTTTATTATTTTTAAGTTCATCTACTGCTATATCATATTCTTTTTGAGTAATATGATTTAGACTATACATTTGTTTAACTACTGCCAATGCTCTTTCCTTGTTATTTTCATCATAAGCAAGGACTTTTTTACCTTCTGAATTTGTTTCCTTTACTAATGTATAATCCCCGTCACCGTCTTTATCTTCGTATTTCAGTGGATTATAATAACTAGGAGCATTGATTATAGAAGCAAGGACTGCCGCTTGTGCAATGGAAAGCTGACTTACATCCTTTTTAAAGAAGTATCTTGAACCTGCCTGGATACCCCAAGCCTGAGACATATTTACTTTATTCAAATATGCTTCAAGTATTTTTTCTTTTGAAAGTTTCTTTTCAAGCTCTATAGATAATTTCCATTCCTGAACTTTACGCTTAATAGAAGTTTCACTCGTTAAATGAGTCAGTTTTATAAGCTGCTGAGTTATTGTACTACCGCCCGGTCCGTCTGTACTTCCCGATGTAAGAACTCCGACAATAGCCTTTGCCGTACCTATAAAGTCAACTCCTCCGTGTTCATAGAAACGTTTATCTTCTATAGATACAAATGCTAACTGTACGATTTCAGGTATCTCATCAATGGATACCGGCTCTCTGTTTTCCGAGCCTTGCAGTTCCTGGTAGTATTTTCCGTTTTTATCGACCAAGTGACTTGCGCTTGCATAATCGAATTTATCCAAGTCCAAAGCAGGAGCTTGAGCCATCCATACCAGCATAAGCGAAAAGCCGCCTATAAAGCATACTATGCCCAGCGTTACTATGGCTGCGATCACTCTTTTAACTGTGATTTTTTTACCCTTCGGTCCTTTAGGTTTGTTTTTACCAAACCTCTTTTTACCTAAAATACCTTTTTGTGAAGTGCTTTCACTTATATTATCTTTAGGTTTTTTAACTTTGACTCTTTTTCTTCTCATTTTGACTTTTCTTTGCATGTCGTCTTGAGTCTTCCTGTTATTATCGCCCATTTCTTACCTCCGTAATATATGCTTCGCATATTCTTTACCATTATATATTGTTAAACTTTTTTTATCAATAGCATATGTTGTAATTTGGCAATATTTAATAAAATTTTAACAATATTATCACTTTATAATAATAAATAATAATTTTATAAAAATAATAATAATAAAGTATTTATAAAATGAGCAAAATTATATATAATATACATTTATGAATGAAAATCCTATGGAGGTAGTGATGGAACTTAAACAAAATGAAACATATTCTAATTTTCTGCTTAAAAATATAGAAAAAGTTAATGAAATAAATTCAACTTCTTATGAATTTGAACATATAAAATCTGGAGCGAGGTTATTATTTGTATCCAATGATGATAAAAATAAGGTGTTCAGTATAACTTTCAGGACTCCGCCCGTAGATGATACGGGAAGTGCACATATACTTGAGCATAGTGTGCTTTGCGGGTCTAAAAAGTATCCTTTGAAAGAACCTTTTGTAGAGCTTATGAAGTCTTCTTTGAATACTTTTTTAAACGCCATGACATTTTCGGATAAGACTATGTATCCTGTTGCAAGCTTGAACGAAGCTGATTTCAGAAATCTTATGGACGTATACTTGGATGCGGTCTTCAATCCTTTGATATATGATAAGAAGGAGATTTTAGAACAGGAAGGCTGGCATTATCATATCGAAAATAAAAATGACGATATAAAATATAACGGTGTTGTTTACAATGAAATGAAAGGGGCTTTTTCGGATCCGGAAGATATTTTGGCAAGAAATATAGAATCTAATTTATATAAAGATACTGCTTATTCTTATGAGTCAGGCGGAGACCCTAAATATATCCCGACTTTAGACTACAGCACTTTTTTAGATTTTCATAAGAGATATTATCATCCGAGCAATTCTTACATTTATATATACGGAGATACCGATATTATACGTCACCTTGAATATTTGGATAAGAATTACCTTGAAAACTACGATAAAATGAAGGTTGATTCCAAACTTACCGAACAGACTGATTTTTCGGGTGTGGAAAAAAGAGTTGAAAAATTTTATTCGGTTAATGATGGGGAAGACAGCGATAATAAATATTTGCTTTCTTTAAACTACAGTGTTGGAAGTGTTCTTGATTTAAAGCTTGGTCTTGTATTTAATATACTTGAAAAAATACTCTTTGACTCGGATTCATCTTATTTAAAAAAAGCACTTTTAGATGCGGATATTGCCGATGAAGTAATGCTTGATTATAATAACGGTATACTTCAGCCGGTACTTAGTATTTCCGCAAAGAATGCAAAAAAAGATAAAATAGACGAATTTAAAGATGTCATTATAAACACATTCAAAGATATAGTAAATAAAGGTATAGACAGAGATATTATAAGAGCTGCTATCAATAATTTTGAATTTGAATTAAAAGAAGGGGATACAGGAAGTCATCCTAAGGGGCTGTTATACTGCATTACAGTTATGGAAAGCTGGTTATATGACGGGGATCCGATGCTTCTTTTAAAATATGAAAATGCTTTAAATGAAATCAAAGAAGAAGCTGAACACGGGCTTCTTGAAGATGTAATCAAAGAATATATTCTAGAAAACGAAAAATATAATTATGTGATTTTATCTCCAAAAGAAAATTTATCTGATGAGGAAGATAATAAGCTTAGTGATAAACTAAAAAAATATAAGGAAAGCTTATCGGATAAAGAAATAGATGAACTGATAAAAGATACAAATAATTTGCTTGAAATGCAGAAAACTCCGGACAGTGAAGAAACGAAGGCATTGATACCGAGGATTTCAATCAGTGATATAGATGTGAATCCATCAGTAGTAAATGATGTGGAAATAGAGCATGTAGATAATAATGACATCTATATAAGAACTGATGATACAAAAGGAATTACTTATCTTGATATAAATTATGAAGTTCCGATAAATAATGAAGAAGAAGTTCATATGTTATCTCTTCTTACTAAATGCTTTGAAAACTTCAATACAGAAAATTTTGATATGTTAAGCTTGAATAATGAAATCAACGAGAATTTGGGAGATATTTTATTTACGATTTCCCCATATCAGAATATGAAGGAACATGATAAGTTCAGATCTTTCTTTACTTGTTCTGTCAAGGCTTTTTCAAGTAAAGAAGACAAGATGTATGAAATAATGGAAGAGTTATTGATCAGAACCGATTTTGATAATAAGGCGAAATTAAAAGATGTCGTTAAGGAAGAAGTTTCTAAAATGCAGTCGAGATTTATGGGTGCCACTCACAGAATGGTCCTTAATGAAGTTCTCGCTAATATAAATAGAAAGTCTAAGTTTGTAACACATTTAAATGGAATTCCATTCTATGATTTCATCAAAGATTTAAATGATAACTTTGATAAAAAAGCAAATGATATAATAAAAGGACTTAAAGAACTGGTTCAAAGAATAATAAATTCCAGAAAAGATGTAATCATAACAGTAGGAAAAGATAATAAAAAACAAAGTTTAAAACATGCTAAAGAATTTATTGAAAAATATCCATGCAGTAATGAAACAAAGATAAATATAGATTATAAGAAGTCAGATGATAATACTGTTATTTATCTACCTTCAATGGTAAATTATGTTGGCGAAGGTGCAAGTTACAGTGAACTTGGATATAAATATGAAGGTTCAATGCTTGTTTTAAAGAAATTTTTATCTACGGAATACCTTTGGAACAATGTAAGGGTTATGGGCGGAGCATATGGTTCGTTCATTCATATGGATAAGTTCGGCAATCTAGGGTTAGTTTCATATAGGGACCCTAACGTAGCGAGAACTTATGAGATGTACTCCAAGATACCTGATTATATAAAAAATATTGATTTAAACGATGAAGAAATCAGTAAGCTCATAATAGGAACGATTTCGGATATGGATACTCCTCTTAATGTATACAGTAAACTAAGGGAATATGTAACAAGAAAATATACTCTTGACACATATGATAATATTAAGAGAAGAAGAAAAGAAGTCCTAACGACTACGAATGATGATTTAAAGAGACATTATGATATGTTTAATGATTTTATTGATAAATCGGTTAAATGTGTAGCCGGAAACAAATCTAAAATAGATGAAGTCAAAGATAACTTTAATAAAGAAATAACATTATTTTAGATTTAATTGATTATAGAAAGGAAGAATATGAGGAATAAAAACATATTAAAAAGAACATTATCAAGCTTTTTAATAGTCGTTGTATTATTATTAAATATTACTTCAAATATATATGCGGCTGCTCCGAAAGTAAGTAAAGACTCGTCTATTGGATTATATCTTTACGAGGACTCCACAAAAAGTGAACTTTACAGTCACAACGGAAATAAGAAGATGTATCCTGCCAGTACGACAAAAATCATGACTGCCGCATTGACACTGGAATATATAAAAGATTTAAATAAAAAAGTAACTACGGGAAGTGAACTTAACAGGCTTCCCGCAGGAAGTTCAACGGCAAGTCTTTATAAAAACGAAACTCTTTCTTATAAAGACTTACTGTATGGATTGATGCTTCCCTCGGGCAACGATGCTGCAATAGTTTTAGCCTGTAATGTAGGGAAAGTAATAAACAAAGATAAGAACATAAGTAAAGATAAGGCATATAACGTATTTGTGAAAGAAATGAATAAAAAAGCCAAGGAAATCGGGATGAGCAAAACTCATTTCAACAATCCCCATGGATTTCATGATAAAAATCATTATTCAACTCCTCACGATATGGCACTTTTAGCCGCTTATGCCGATGATTTCAGCTATTATAATAGAGTGGTTGATTCTACATATTATGAAACGACAACAAATAAAACAACTCACAGATGGTCCGGACACAATGCTCTTATATTAAGAGGAAGCAAATACTTCTATAAACCCGCCAAGGGAGATAAGACGGGATATACCGGGGAAGCCGGAAAATGTGTCGTAGGCTCAAGTGAAAATGATCAGGGTATAAGATATTATGCCGTTGTACTTCATTCTCCGACAACTGCTCAGCAGTTCGGTCTTGCCAGAGATTTACTTAAATACGGAAATGAGGAGACAGCCAAGCTTACTATCGAAGAAGAGGGGGATACTTTATATAAGTACACCGTAAGAAACCTTGCACTCGGAGAGCAAGGTGCATTCAAGGTAAAAGTAAATAAAGATATTGAAGTATATGCTGATAAGAAATATACCGAGGATAATTTTACGATTTCATTCGAACCAAGCTCAAAGTATCTAAAGAAAACAAATACCGAAGATTATGAATTGGTAAACTCTATAAGCGAAGATGATAAAATAGGCAAAATCAATGTATATCTAAATGGAAAATTCTTTAAAAGCGTAGACGCTTTTTCAAAGAATGATGTTGATATGCGTTCTACGAGAGATATCATAATTACAAATGCACTTATAATGATTTCACTGTTATGTTTGATAATCATGGCACTTGTACTATCATCAAGATATAGAACTAAGAAAAGGATACAGCATAGAAAAAATTTAAAAAGAGCAAGGCTTAAAAATGAAATAAAGACTTACGGGTCGAGGGTACCGAAAAGGAGACCTTCCACCAATGACAAAGGACAAAAAATAAAGGTTGTAAAAAAGAAGAACAACAAATCAAGACCAATGAATAAAAATACAAAATATATGAGGACAAGAAAGAGAACCAGAAAAAAATAAAATGAACGATAAAACTTTAAAAGCTTTGGAATTTGATAAGATTATTTCCAAGATAAGCGAATATGCTTTCTCTGATGAAGCAAAAGAAGAAATAATGGATTTAAGACCTACCGATAATGTTTATTTGATAAAAGATAAGTTAAATGAACTTGATGAACTTATCAGGTTTTCCATTTCTTATGCTGATATCCCTATTTACGGATATAAAATAAATAAGGATATAGTGTCGAGAGCAACCAAAGACGGTATGCTTATAAACGAAGATTTTATCAATATTGCAAAGAGTATAAAGTGTGCTGCGATGGTCAAAAAGCATATATTATCAAATATCAGCGAAGAGGATAATTTTGATATCTTGATAGATTATGCAGATAATATAGAAGATTTATCATTTCTACAAAAGGAAATCGACAGAGTGATAATAGACAGTGAAACCATAAGTGACAAAGCCAGCAGTACTTTATACGATATTAGAAGAAACATAAAGAATACAAACAATAAAATAAGAGAAAAGCTGAACAGTATAATAAATTCTAAGACTTATCAGAAATACTTAAGCGAAAATATAGTAACAATAAGGTATTCCAGATACGTTGTTCCCGTTAAGAGCGAGTACAGGGGTGAAGTAAAAGGTATAGTCCACGATACTTCTCAAAGTGGAGCTACGCTGTTTATAGAGCCTGAAGCTATTGTTAATTTAAACAATAAATTAAAGGAACTCGAAGTAGAAGAACAAAAAGAAATAGAAGTTATTTTAAGGATACTTTCAAGTAAAATAAAAGAGAATGCGAGTAATTTAAATGTAAATGAAAACATTCTTCTTTACTTTGATGTTTTAAATGCAAAATCAAGATTTTCTATCAAAAATGATTATCATAAGCCGGAAATAAGTTCTGATGAAGAAATTGTTTTAAAATCAGCAAGACATCCTTTGATAGAAATGGATAAAGCCGTTCCTTCAAATATTATTTTAGATAAAGAATTTAGGGCTTTAATAATTACGGGACCGAATACCGGAGGTAAGACCGTTACGTTAAAGACAGTGGGGCTATGTTCACTGTTATTCCAGTCCGGACTTTTTATCCCCGCAAATGACGGAAGCAGGCTTCCTATATATGAAAAGATATTTGCCGATATAGGGGATAATCAAAGCATTGCACAAAGTTTAAGTACTTTTTCAGGGCATATGACCAATATCGTAGATATAGTAAATAATGCAAATGATAAAACTTTGGTATTACTTGATGAGCTGTGTGTCGGCACAGACCCGACGGAGGGGTCAAGTATTGCAATAGCTATTATTGATAGTCTTAAAAATATAGGTGCCAGGATCTTTTCTACGACACATTACAGTGAGATAAAAGAGTATGCGATAGTAAAAAAAGATGTAATGAATGCAAGTGTTGAGTTTGACGTTGAGACTTTGTCTCCGACATATAGATTGATACTCGGTATTCCCGGAAAATCCAATGCTTTTGAGATATCTAAAAAATTGGGTCTTAAAGATAGTATCATAAAAGATGCGAAGAGATATTTGACCGAAGAGAACAGAGAAGTCGAAGACTTGATAAAAGAGCTTAATGAAAAAGCGGTAAAAGTAGAGGAAGAAAAAACTCAAATCGACCGATTACTTAAAGAAAACAAAAAGCTCAATGAAAAGCTTGAAAGTGAAAAGGCTTATATAGAAGAAAATAAATCCAAAATCATGATGGAAGCTTCTTTGAAAGCAAAGGATATTATAGCAGAGGCAAAAAGAGACTCTAAAGAGCTTATCAACAGGTTAAATAAAATAAGTATCCCAAAGAATGTCAATGCCAATAATTCTAAATTCAAAGAAGAAGCGGAAAATATAAAGAAGCAGATAAAAGAAAAAGAGGCGCTTTTAAATTCTTATATACCTTCTCACGAGCTTAAAAAAGAGGGGAACAAGAAAAATAGGAAAGAAGACTTTAAAATTGGGGAAGAAGTTTATATAAAGAGTTTGGATCAATATGCAAGCATTTTGGGTTTTGATAATAAAAATAACGTATTTATCCAGGCGGGTATAATAAAGACTAAAATCCCAATTTCTAAGATAGAACACTCAAACAAGGAAAAGGAACATATAAAAAAGACTGCGGTCAAATTCTCAAACACAAAGGCTAAGACAATAGATACTTCTATTGATATAAGGGGAATGTACTCCGATGATGCGATACTTAAAGTGGAAAAGTATCTGGATGACGCTTATCTTGCAAACTTGAAAATGGTAACGATAATCCACGGCAAAGGCACGGGGGTGCTTAAAAATGCCGTTCAGGACTTGTTAAAACATCATTCATATGTAAAAAAATTTAGGTTCGGCGCTTTAAACGAAGGCGGTGACGGAGCTACTATAGTTACTCTTAAATAATGTTGAAAATTGTCGAAGTAATGATATAATAAATTAAATCAAATATTTTTCAGGTAAGGTAATAATGGATATTATAATAGTTGGCTGCGGTAAAGTAGGAAGTACTATTGCCGAGCATTTAAATGAAGAAGGACATTCAATTGTCGTAGTAGATACAAAAGCGGATAAGCTTGAGATTTTAAGTAATAAACTTGATATTATGACTATCGAAGGAAACGGTGCCACAAGTTCTGTACTTATTGAAGCAGGGGTAGACAGTGCAGATTTACTTATAGCAGTGACCAATCGTGATGAAGTTAATCTATACTGCTGTTTGATAGCGAAGAAATCAGGAGTTAAAAATGCAATCGCAAGAGTAAGAAATCCGGAGTACTCCGAAGACATACATCTGATAAAAGATGATCTTGGTTTATCACTTTCCATAAACCCGGAACTTACGGCTGCAAGTGAAATGTCAAGGCTTATAAGGTATCCCGCGGCCATAGAAATAAACAGATTTGCCAAAGGCGGAGCCGAGCTTTATAAATTGAGACTTCCGTCTTTTTCAAAGCTTAACGGTAAGGCTGTAAAAAATATTTGCGGAATAGGTAAAAGTGATTATCAAATTTGTGCGGTAGAAAGAGAAGATGAAGTATTCATTCCTTCCGGAGATTTCGTTTTAAACAGTTTGGATAAAATATATATTCTAGCTAAGCCAAAAGATGCAATGAGAATGTTCAAAAGTTTTGATGTTCCCATGGAAATGGGCAGAACTGCAATATTAGTCGGGGGCGGACGTATAGCGGTTTATCTTGCCAAACAGCTTATAGCCAGCAATATATCCGTTAAAATTATCGAAGTTGACCCCGCTAAGTGTGAGGAAATCAGTGATATCCTTCCAAGTGCGACTATATTGTGCGGAGACGGTCTTGATAAGGAGTTCCTGCTTGAAGAAGGTCTTGCAACAGTTGATGCATTTGCCTCTCTCACGGGACTTGATGAAGAGAATATAATACTTTCTTTATATGCCGCAAGCGTATCCAATGCAAAGATCCTGACAAAAGTAAATAAACTTACATTTGATAATATAATAGATAAAATGGAGATCGGAAGTGTAATAAGGCCTAAGTATCTGACAAGTGAATATATAATACAATATGTAAGAGCGATCCAAAATTCCCTGGGAAGTAATGTTGAATCTTTATATAAGATAGTTGGAGGAAAAGCCGAAGCTCTAGAATTTGTAGTGCGTGAAGATTCCAAAGTAACAGGGAAGGAACTTGGAGAGCTTACCTTAAAGGAAAATTTATTGATTGCAAGTATCAACAGAAATGGTAAAATTATCGTACCGTCCGGAAATGATACGATAGAAATCGGAGATAGTGTAATAGTTGTTACAACACATAAGAAATTAAGAGATTTAACTGATATATTAAAATAATTGGAGAAGTAATTTATGAACAAAGGTATGATCAAGCATATAACCGGCTGGGTATTCATACTCCTAGGACTTGTTTTATTATTACCTATTTTAGTAGCTGTAATATACAAAGAAAATACATGGACCGCATTTCTTCTTACATCCGTAATAAGTACATTGATTGGTATACTTTGTATTATAAGAAAACCTAAAAATCAAACCATATATGCAAAAGAAGGGTTTTCTATCGTTGCATTAAGCTGGATCATTATTGCGGTGATGGGAGCTCTTCCTTTTATCATAAGCGGTGAAATACCGGGATTTTTTAATGCACTTTTTGAAAGTGCCTCTGGCTTTACAACTACAGGTGCGAGTGTAGTGGATAATGTAGATGCGTTAAGTAAATGTATACTGTTTTGGAGATCTTTTATGCACTGGCTTGGAGGTATGGGGGTACTTGTATTTATCATTGCGGTTATTCCTTTGATCGGCGGGGGGCAGAATATGCACCTTATGAGAGCCGAATCTCCGGGTCCTATGGTCGGAAAACTTATGCCAAAGCTTAGAAGTACACCGATGATTTTATATGGGATTTATTTTTCAATGACTGTGCTTGAAATTATATTTCTTCTTTTAGGGGGTATGCCTCTTTTTGATGCGGTGCTTAATTCCATGGCTACTGCGGGTACAGGTGGATTTTCCATGAGCAATGCGGGAATGTCTGCTTATAATACATATTGTCAGCTGGTCATATCCATATTCATGATTCTGTTCGGAGTTAACTTCAATGTTTATTTTCTTATTTTAGGTAAAAAAATAAAAGATGTACTTAAAAACGAAGAGGTGAGATATTATCTCATCATCCTTATTTCGGCTACGATTATAATAGCACTTAATATCTCCTCTCAGTTTAAATCAATGGGAATGGCTTTTCATCATGCTCTTTTTCAAGTCGCAAGCATAATGACAACGACTGGCTTTTCCAGTGTAGATTTTAATTTATGGCCGGAACTTTCGAAGACAATACTTATTATTCTCATGTTTATAGGAGCATGCGCAGGCAGTACCGGCGGAGGTATAAAGGTAAGCAGATTTATAATAGTATGTAAAGATGCCGTCAACGAACTTTCCATGCTCATACATCCCAGAAGAGTAAAAGTAATGAAGATGGACGGCAAAAAAATAGAAAAGAAGACTTTTCACAATGTATGTGCTTATTTATTTGTATACATGATAATATTTATAGCTTCGCTCCTTCTTATATCTTTAAATAATTATGACTTTTCTACTAATTTCAGTGCGGTTGCCGCAACAATGAACAACATAGGTCCGGGTCTTAATCTTGTTGGTCCCGCAACATCATATAGTTTTTTGTCGGATTTTTCAAAATTAGTTTTATCTTTTGATATGATTGCGGGAAGACTTGAATTATTTCCTATTCTATTGTTATTTGCACCCGGAAGTTGGAAAAAATAGTCTTGGATAGAGGAAAATATGATAAGAGAATTTCATGGTATAGTACTTAAAAATATAAAGTTTTCCGAAAATGACAGGATACTTACTGTCTTTACCAAGGAAAGAGGAAAGATAAGCGTAATGGCTAAGAATGCTGCTTCAAAGAAGAGTAAAGTCATTGCTCAGACTTCAACTTTTTCATATAGTTATTTTTGTTTGTATCCCGGAAAGAATTTTTATACTCTTAAAAGTGCAGACTATATAAAGAGTTTTCCCGGTCTTCAGACCGATTTGGAAAGGCTTTCTTTTGCAAGTTATATTTCTGAGCTTGTGGATATCTTTTATGAAGATAAAATGGAAGAACCCATTACATTTAATTTAATAATTTATATTTTAGATTTGCTTCAAAAAGAAAAATTGGAGAAGCTGTCTTTCATTACTCTTGCTTTTATGTTAAAATTACTTGGTATTTCAGGGATAATCCCGGACTTCAGCGGATGCAGCATATGCTCTGCTACTAACGGTGAATATTATATCCTTGATTTTGACAGCGGCAGTATACTTTGCGGCAAATGTACAATGAAGCATTTTTCTATGAATAAGATTACATTATCTCAGCTTAATTTAATAAATAAACTTACTTATGTAAATGTAAATGATATTAAAAATATGAGTTTTGATGAATTTACTTTGGAGGAGTGCAATAATATGATTGTGATTTTAAATAATTATATAACATATACTCTGCATAGAAAAACAAATAGTTTTAAATTTCTTTCAGATATGTTAGAATTAAAATAATATGTGGTTAAAAAATATGGAGGAAAAAATGATAAAGAGGCTTAGTTTAAACGAAATAATAAGTATTACAAAAATGAGAGGGATAATATTTCCGGGGTCGGAAATTTATGAAGGACTTGCAAACAGCTTTGATTACGGTCCCATAGGAACTCTTATTTTAAATAATGTAAAAAACGCATGGTTCAAAAAGTTTATTCAGGAGTGTCCTTACAATGTAGCTTTGGACAGTGCTATCCTTGTAAATCCCAAGGTTTGGGAAGCAAGCGGACATCTTAAGAATTTTAACGACCCTTTAATGGATTGTAAAAACTGTAAAGCTCGTTTCAGAGCGGATAAATTGATTGAAGATGATCTTGAAAAGAAAGGTTTAGATCCCAATGCGGACGGCTGGAGCAATGAAAAAATGGAAGGCTATATCGAAGATAACAATATAGTGTGTCCTAACTGCGGTAAGCATGACTTTACGGGGATAAGACAGTTCAATTTAATGTTTAAGACTTTCCAAGGTGTTACGGAAGACAGCGTAAATACTATCTATTTAAGACCGGAAACTTGTCAGGGGATTTTTATAAACTTTAAAAACGTTCAGCGTTCTACAAGAAAGAAACTTCCTTTTGGTATAGGACAAGTAGGAAAATCTTTCAGAAACGAAATAACACCGGGCAACTTTATATTTAGGACAAGAGAATTCGAACAAATGGAACTTGAATTTTTCTGTGAACCTAAAGACGAAATGAAATGGTTTGAATACTGGAGACAGTATTGTTTTGATTTTCTTGTTTCTCTGGGGATAGACAAAGAAAATATCAAATTCAGAGACCATGCAAAAGAGCAGTTATCTCATTATTCAAATGCTACGACGGATATCGAATATAACTACCCATTCGGTTGGGGAGAATTATGGGGGATTGCGGACAGAACCGACTTTGACCTAAAATCTCATGAAGAGTTTTCCGGTAAAGATATGAAATACGTTGACCCTATTACCAATGAAAAATTCCATCCATATTGTATAGAACCTAGTGTAGGTGCGGGAAGATTGTTCTTTACACTTCTTTGCGATAACTATGTTGAAGAGACTTTGGAAGACGGAACAACGAGAAATGTATTCAAACTTCATCCTTATCTTGCACCTTATAAAGTAGCGGTGCTTCCTCTTACCAAAAAATTATCGGAAGAAGCAACCGAAGTTTATTCTAAACTTGCTAAGTATTTCATGGTAGATTACGACGAAGCCGGAAATATAGGTAAGAGATATCGTAGACAGGACGAAATAGGAACTCCGTACTGCGTTACTATCGACTTTGATACAAAAGAAGACGGAGCAGTAACAGTAAGAGACAGAGATACTATGGAACAGGAAAGAGTAAAAATTGACGATTTAGCTGATTATATTTCTAAAAAGGTTGAATTTTAGTCAAAAAAACAATCAAAAATAATGAATTAAATAAAAAATATTTATTACATCTGTCATATCGGTTAAAATTTATGACAGATGTAATATTGTTTTAGGGGCTTTTTGGTTGTAATTGTTTAAAAAATATAGTAAAATAAGAATATATTATTTATGTAAAAGTTTAAATAGGATATATAAGGAGTGTATAGTATGTCATTAAAAGAACGAATTGATATGCATAACAGGGAAAAAGCAGAAAGAAAACAAGCCAGACTCAGAAGAAGAGTAGAAAAGAAAAAGACGATCGAAGCTCTTACAATGGCTCAGATCGAAAACAGTGAAGATATAATTGAGCTTTTTAAAACAACGGTAATGAAAAGGGCAAAATGTTTTGAAACAAAGGACTTCATAAATGCCAGGATATATGTACAGGACCTTAATAATATAACGGATTTTATGCTTAAGGATTTCGGTAAATATAAGGATACGATAGCAGAGCTTTCAAAAAGCGGTAAATACGAAGTCAAATACATATGCAGTGTCATATGTATCAAGACGGGCTTTAATACAAAGCAGGCAATAGATAACTTAAGAGATTTTGCAAGACGTAAGAAAGAAAACGGGGTTGTTGCTCACGAATCGAGAGAAGTAATAAAAAGATATAATGAAAAAAGGATCCCGGCTTATGACGGATTTCAAGTTGATTATAGTTATATAAAACGATAATATGCTGCTTCGGCAGCTTATTATATATTATTTGCAGTTTTAAATTACTGTGTAATGTCATATAACATTTTATAAGGAGGATGGTAAAAAATGTGTGCTAAAAAATTTGTTTATGCCTTCAAAGAAGGCGACGCAAGCCAAAGAGATTTACTTGGCGGAAAGGGAGCCAATCTGGCTGAAATGACCAATATAGGACTTCCCGTACCACAAGGTATCACAATCACTACGGAGGCTTGTATTGATTATTATAAAACAGGATGTGAAATCGATAAGGAAATAGTTGACCAAATTTATCAAAAACTGGCTGAACTAGAACAAATCACGGGAAAGAAATTTGGCGGGACTGATAATCCATTATTGGTATCTGTACGTTCGGGAGCAAAAATTTCCATGCCGGGGATGCTGGATACGATCCTGAATTTGGGACTTAATGATGTAACGGTTGAAGCTTTGGCTAAGAAGACAGGCAACGAAAGATTTGCATATGACAGTTACAGACGTTTTATACAAATGTTTTGTGATGTTGCACTTGGTATGAATAGAAATCTTTTCGAAGATATATTGGAAAGCAGAAAGAAACAGCAGGGGTATAAATACGACACCGAGCTTACCGCTTTTGATTTAAAACAAATCGTAAAACAATATAAAGATTTATTCTTAGACCAAAAAGGATATAAATTCCCTGATGATCCAAGGGAACAATTAATGGCAGCTGTTGAAGCTATATTTAAATCTTGGAACAATCCTAGAGCTATAGCTTACAGGAAATTAAATGATATACCAAATCGTATCGGTACTGCTGTAAACGTTCAATCAATGGTTTACGGTAATATGGGTCAAACATCAGGTACGGGGGTTGCGTTTACGAGAAATCCTGCTACCGGTGAAAATAAGATATTCGGTGAATTCCTTATGAATGCACAGGGTGAAGATGTTGTTGCGGGTATAAGAACTCCTCAGCATATCGAAACTTTGAATGATGTAATGCCGGAAGTTTACGAACAATTTGTAAACGCTTGTAACTTACTTGAAAATCATTATCTTGATATGCAGGATATTGAATTTACTATCGAAGAAGGAAAGCTTTATTTCCTACAGACTCGTTCGGGAAAGAGAACAGCTCAGGCTTCTTTGAAAGTTGCGGTAGATATGGAAGAAGAAGGTCTTATCACAAAAGAAGAAGCTTTGCTTAGATTAGACCCTACTACTTTAAATCAATTATTACATAGAGGTTTTGACCCTGAAGAACTTGCTAAAGCAATCCCTCTTACTAACGGTCTTCCTGCTTCTCCTGGTGCAGGCTGCGGTAAGATTTATTTCTCTGCCGAAGACGCTGTTGAAGCAAAAGAAAGAGGAGAAGAAGTATTACTTGTAAGAAAAGAAACATCTCCGGAAGATATCGAAGGTATGAATTCCGCTAACGGTATTTTGACCGCTACAGGCGGTATGACATCTCATGCAGCCGTTGTTGCAAGAGGCATGGGTAAGTGCTGTGTTGCCGGCTGTGAAGCAGCACATGTAAACGAAGAAGAAAAATACGTTGAAATCGGCGGAAGATTATTCTATGAAGGATATTATTTATCTATAAACGGTTCTACGGGTAATGTATACGAAGGTAAGATAAAAACAGTCGACGCTGTTTTATCCGAAGACTTTAATAAAATCATGTCTTGGGCTGATGAAGTCAGAAGACTTGGGGTGAGAACAAATGCTGATACAGTAAAAGATGCTACCGTAGCGGCTAACTTCGGCGCGGAAGGTATCGGTCTTTGCAGAACAGAGCATATGTTCTTCGAAGCTGACAGGATCTTTGCATTCAGAAAGATGATTTGTTCTAAGACATTGATGCAAAGGGAAGAAGCATTATCTAAAATCCTTCCAATGCAGAAAAACGACTTTAAAGGTCTATTCAAAGCAATGGGCGGAAAGCCGGTTGTTATAAGACTTCTAGATCCGCCTCTTCATGAATTCCTTCCTAAGGAAGACGACGATATAAAACAGCTTGCAAGAGATATGGATATGACTTATGAAGAATTATCGGCAAGAGTAAATGAACTTCATGAATTAAACCCAATGTTAGGGCATAGAGGCTGCAGACTTGCCGTTACATATCCTGAAATAGCTGCTATGCAGACTAAGGCTATAATCATGGCTGCTATAGAAGCAAAACAGGAAGACGGACTTGATATAACTCCTGAAATCATGGTTCCTTTGGCAGGAAGTTATTTGGAACTTAAATATGTAGTAGATAAAATAAGAGAAACAGTAAATGAATTATTCAAAGAAAATGGTATCAGGATAGACTATAAAGTAGGTACTATGATTGAGATACCAAGGGCTGCATTAACTTCAGATCAGCTTGCGAAAGTAGCTGAGTTCTACTCATTCGGAACCAATGATTTAACACAAATGACATATGGTTTCAGTAGAGACGATGCGGGTGTTTACATAAAAGAATATCTTGAAAAAGGTATTTTCCCTAAAGACCCATTTGCTACTATAGATACCGAAGGTGTCGGTCAGCTTGTTGATATGGCTGTTAAAAAAGGTAAGAGCGTAAATCCAGAACTTCACTGCGGTATATGCGGTGAACAGGGCGGGGACCCTGCGAGTATCGAATTCTTTGACAGTGTAGGACTTGATTATGTATCATGTTCTCCATACAGAGTTCCTATCGCAAGACTTGCTGCTGCTCAGGCAAGAATTAAAAACGATAAGAAAAACAAATAGATTTTTAAAAGACGTTTCTTATGAAACGTCTTTTTTGTGTTATTTAATAGTTTGTATTTATGGGGCTATAATATGGGGATGAGGACTTCTATATGATTTTCTCCTTTTTCATCCTGATGTTCATTGTATTTTATTATGTCATATAGATTTTCTTCATTTAAAATGCATGTTGATTTTGGAAGCCATTTTTTATATATATAATCAAACACCGGTTCCATGCTGTCTTCGTTTTTACCTCTCAGTGTAAACTCGATATACTTGCTTTTTTTGATATTCTTTACTGTCATTCCTTTTGGGATTTTATTTATATCCTTTACTTCTGCTCCCGCAAAGTATTTGAAATCAGTCATATTTTCTGTTTTTTCAAAATTAGTATAATCATTTATTCCTATAAGATAATCAAAATCGATCCTATTTTCTATTTGTCCTTTGTTTTGGTGAAGTCTCCTCCAGCACTTTCCAATTATTTTAAATCCTTTTTTCGTGTTTTCCTCATATCCTATAAGATTAACATTATCAATATATTTTCTTTCTATTTTTAATATAATATCTACCGGTATTTTATCATCATTATCGATATCATATTTTAACTGAATAGGAAAGTGTTCTTTATTATTCCTATAGACCTTGGGAGTTTGTCCATAGAGATTTTTAAAAGCTTTTGAAAAAGAACGCTGGGTTTCATATCCCGCATTTAAAGCAATTTCTATAATTGGTCTATCGGTATTTACCAGTAATGCTGCAGCTTTTGTAAGCCTTCTTCTTATTATATATTCATGTACTGTTAAACCTGATAAAAAGGAAAAAATCCTGTGGAGGTGATATTTTGAATAGTTTACTGCTTTAGAAATACTATCAAGATCAAGTTTTTCTTTATCTAAATTTTCTTCTATATATCCTATTACTTGTTTTATTACTTCAATATTATTTATCATTTTATTTACCTCGTTTATTATATTAATATATAAAATATAAAAATATGTCATAAATCTTGCTGTTATTCTTTTGCATTTTAGAAAAACAGCTTTCTTTTGATTATAATATAATAAGCATTATTATATATAAAATATAATAAAAATAAGTAATTTATAAGTTATTCAACCTTTTTATCGAATATGCATAATATGGTATAAATTGCTAATCGATTATGGGTTATGTATTTGATTATTTTCACTGTAAATGTTATAATTATGTAACTGAGATACGATTGAATTAAGGGGATATACAAATGAATACTTATATTAAGAAGCTTTTAGGTATGATATTAACTGCGTTATTTTTTGTTAGCGTAAATGTTACACCTATTTTTGCGGAAAGCTTAGTTAATGATGATATAAAAACAAATGATAGTACCACAGAACAAAAGAGTGATATATCTTCACCACCAAATGACATCAATGAAAATAAAAATAAGGACGAAATAACTAATAATAATGATAAAGATATAATAGAAGAGAACAATAATAAATCAGCAGAGGAGGCTATATCCCAAGAGCCGAAAAAGGCTGATGATAATAATGTTATAAAAAAAGAAAATAAAACAAAGAAGAATTCTTTGATGTCTATAAATGATTATGCAGTTCCGAGTGAAAGCGATTATAATTTTTCATCCGGAAAAATAACAGGGCTTAAAAGCAGTTATATAGCCGGTTTAAGTGATGAACAAAAACTGAATATAAGACTTGAAATACCCGGAAGCATAAACGGTGTGGATGTCACTTCAATAGGTGATAATGCTTTTAACATCCCTTCCAAATCTGATTATGCTTTTACTTATCTTGATTTATCTAAATGTGCGAGTCTGAAAAGTATAGGTCAGTGGGCATTTTATAATAATTCAATAATGGAAGGAAGTATAGTACTTCCAAATACTTTAACTACAATATCCGACCATGCTTTTGACGGCTGTAAAAGTATTTCAGGTTCACTGGTGATACCAAATTCCGTTACTTCTATCGGTACTTATGCATTCAGCGGATGTTCATCGATGAAGGGAAGTTTGAGTTTATCAAATAGCTTAAATGTTATTTCAAATTATGCTTTCAGTAACTCGGGCTTTACCGGAGAGCTTGTAATCCCAAGCGGGGTCACTGCGATAAATAACAGTGCATTCAGACAGTCTAATAGTTATAACGGATTTACGAGTGTTGTAATTCCCGAAGGTGTAACCATAATAGATGCGACTGCTTTTTCGTATCAAAATGCACTTGCTAATGTTACATTCCCAAAGAACAGTCTAACTAAAATCAATAATTCTGCTTTTAGATATTGCGGTTTGACGGGAGTATTAAAAATACCTGATACTGTGCAAACTATTGGAGCAAATGCTTTTGCTTCAACGAAACTTACGACAGTATATATACCAGATAATGCATATTCTGCTTTAAGTGATTATATAGTTTCTAGTACATTTTCAAGCAGCAGCAATTTAACTGCTATTGTTTGCAGTTCTTCCAATTACACAAACTTATATAATATACTTAATAGCTCGGATAAGCCAAAATTAGGTTATCCTGTAACCCTGAAGTTTGATGACGGAAACGGTTGGAATTATAACAGTATAGAAAGACTGTACAATCATGCTTTAAACTTTGTAAGAAATGATGATGATAGTTACGTAACAGATACTTCATATGAACTTCCTAAGGTAATAGGAAATGAAAATAAAAAGTGGGCATTTTCTTCTACTGCTTTGGAAGGGGTAAAAGTAAGTACCAAAGTCACATCTTCTACTCTCTATGCAATAGAACCTTTAGCCGATCCGACTTTTTCTTTCAGCGATGATATCGATTTGGTATATGACGGTAAGGCCCATACTATGAAAGTAACAGCATCGCATCCTTTATATAAACCTATATCGGAAGCAAAAAGCGGGGATGTGGTATTTTACTATACTTGGAGATATGCAACTATCGGTACATCTTCAGCCGATCTTAAAGGATTTGATAAAAATGAATTTTCCATAACCGACGTTAGAGAACCACGATACGCCATTGCATGTGATGTTACTATTCAGACTTGCTTGGTAGATGGAACCAGTGCCAAACCTTTCAATACACAAACGCATACCTTTGCGGTGCTTTTAAAACAAGCGGAACCGACTGTTAATCCGGTTTTTAATAATAAAGTTGATATGACTGTTACAAAGGATTTACCGGAAATAAGTCTCGGTGATACCGATACCAAGGGAGTTATAAGCTGGGATGAGGGACAGACTTTAAAAGAAGGTACAAACGAATATAAATGGACGTATACTCCCGAAAATAATCCTAATGGTATATCTAATTATAAAACCGTAACGGGGAGTTCTAAAATAGAAGGCATAGATAAAAAGGATTTTATGTTAAATATTTCATCCGGTGAACATGGCAAGGTTTCTCCTGCAGGAGACGCGACTGTTACTCAGGGAAATGATTTTACCATGACATTTACTCCCGATAAAGGATATAAAGTCGGAAGTTTGAAATTAGATGATAAAGATATTACCTCTGATGTTAAAGATAATAAATATACATTAAAGGATATACAAAAGTCTTATGATATAAAAGTAAGTTTTGAAAAGATTACTCCCGATGATGTCGAAGATATGATAAATACTCTTCCTTCCGTAAGTGATGATAAAAATTTGACAGCCGAAGAAATCGATGATATTTTAGATATCAAAGAAAACTACGAAACTTTGGATAACAGTTCAAAAGAAAATGTGACTTATGAAAACAAGCAGGATTTATGTGAAGCTTTATCTAAGGTTCCTCAGATAGACTTGGAAGTTACTGGTGAAAATCAATCGATAAATGTAAATAATAGCTCTATACTTCTCGACAATTTAACTTCTGATGATATTAAAATAATAAGAGATGACCCCGATACAAAAATTAAATTGTGTTTGGACATTAAAAATATAAACTCAAATAACAGTTATGAAAATATAATAAACAAAACTGTAAAAGATATAGATATTTCAAACTATTTTGATATAAGTGTTAAGAAAGAAGTAATATCCTCAGGGGGCAATAATAAATCTATTGTAATATCAAATTTAAGTTATCCGATCAAACTAAGTTTTGATATACCTAAGGATATATTATCGAGTAATGGTACATTTAGAGCATTCTTTATAGTAAGGCTTCATGAAGAAGGCGGTACTCATAGTGTTGATATTTTAAAAGATGAGGATGATATAGAAAACACCATAACAGTAAGCAGTGATAAATTCTCTGTATATGCCCTATCTTATAAGGATAGTGAAGCAGTATCAAAATTTATGGTAAAAGCTTCATCATCGAAACATGGTTCTATTTCTCCTTTGGGAAATATAGAAGTCAAAAAAGGTGATAATAAGACTTTTTATATAAGTCCGGATAAGTGTTATGAAGTAGATTATATCCTTATAGACGGTAAAAAAATTAAAGCAGCAGAAAAATATACGTTTAAAGATATAGATAAAAATCATAGTATCAAAGCTGTGTTTAAACCTAGCAGCAATAAAGGTGTATCTGTTTCTGATAACAGCGAAAATACAGATAATACAAAATCAAATGTTAATAACAATTCATCGGATAAGACCAATATAGTAGATACAAGTGATAGTAATAATATTTTTTTGTATGCCGGAATCGGTATTGCTTCTCTTGTAATAATATTAGCTGTTTTGATATATATAAAAAAGCATGATTAAAAATATAAATAGAGTCTTGATTTGGCTCTATTTTTTTATAATTAAAACTTTGTCTTATGTTAAATATTATGTTATTATTGATGTAATAAATAGATTTAAGGATAGGATTATTTTATGAGACATTTGTGTAAGAAAATAGGAATTGGAATTCTTGCAGTAATTATATCATTATTAATTTTATATATACCCACAAATGTTTTTGCTAAAGAGGCAAAAGTATTAAAGGTAGCATTTCCTGAAAGTCCGGGTATAAATGAAGTTTATGAGGACGGTTCATACGGAGGGAGTGTATACGAATGGTTAATGGAGATATCCAAATATACCGGCTTGGAGTATGAATTTGTTACAGGGGATGCAGATACACTTTTGAGCGGGATGATGAAGGGTAAATATGATATAATGGGCGGAATGTTATATCAAAAGGAATTGGAAAAATATTTTTCTTATCCTAAATATTCTATGGGAAGCAATTATTCACTCCTCATTTATCCAAAAGATGATGAAAGCATAAAAAGTTTTGACCTTAGAACTCTGAACGGCAAAACTATAGGTGTTTATGAAAAAGCTGATTATAAAATAGAAAGACTTAAGATATTTCTTGATTCAAATAATATAAAATGTAAGATAAAATATTTAGGGGTTGATAAATATGAATCCTGTCTTGAAAATAAAGAAGTCGATTTGATGCTTGGCTCAGATGTTTACATGAAAGATCATTATAATGTAGCGGCTAAATTTGCGGCAGATCCTTATTATATAGTTACTTCATCCAAACAAAAAGAAATATGCAAAGAGCTCAGTAATGCAATGGAAGAGATTTATGCCGCAAACCCTAATTTTGCTGACGAACTTTATAATAAATATTTTCCGGAACAGTATATCAACACGATAAGCTTTTCTAAAAGTGATTTATCATTTATAAAAAATGCGGGAGAAATCAAGGTTGCAGTATCCGAAGAATTATATCCCATAAGTTATAAAGACAAAGAAGTAAATGGAATAATACCGGATATCATAAAACTGATATCTAAAAAAAGCGGACTTAAGTTTACCTACGTAACAGCTAAAACTTATGAGGATGCAATAAATCTTGTAAAGGATGGAAAGGCGGATATCCTCGGAGGTTTCTTTGATGACAGTTATTTTGCCGATCAACAAAATTTAATCCTCACAAAGTCATATATAAATATTGACGGGGTAATACTTAAAAATAAAAATGCTGATACTGAGTTGGAAAACATAACTCAAGCCGTTATAAAAGGCGGAAATACAAATTCTACTGATAAAAAAATAAAGCTGGAGTATTATGATAGTTTTGAAGATTGTTTGGATGCGGTAAATAAGGGCGAGGTAAGCCAAACAATAATGCCGTCTTCTATCATGGAAAGTTTATATTTGAAAAACTATTATCCTAATGTTATATATACTTCCAGTGAAAATGCTCAGCCGGGACTATCTTTAGCCTTAAAAAAGGGTTCTGATCCCGAATTATATAATGTTTTAAATAAGACTGTAAATAATATTTCCGAAGCGGAGGCAGGGAATATAAAGAAAGATAATATGGTTTCCATAGGGGAAAATAAAGTGAGCTTTAAATCATATTATTATTCTAATCCAACTTTGGTCATTGTAATTATCGTAGGATTTATAGTTTTGATATCGATAATAGTAATATTGTTTATTTGGTTCAAGATGAGAAATAATATAATGCAAGTCAAAGTGGAAGAAGCGGAAGCTTCATCTAAAGCTAAGTCGGAATTCCTTTCGTTGATGTCTCATGAGATAAGAACACCTATAAATGCAATCATAGGTCTTACAAATATCAATATGATGAATAAAGATTTACCCGAACATTTAAAAAAGAATTTAGCGAAAATCGATTCATCCGCGCAATTCTTGCTGTCTTTGGTAAATGATATCCTTGACATGTCTAAAATTCAAAATTATAAAATGATAATCAACAATCAGTGTTTTGATATGTTTAAGGTTACAAAGGATATAGATGAATTATTTATATCTAAAAAAGAAGAGAAGAATATTAAATTTACTTTTGATATTGAACTTAAGAATAAATATTTTATGGGTGATAGTGTAAGGATTAAACAAATCATCTCAAATATAGTTTCCAATGCCTTTAAATTCACCGAAGAAAACGGAGAAATAATTTTAACTATCAGAGAAGAAGTTAAAGAGGATAATACATCTGATGTATTCTTTAGCATAAAAGATAATGGTATAGGTATCAAAGAAGATAAATTAAATAAAATATTTGATGCTTTTGAACAGGTCTCTATAAATTATAATAATGAAGCCGGTACGGGACTCGGATTATTTATATGTAATCATTTGGTTACACTTATGGACGGAGAGCTTAAGGTGGAAAGTAAAGAGGGAGAAGGTTCCGATTTTTATTTTACATTAAATCTGCCTATTGTTAATGAAAAAGATGTAGAAGAAGAAATATCAAATAATGATATTTCAAAATTGGAAGATAAGAGGATACTTATTGCCGAAGACAATGATTTGAATGCGGAAATAGTTATTTCACTTCTTGAAATGAATAATATAAAGGTTGACAGGGCTTCTAACGGTGAAGAAGCTGTCAAAATGTTTAAAGATAGTGAAGATAATCATTATGATATGATTTTAATGGATATAAAAATGCCTAAAAAAGATGGGATTATGACCACAAAAGAAATCAGAAGTATTGATAGTGATTATGCAAAACAAATCCCTATAATCGCAATGACTGCCAATACTTTTGAAGAAGACAGAAAAAATGCATTAAACGCAGGTATGAATGCTTTCCTCTCTAAACCTTTTAATGTAGATGAATTTTATAAAATCATATCTGATACAAAGTAAATTTATAAAAGTCCGAATTTAAGTTCGGACTTTTGTTTTATATGATATATAGTAAATAAATATCATTATCTATGTTTTTTCTTTGTTTTTAGTGTTCATAATGGTATAAGTTAATGATAGAGCTCATTTTTTCTTTTACTTAGAATATTTCATATGTTATAATTACTTTATATAAAAAAGGGGATATCAACTCATGAAGATGCAGGCACTGAAAAACAAACTTCTTTATTTAGCTGAAAAGTTCGAACAAGTCAAGTTTATCCAAGCCATTAGACGTGGTTTTATATTTATGATACCTATAATAATGGTATATTCATTTTCATCTGTTATACTATCTATTCCTATTCCCGCTTATCAAGCTTGGCTCCAAAGCGCAAATATTAGATTTTTATTTGATATAGTAACTTTATTAAATTCTGCAACTACATCATATTTTTCTATATTACTGGTTTTTTCCATATCCTGGTCTTATGCGGAAATTTTAAATATTAAAAACGGCAAAAGCTTTATTCCATTCGCAGCTTGTGCTTCTTTTTTTCTTATGCTTGGAGTATCAAGTGAAAACTTTGATATTTCATATTTAGGTGCTCCGGGGACTTTTTCGGCTATATTATCCGCTGTTGTATCTGTGAAGTTGTTTGACAAAATCAACAGGCTTAATATTTTAAAAATAAAAGACAGCGATAACTCTTTTATTTTGAATAAAATGATAATTTCCATATTTCCGATAGCGATAATACTTATTATATTTGCGGTGTTCAGTTATATCATTTTTGCTTTAAGCGGCGGAAGTCTTCAAAATATCTTAGCTGATTTATTATATGATTTTTTTCAGCTGATAGGGGTCCATAAGCTTATTCAAGGTATTGTATATATGCTTATGATACAGTCTCTTTGGTTTTTCGGAGTTCATGGGACGTATTTACTATACCAAGTAAATGATGTTTATTTGAATGATTTATTAAATTTAAATATTCAGGCTTTGTCCAATGGACTTGTACCGCATGAAATTGTCAATACTGTGTTCTTGAATTCTTTTGTTAATATTGGAGGCTGCGGTGCTACTTTAGCACTTGTAATAATATTTTTAATAATCAATAAAAAGAAAGAAAATGTTCATAAAATATCAAAATTCGGATTTATACCTTCTCTTTTCAATATAAATGAAATCATAACTTACGGTGTTCCCGTTATTTTTAATCCTATATTTTGTATTCCTTTCCTGATTGCTCCCGTAGTAAATTTAGTAATTAGCTATTTTGCAACCATTATAGGATTTATTCCCGTAATCACACAAAATGTAAACTGGGCTTGTCCTATATTGGTAAGCGGATACCTTTCTACTCAAAGTGTTAATGGTATCATACTTCAAATTGCCCTGATAGTCATTGATATACTTATATATATTCCTTTTGTAAATTTATATAACAGTAAAAAAGAACTGGAAGAGCTGTTTACGGAAAGTGACATAGAAAATATCAAGACTTTAAAAGAGGCTGAACATGATAGAGTTAGGCTGATAAATTCACTCAGTGATATGTACTACGCTGTGTTTGAGCTTAATTTGGAAAGTGAGCAATGTGTAAAAGTTAAAATCAAAGATGAATACGACAGTGACTTTGATATTATAAATAATTTCTTTGAGTATGCGGATTGTTTTATTAAAGAAAATGTATCTGAAGATGAGCAAAAAGATTTACTTGAATTGCTGGATAAAAAGAACTTTATAAAAGCTTTAATCGAACATGAGGGAGTACTTGAAATAGAATATCAATGTAATTATAACGGTAAAAAGATATGGAGCAGGGTAGGTTATATACTATCTGAAATAAAAGATGATAAACCGTATATGGTTACGGTTACCATGAGGAATGTAAGTGATATCAAAACTAAGCAGGAGGCTCATAATCAGGCTTTGAAAGACGCCTATGAAATGGCAAGGAATGCTAATAATGCAAAGACGGATTTCTTATCCAGCATGTCTCATGACATAAGGACTCCTATGAATGCAATAATGGGAATGACGGTCATCGCTAAAAACAATAAGGATAACGCTGAAAAGCTTGATGATTGTTTGGATAAGATTGCGTCTTCTTCCAATCATTTGCTTGATTTAATAAATGATGTGCTTGATATGTCTAAGATCGAAAGCGGGAAAGTAACGTTAAATGAAGAGCCTTTGGATTTGGATGATATTATCGACGATGTATTAAATATTATTTTACCGGCTGCAAGGGATAAGCATATAGCCGTTGAATTGAAAAAAGAGATGCCCCATGCTTTTGTTCTTGGGGATGTTCTTCGTATCAATCAAGTATTTTTAAATATATTAAGCAATGCGGTTAAGTTTACTCCCGAAAATGGAAAAATAGATATTTTGATTAAAGAAATAGAGCCCGAGTATAAAAATTATTACAGTTATGAATTTAGATTTACAGATAACGGTATCGGGATGAGCGATGAGTTCATAAGTAAAATATTCACACCTTTTGCAAGGTCCGAAGAATCAGTTATTAAAAATGTAGAGGGAACCGGTCTTGGTATGTCTATCGTAAAGAATATAGTTGATATGATGAACGGCGAAATTTATGTTAAGAGTAAGCTTAATATTGGAAGTGAATTCACTGTTGTTCTTCATCTAAAGCCTCAGTCTGATATGAAAAGTAAAACAGTTAAAAAGGATAGTGTAGATAATAAAAATTACGATTTTAAAGGTAAGAAAATCCTTATTGTAGAGGATAATAAACTAAATATGGATATAGCTTTTGAAATAATCGGTTACACCGGGGCGAGTATAGAAAAGGCAGAGAATGGGAAAGAGGCTTATGAAAAATATATCATGAAAAAAGAGAATTATTATGATTTGATAATAATGGATATCAGGATGCCGATAATGAACGGATATGAAGCCACGGAAAAAATCAGAAATGCAGGAAGATCTGACAGTAAAACAGTTCCTATAATCGCAATGACGGCAGATGCTTTCAGCGATGATATAAGAAAAGCAAAAGAAGCGGGAATGAATGCTCATATAACCAAACCTTTTGACATCAATAAGCTAATGTCTGCTATGAATGAAATATTAAAATAAGAGGTATCATGCCTCTTATTTTTTAATTAATTGTAAATGATACTTATATTAAGTACCATAATCATTTAAAACTTGACAATAATCGATAAACATGGTAAAAATTAATAGTAAGTGTAAAATGATAGAGGTGCGGTGTTCATCAGTATTATATAATGGAATTGCGGTAATTTTATATAAGAAAGGGGATACTGCCGAAGGGGTTATTTTTACCGAAGAAATAAGTCCTGGTATATTATAGAATATGTAATGTACTGTCACAAAGATGTGGAGCGCTATCCTAAAGCAAATAATTGCCATAAATGCGTTTTACTTTTTTGTATGTCATTTATGGCTTTTTTAGTTGTTGGCAGCGTTTGACTAAAAATGATTTTTATATGTCTTTATTTTTTAATTAAGATAATTCATGAACGTAATGCTGCAAAGTATAAAAATTAAAGGGGTTTAATATGAAATCATCAAAGAAAAAGATCTATACCGGTCTTGCTAGTTTTATTTTTATTATAATGCTGGCTTTTCCGATTTTAGGTGCCGAAGCAAGTGAGGCAAAACCGGCTATGTACGCTACTATATGGTCATTACTTCCTCCTCTTATTGCGATCATACTTGCTTTGATCACCAAAGAAGTTTACAGTTCTCTGTTTATAGGTATTTTAATCGGAGGAGTGTTTTACGCAGGAGGACAATTTGAAGGAACTGTAACACACATACTTAATGACGGGATAGTCAAAGTATTATCGGATAGTTACAATGTGGGGATATTGATATTCCTTGTAATTCTCGGTGCAATGGTTGCACTCATGAACAAGGCGGGCGGTTCCGCCGCATTCGGTAACTGGGCAAGTAAACACATCAAAACCAGAGTAGGCGCACAGCTTGCAACAATCGCACTTGGGGTACTCATATTCGTAGACGATTATTTTAACTGTTTGACAGTCGGCAGCGTTATGCGTCCTATTACGGATAAACATAAAGTTTCCCGTGCAAAACTTGCATATCTTATAGATGCTACCGCAGCACCTGTTTGTATAATTGCTCCTATTTCTTCCTGGGCGGCAGCAGTTACGGGTTTTGTAAAAGGTGCAGACGGCTTTTCCATATTTATAAAGGCAATTCCATATAACTTTTATGCACTTCTTACTATAGTAATGATGATCAGCTTGGTACTTATGAAAGTGGACTTTGGTTCAATGAAGAAGCATGAAGATAATGCTTCAAAGGGAGATTTGCATTCTATATTAAATTCCGGATATGTCGATGAAGTTGAGGACGAAGTAAATGAAAAAGGTAGAGTAATCGACCTTGTGATACCTGTTTTGACTCTAATTGTCTGCTGTTTGATTGGGATGATTTACAGCGGAGGCTTCTTTGAAGGTACAAGCTTTGTAGAGTCTTTCTCTAACAGTGACGCTTCGGTAGGATTATCTCTTGGAAGTATGTTTGCTCTTGTAATAACCATTGCTTTATATGTATTCAGAAAAGTACTTAATTTCAGAGAATGCATGGATTGTATACCGGAAGGATTTAAAGCTATGGTTCCTGCAATCTTGATTTTAACATTTGCATGGTCATTAAAGGCTATGACAGACAGCTTGGGAGCCGGTGTATTCGTTGCAGACTTTGTTCAGCACAGTGCTAAAGGATTTATGAATTTCCTTCCTGCAATCATATTCTTGGTTGGCTGTTTCCTTGCTTTTGCGACAGGTACTTCATGGGGAACATTTGGTATATTGATACCTATAGTCGTTGATGTATTTGCAAATAATCCTACACTTATGATTATTTCCATTTCTGCTTGTATGGCAGGTGCAGTATGCGGAGACCACTGTTCTCCTATTTCAGATACTACTATCATGGCGTCAGCCGGGGCTAGGTGTAATCACGTCAACCATGTATCCACCCAGCTTCCTTATGCTATTACTGCGGCTGTAATATCTTTTGTAACTTACATAGTGGCAGGATTTACACAAAGTGCATTGATATCACTTCCTGTAGGTATAATCTTAATGATTTGTGTATTATATTTCTTTAAGAGAAAAAATGCCAATGCTTAAGTAAATTGTTTAAAGACACCTATATAGGTGTCTTTTTTGTTACCGAAAAGTCCTTAAATACATATGAATTTAATAAATCTAATTTTATCTATGTATATGAAATATTTGGAAATATTCGATAATAAATGTGTTTTTCATATAAAGATATTTGTGTATCAATTATACTAAAAATATTACATGCTAAAGTTATATATTCTGAAAATATAGTGTTTTTGATGATAGTTATGTGATTTTTTATGTATATAATTGATAATTCATGTAAAAATTGGTATATTTAAATCATAAATATGTCGAATTTTAGTTGTTTTAGCAGGAGGTAGTACATTGACAAAATTAAAAAAAATTGCTGGATTTATTATTACTATTCCATTATGTTTTTCGTTGGTATTAGGGCTTGGAAATTATTCGGAAGTCCAAGCTTCAGAGTCTATTCTTAAAGATGAAAATCCAAATCGTTTGGAAGAGATAACCGGTATGGATGAAAATGGAAATGTTTTTGATATTGAAGATAACTCTGATGGAAAAGTAAATAAGAAAAATATTTCTTCTTACAGTTCAAGAAGTACATCTGATAAAATTGTTAATTTTAGAACCAAAGGAAATGCAACAACAAGTTATACCGAAGTTTCCACCGGGGTATCAGGTTATACCAACGGTGCTTACGGAGCAGATGCTGCGTATCTGGGAACGAGTGGCGGCAAGGTCAAATTTATGCTTTCCGGTGTGGTTGGTCAAGTTAATGCAGATCAAGTGCAGATAGTAGATTTTTCAAGTGTAGAATCTTCAAGCTGTTATAAAGTATCATCAGGAAGACTTCTTCATTATATTACTCAGGATATGACAACACCGGGACATGCTACGTCTCTTGATAACGGACCTGCGCCTTCATATTTAAAGAGTTCAACTACGTATTATAGTTATGACGGACATTATTTTTATACCGGTTACAGCAAAATGATTTCTGATTATCAAAATAATACTCGTTCTAATTCTGTAAATAAGGATGATCCTTATTATAATTATTACCAGTATCTTCCTCTTAGAAGTAAGATCAATTATAGCAGCAGTGCTTTTAATACATTGATAAATAATAAAGTAAGTTCTTCTTCCAAGATGAAGAATACCGCATCTACCTTTATTAAGTATCAAAATGAATATGGTGTAAACGCTCTTGTTATGGCAGGAGTAGCGGGAAATGAAAGTGCTTGGGGAACAAGCTCTATATGTAAAGATAAGAATAATCTTTTTGGCCTTAATGCAGTGGACTCATCTCCCGGAACCAGTGCCAATACATACGCAAGTATAGATGAATGTATTAAACAATTTGCTGAATCTTATATGTCTAAAGGATATTTAGACCCTTCTGATTGGAGAAGTAAGGGAGGGTTTTTGGGTAATAAAGGAAGCGGTATTAACGTAAGTTATGCTTCTGACCCTTATTGGGGAGAAAAAGCTGCAAATCTTGCTTGGACATTGGATAAAAACGGTAGTAATAAAGATTACGGAAAATATACGATAGGGATAAAGGATACGATATGCACAACTCATAACAGTGTTAATGTAAGAAATAGTGCGAGTACTTCATCAAGTTCTAAGATACTTTATAATACTGGTACACATTCAAATTATGCAGTTTTGCTTTTAAATACAAAAGCTGTAAACTCCTTCTATAAAATACAAAGTGATGCAGTATTAAATTCCGGAAGAACTGATTTGAGTACATCCGGAAAATACGATTATGATAATATGTATGCATATATATCATCTGATTATGTAAAAATCGTACATAAGGGAGATGAAATAGAAGAGGCGGCTAAATCTCTGTCTTCAATTTCAATAACGACTCCTCCGAATAAAATCTCTTATAATGAAGGTGAAAAATTTGATGCTTCGGGTATGGTGGTAAAGGCTAAATGGAGCGACGGTTCAACAAGCGATGTAACCAAGAGTATCAAGTATTCTACGGATACTTTGAGTGCAGGTACGACTAGTATTACAATTAAATATACATATGACGGTGTTACCAAGAGTGCAACTCAAAAGATAATCGTAAAAGAAAATATTAAAGTTACTGTCGATAAAGTATCTGTAAATCCTTCTAAAATAGATTTATACAGAGGAGACAGCATGACTTTTGGAGTTTCTGTAACTGGTGAAGGAAATCCTTCCCAAAGTGTAAAATGGAGTGTAAGCGGACAAAATAGCAGTGATACGAAAATAAGCAGTGTGGGATCGTTAAGTATTTCAAAAGATGAAAGTGCTGAAACTCTTACTGTTAAAGCTACTTCCACTATTGATACTTCAAAAAGTGCCGCAGCAACAGTAAACGTAAAAGTAAAGGATGATACTCCGGAAGTTACCGATCCTGATAAAGACCCTTCTGATAACAATGAACAAGGGGGAAGTGATATAGAAAATCCCGATGAAAATGTTACTGAAGATAAAAGTCAAAAGCTTGAAGATGATAAAAATGGTATATGGGTTGAAGGATTACTTCCTGAGAACACTGATTTATCTGTAAAAGAGATCGGTAAGGATAATGAAAATTATGATGAATTAATCGAACAAGTAAAAGGTAATACTATACTTGGTGTTTATGATATATCTTTAAGCAATGAATTATCAGAAGGTAAAAGTATCAAGCTTGGTTTTAATGTAGATGAAAAATATAACGGAGAAGATGTAATAATTCTTCATTATAAGGAAAACGATGGTATTACTTTTACAGAAACTTATAAATCAACAGTAGAAGACGGTAAAGTTTCTATAGACGTCAGTGGATTTTCGCCTTACGTTATAGCGTTGGACGATGCTGAGAATAATACAAATACTAATGGCAATATTGATAGTGATAAAAACAGTGATACTTCTTGTGACAATACCGGTAACAAAGGGACAAGTAGTATAGATAAAAACGAAAGTGACGATTCTGCAGTAACCGATAAAAATGATGGTAATGAAACTTCTTCTGTATCGGAAGAAAAATCTATAAAAAACAGTTCAGATTCTGTAGGTCATTCCTCTGAGAAAGAAGATTCTTCAAGTAATAAAGATAATGTTAAATCAGTAAAAACAGCAGATGAAGGAAATCTCGGCTTATGGCATTTTCTATTTACAGTTTCTTCAATTTCGGCTTTAACCGTTATGTATATTCTTTTAAAAAAGAAAAAATTCAATAAATAATTTAGATTATTTGTGGTAGATTGAAAGAAGGTAACTTTAAAGTTATCTTCTTTTTTTATATATATCAAAACTTTAATTTAATAAATATTTTGAATATTGAAAAAAATGTGAGATTATGCTAATATAAAAGAGCTTAAGTATTTTAGGCGTATAAAATTTTAAGGGTGAAAGGATATTAAGATTATGAAAAAGAAATTAGCTTTGGTACTTGCTTTATTCATGGTAGCCGGACTTACTTTATTCGGATGCGGAAGCAAAGACGAAAATGCAAAAAATGATGACAAAACATTTGTGGTAGGATTCGATGCGGAATTCCCTCCATACGGTTATAAAGATGATGACGGAAACTATATAGGTTTTGACCTTGATTTAGCTCAGGAAGTTTGTGATCGTAACGGTTGGACGCTGAAAAAACAACCTGTTGACTGGGATTCAAAGGATATGGAAATCGATTCCGGAACGATTGATTGTATTTGGAACGGATTTACAATGAACGGAAGAGAAGATGATTATACATGGACAAAACCATACATAGATAATAAGCAAATAATAGTAGTAAATAAGAAAACAGGGATCAAAAATTTCAAAGGTCTTAAAGGTAAAACTGTAGAAACTCAAAAAGATTCTTCTGCACTTGCTGCACTACAGGGAGATCAAAAGAAACTGGCTTCTACTTTTGCTACTTTGACCGAAGTTGCGGATTATAATTCTGCATTTATGGATCTTGAATCAGGTGCATGTGATGCTATAGCAATGGATATAGGCGTTGCAAATTATCAAATAAATTCAAGAAAGAATGCTTCTGATTTTATGGTACTTGATGAAGTTATTTCTTCAGAAAAATATGCGGTCGGTTTCAAAAAAGGTAATACCGAACTTAGAGATAAAGTACAAAAAACTTTGGATGAAATGGCTAAAGACGGAACAGTAAATAAGATTGCAGATAAATATGCAGACTTCGGTGTTCCGGGTTCACTTTGTATCGGTAAATAGTTTATATATGTGTTATTTTAATAACATAAAAAGAATATAAATGATTAAATTTATATTTAACAGATATCTATTAAAAGTTAAATATAACGATAATAAAAAGAGAATAAAAAATTTACATATATTGAGTATTTATATTTAAAGTATATTACGAGTTTATATAAAAGTGAAGAATTATAAATTTGCTTTTGTTATTTATTTAATTGAGAATTAGTTATGGATTTGGCATGATGAGTGTTGTTTTTTATAAGTACTATTAAATTGTTTGGGTGAAATTTGTTATGGGATAGGGTTTTAATATTTTTTGTTTTATGGTGATTTGGCTTAGATAATGGACTTATCAATATAAAAAATATTATAATTTAAATAGTGTAATTATGAAAAATATGATTTTTAAAGCATTTATAATAGACGTATGTAGAAGAGTAATAAATAAGCTTGAAAAAGTATTTAGGAGTATAACTGTATGAATTTAGGAGCAATGTTTACCGATTTAAGCAGCGGTATGGTAACATCTATAGAAATATTTGTGCTTACCTTGCTTTTTTCCCTTCCTCTTGGGCTGATAGTTGCCTTTGGAAGGATGTCAAAAATAGCACCTATAAGGTGGCTGTTTAAAATTTATATATCTATAATGAGAGGAACCCCCCTTATGTTACAGCTTATGGTTGTATTTTGGGGACCGTATTATATATTCGGTATGCAGATTTCCAGCAGTTATAGAATGGTTGCGGTACTTATAGGATTTGCCGTGAACTATGCTGCTTATTTTGCGGAAATATACAGAGGAGGTATAGAATCTATGCCCGACGGACAGTATGAAGCCGCAAAATTACTCGGATATAATAAGTTTCAGACCTTCTTTATTATCATATTCCCACAGGTAATAAAGAGGATCCTTCCCGCTACGACAAACGAAGTCATAACTTTGGTAAAGGATACTTCATTATCTTTCGTCATAGCGATACCCGAAATGTTTACTATGGCGAAACAAATCGCTGCTGCACAGTCTTCGGTTGCTGCTTTTATTGCTGCGGGACTGTTCTATTACATATTTAACTTCATCGTTGCCTTTATAATGGAAGGTATAGAAAAGAAGTTAAGCTATTATAAATAAGGAGGAATATCATGAGTTTACTTGAAATGAAAAATATTAAAAAGAGTTTTGATGATGTAGAAGTATTAAAAGATATTTCTCTAAAAGTAGAAAAGGGTGAGGTTCTTTGTATAATCGGTCCTTCGGGGTCCGGTAAATCCACTCTTTTAAGGTGTGCGACTAACCTTGAAACAAAAGACAGCGGAGAGATAAATTATCAGGGAAGTTACGGACTTGTATTCCAAAATTTCAATTTATTCCCTCATCATACTGTTATGAAGAATATAGTAAATGCTCCTTTAAAAGTTCAGAAGAGAGATAAAGACGAAGTCTATAAAGAAGCAAAGTCGCTTCTTAAAAAAATGGGTCTTGAAGATAAAGAGAATGCTTATCCCTGCGAATTGTCAGGCGGACAGCAGCAGAGGGTATCTATTGCAAGGGCGCTTGCCATGAACCCCGACATTTTGTTTTTTGATGAACCGACATCGGCTTTGGATCCCGAGCTTACGGGAGAGATACTCAAAGTCATAAAGGACTTGGCGGCAGAGGACATGACCATGGTCATAGTTACTCATGAGATGAATTTTGCAAAGAATGTTGCAGACTATATAATATTTATGGAAAATGGATATATAGTTGAACAGGGAAGCCCTGACGAAGTCTTTGCTTCTAAAAATTTAAGGATGAAAGAATTCCTCGGTAAATTTGAAAATTAATAATTATTAAGGTGTGATTTAATATCGCACCTTTTTTTATTTTATTTGTTTTATGATATAATTCGCTAAAGGAGATTATGCTATGAAAATGTATGAAGTATTAGATGAAATAATGTTTTCACCATGCGGGATGAACTGCATGGTCTGTTACAGACACTGTTTCAGTAAAAGAGCATGCGATGGCTGTTTAAAAGGGGACAGGTATAAACCGAACCACTGTAGAATTTGTAAAATCAAAGATTGTGTAAAAGAAAAAGAATATTCTTACTGTTATGAATGCGGTGATTTTCCATGTAAACTTATAAAAAATTTAGAGAGAAGCTATAAAAAATATAAGGTAAGTTTGATAGAAAACAACCTAAATGTCAGAGAAAAAGGAATTGAAGTATTTATCCTTGAACAGAGAGAAAAATATAAGTGCAGTGAGTGCGGTGGGATAATATCCGTTCATGACAGGATTTGCAGTGAATGTAAAAAAGATTATGACGAAATACTTTGATATTTAAAACCCTCCACTATATCACCTAAGTTTGAATAGATGATAAAATGTTCTAAAAGGAGGTTATTAATGAAGATTTATAAAACATCTGAGATTGCAAAAATAGTTGGGATACATCCGAATACCGTAAGGCTTTATGAAGAAATAGGCTTTATTCCTAAAGTAAACAGGCTCGAAAACGGATATAGAGTATTTACGGATTTACATATCAGACAGTTTAAAATTGCCAGAAGAGCTTTAAATATAGAGGTTTTACAAAATGGTCTTAGGAAGAAAGCAATAGAAATCATAAAAACTTCTGCCAAAATGAATTATGATAAATCATTAATTTTAGTAAAAGAATATCTGAATCAGATAGATATGGAAATTAAAAATGCGGAAGAAGCCATTGGAATAACCAATAAGCTTTTAAAAGAAGGCTATGAAGAAGGCGGAAAAGTCCTAAAAAGAAAAGAAGTATCCGCTCTTCTCGATATTTCCATAGATACCTTGCGAAACTGGGAAATGAACGGACTGATAAAGGTAAAGAGGAAAGAAAACGGATATAGGATATATAATGATGAAGATATAAAAAGACTTAAAATAATTCGAACCTTGAGATGTGCAAATTATTCTTTGTCTTCGATTTTAAGAATGCTTAATGAACTGTCTGCTGATCCTGATATAGATATAAAAGAAGTAATAGGGATGAGAGAGAACGATGAAGATATAATCACAGCTTGTGATAAACTCCTTAAGTCTTTGAGTGAGTCAAAGAAAAATGCGTTGATTATAAAAAAGGAAATTATCAAACTTAAAACTGAATATAAAAAACCCTCCACTTTAACACCATAGTTTTATATGGTGTTATTATTTTGTAAAAATATAGGAGGAAATATATATTGGAAAAAACTATTGAAGTTAAAAATTTAAGCAAAAGTTATAACGGAGTCAGTGTAGTAAAAAGTCTTAGCTTTGATGTAAAAAAAGGAGAAGTGTTCGGACTGCTAGGTGCTAACGGAGCGGGTAAGAGTACTACGATAGAATGTATACTGGGTACTCGTCCCATGGACAGCGGCAGTGCGTTTATTCTGGGTATGGAAGCAAAAAGCGAGAGGAAGAAAATATTTGAAGCGGTCGGAGTTCAATTTCAGGAGACAAATTATCCGGATAAGATAAAAGTATGGGAACTTTGTGAAGAGACAGAAAGTCTTTACAAAAATACAAAGGATTATAATATCCTTTTAAAAGAGTTCGGATTATATGATAAGAGGAAAAATTATATTGCCGAACTTTCCGGAGGTCAAAAACAGAAGCTGTTTATAGTTTTGGCGCTGATACCGGATCCTAAAGCGGTTTTTTTAGACGAACTTACCACTGGACTGGATACAAAGGCGAGGAGAGATGTTTGGAAATGTCTTCTTGATTTAAAGAAAAAAGGACTTACGATTTTCCTTACATCCCATTTTATGGATGAAGTCGAAGAACTTTGTGATAATATTTTGATACTAAAAAACGGAAAGGAAGTTTATAGCGGAAGTGTAGATGATGCCGTTAAAAACAGTCCTTATGAAGATTTTGAAGATGCGTATTTATGGTATTCAGGGGAGGAGAATTAACATGAAAACATTTGGTAAAATGCTCAAGACGGAGTTTCAATTATCATTAAGGGGAATGGATATGTTTATTTTTTCAATATGCATGCCTCTTGTTATACTGGTTGTTTTGGGTTTGGTGTTGGGAGATAAACCGGCTTATGAGGGAGCTGATTATACATTTTTATCACAGTCCTTCGGTTCAATCTCTACTATCGGGATATGTGCCGGAGGATTGATGGGACTTCCGTTGGTAATTTCAGATTACAGGAATAAGAAGATACTCAAGAGATTTAAAGTAACCCCCATAAGTCAAGTCACTATTTTACTGGTGCAGGTAAGTATTTATGTAATATATTCTTTTGTATCCTTGATACTGATTTATATTTGTTCATCACTGTTCTTCGACTTTGAAATCAAGGGCTCAATATTTGCTTTTCTTGGCGGATTTACCCTTGTGATGTTTACGATGTTCAGTATAGGGATAATGGTAGGAGGTATTGCTCCAAATACTCAGACGGCTTCGGTAATTGCCAGCATCTTATATTTCCCTATGCTTATATTTTCCGGAGCAACCCTTCCTTATGAAATAATGCCTAAAGTCATGCAGGATGTTGTCAATTTTTTGCCTCTGACACAGGGGATAAAGATATTGAAAGCGGCTGTGCTCGGTTTGGAATTTCAAAATGTATTACTGCCTTTTATTATTATGGTAGGTATTATGACAGTATGCAGTGTAATTTCAATAAGGTATTTTAGGTGGGAATAATATTCATCTTGACATTACATAAATAAATGGATAATATTTAAGTTGCAAAGATAAAAACACTGTTCGGTTGGTAGTCCGGACGTAACTATAGTTATAAGTAACCTGCCTCCTTGGTTGTCCCTTCTTTGTTAATACAAATTAAGGAGGGATTTCTTTGGATGAAGTCAAATCAAAGCTTACTGTTTTCTTTGAAGATCCGTTTTACGTGGGGGTCATCGAAAGAAAATACAAGAAGAGACTGGAAGTTGTTAAAGTGACTTTCGGCAAAGAACCGACCGACGGGGAAATATTGGAATATTTAAATAATAATTATTCCAAACTTAAATTTATTAAGGCTGATGATACTTATATTAAAAAAGACATTAGTGAACTAAGCCCTAAAAGATTAAAGCGTATGGTCGGTAAGGAAATGAAGAAGAAGAGTATTTCTACAAAATCTCAGGATTTACTTAAAAAGCAGTATGAAGAAAGAAAGCTTGAAGTCAAGAGTAAAAACAGAGAAGAGAAAAAACAAAAAGAAGAAAGACTTTTTGAACTCAGACAGATGAAAAAGAAGAAAAAACACAAGGGGAGATGACCCTTGTGTTTTTTTGTTATAAAGTTTTACTTTTTTCTGCTTATAATGTAAAATATATTAATGAATTTGAATTAAATGAGGTAAACATGAAGAAAAAAGATATTATTGAACTTAATATAACAGAAAAGATTTCTATGGAAAAATCCATGGGATTTTATGAGGATAAAAAAGTTATTGTAAAGGGAGGACTACCGGGGCAGACTGCGGAAGTGTTCGTAAAGAAAGTAAGAAAGAACAGAGCCGAAGGGAATATAAACAGCATAATAAAAAAGGCGGACTATGAAATAGAGCCTATGTGCGATAAATTCAATGTCTGCGGAGGATGTTCTTTTCAAAATATAACTTACGAAAAACAGCTTGAGTTTAAAGAAGATTATATAAAAGGCTTATTCGATAAGACGGGAATTGAATACAAAGAGTTTCTTCCTATCCTTTCTTCTCCGAAAGATACGGAGTATCGTAATAAGATGGAGTTTTCTTTCGGGGATATGGAAAAGGACGGTCCACTTTGCCTTGGTATGCATGAAAAGGGAAAACATCATAATATAGTCTCAACCGATAACTGTCATATAGTTGATAAAGATTACAGAAGTATACTAAATATGACGCTAAAATATTTTACCGATAAGAAAATAAAGCATTACAATAAATTTTCAAAAGAGGGTACACTTCGCCATTTGGTTATCAGGAAAGCTATGTATACCGGGCAGATACTTGTGAATCTAGTTACCACATCACAGGAAAAAATAAATATAAACGAGTACAAAGATTTGCTTCTTGATTTAAATTTAGACGGAGAAATAGTCGGAATTCTTCATACTATAAATGACTCTTTTTCCGATGCCGTAATAGCAGATAAAGTAAAACTAATTTATGGAAAAGATTATATAATGGAAAAATGCTTGGGACTTGATTTTAAGATTTCTGCATTTTCATTCTTTCAGACCAATACTTTAGGAAGTGAAGTGCTATACTCCGTAGTCAAAGATTTTATAGGCGAAGAAGATAATGATGTGATTTTGGATTTATACTGCGGAACCGGAACGATAACTCAGATTTTAAGCGACAAAGCAAGAGAAGTCTACGGGATAGAAATAGTCAAAGAAGCTATTGACGCGGCAAAGATAAATGCACAGCTCAACGGTATAGACAACTGTAAATTTATTTGCGGAGATGTTCTCGAAGAAGTAGATAAAATAGATGTAAAATCCGACCTTATAATTTTGGATCCTCCACGTGCTGGAATTCATCCAAAGGCAATAGATAAAATTATTTCTTTTAAGCCCGATAAGTTCGTATACGTAAGCTGTAAAGCCACATCTCTAATCAGGGATTTACCTTTCTTTATCGAAGCGGGATATGAAGTGGAAAAAATAAGAGCGGTGGATATGTTCCCTCAGACGGGGCATGTGGAGACGGTGGTGTTACTTAATAAATAAATAAATATAAAATTAAAATAAATTATTTAAAGGAACTCAACCATGAGCAATACAAATAAAAAACTAATAAACTACATAAAGAATAAACCTGATGTATATGAAAAGAGCACATCAGCGTTTTGGAATGATGAAAATATTTCTAAATATATGTTAAAAGAGCATTTAAATCCAAAGTCCGAAGGTGCGACCAGGAATCATGAGTTTATAAAGAAATCAGCTGATTGGATCAGCGGATTATTAAGTGTCACTAAAAATAAAAAGTTATTGGATTTAGGTTGCGGACCTGGGATATATGATGAACTATTTTGTAAAAAAGGATTTAATGTTACAGGAGTAGATTTTTCAAAACGTTCAATTGAATATGCGAAAAAGCATGCAAAAGAAAAGGGTATGGATATAGAATATCATTATCAAAATTATTTGGATATAGATTATGAAGCTGAGTTTGATATTGCGATTTTGATTTACTGTGACTTAGGAGTTCTACATCCTAAAGACAGAGCTGTAATATTAAATAAAACAAGGAAAGCTTTGAAGAAAGATGGCATTTTGATTTTAGACGGATTTACAAAGAAATTTATTGATGATTTTGAAGAGAAAGAAATTATTGAATACAATAAAAAGGGTTTTTGGTCGGAGAAAGAACATGTGTGTATTCAGCGAAATTATATATATAAAGAAACGTTAAATACTTTAGAACAGTATTTGATTCTAACCGAAGAAAATCTTGAATGCTATAATATTTGGAATCAGGTATATACAAAAGATTCTATAGTTTCCGAAATTAAAAATGCGGGATTTAGATATATTGATTTATATGATGATGTCACAGGTAAGTCTTATTCAGGCACCAGTGAAACTATCTGCGCTGTTGCTTGGAAGTAGAATACTGTTTTATTGGCTTTATTTGTTACAGTTAAAAGGTTTATTATATTTTAAAATAATATATTTGTATTTTAATTACTTATATATAGATAATTAGGAAATTTTTAAAGAATTGATATTTAAATTATATATTTGTACTTAGTGTAGTATAGTTATTACTTAAAATTTATTAATATATATGATTAAAACAAAAAAGAATAAGCTCAAAACTTATCCTTTTTTTATTTTAATTCAAAATAAACACCATAAAATTCAGATACCCCGCAAAAGTGACCCAAAGTAAATATGGGATTTGCAGATATCCTGCCAGTGGTTTGATTTCTTTGAATGTTATAATCATCTTTATTATTAAAGCCCATAAAGCAATCAGTATTATAAAAGCCAAAAAGAAATTTCTCATATTAAAAAATACTATCGTCCAAAGAAAGTTAAGTACCAGCTGAAGGGCATATGTCCTGAGAGCTTCTGTCCTTGTGCTTGAATCTGATATAATTATAAAATATGCTCCTATTCCCATTAAAATATATAAAATCGTCCATACGATTGGAAATATAAATCCCGGCGGGGATAGTGGGGGAAGATTTAAATGTTTATATATGACCATGCTTTTACTTGTCAATAACCCCGCAAGTCCTCCCGTTAGAAGAGGTATAAGTATGGATATTATCAAAGTTTTTATATTGTTTTTCATTTTATGCTCCTATATGTAGAAATATCGTTATTATAATTTATGTAATTAATTCCAAAATATAATAGTTTTAAATATAAAATAAGATTTTAATTTTCATATGTTTGAAAATTGAATTAATGTAAATGATAAATGTGTTATCATATTAAAAAATAAGAGAGTGAGTTTGTAAAATGATCATAAGTGCCAGCAGGAGGACGGATATACCAAGTTACTATTCCGATTGGTTTATAAATAGGATTAAAGACGGATATGTGTATATCAGAAATCCGTTTAATAAAAAGCAAATAAGCAAAGTCAGCCTATCCAAAGATGCAGTGGACTGCATAGTCTTTTGGACTAAAAATCCTAAGAATATGATAGATAAGCTTGATGAACTCAACGGTTATGATTATTATTTTCAGTTTACTTTGACATCTTACGGGAAGGATATAGAGCCTAATTTACCTAATAAGAGCGAAGAACTGATATCTGTATTTAAAAGATTATCCTATAAGATAGGAAAAGATAAAGTAATTTGGAGATATGACCCTATTTTACTGAGTGATAAATATGACAAGGAATATCATTTGAGAGCTTTTGAAAAAATATCAAATAATTTAAAAGGATATACCAATAAGGTAATTATAAGTTTTATTGATTTATATGATAAGACTATAAGAAATACCAAAGATTTGAATTTGAAAGAACTAAATAAAGAAGATATGATGTTCTTTGCAAAAAATTTATCTATAACAGCAAAAAAAAATAATATGATGATTGAAACATGTGCTGAAGAAATTGATTTAAGTGAATTTGGAGTAGGGCACGGTCACTGCATAGATAAGGACTTGATTGAAAATATTATTGGCTGTAAAATTAAAGCAAATAAAAATAAAAATCAAAGACCTATATGCGGATGTATGGAAAGCATTGATATTGGTTCATATAATACATGTTTGAACGGATGCAGATATTGTTATGCTAATTTTAGTAAAAATATGGTAGTGGATAATCTTAAATTATATGACGTTGCTTCTCCAATATTATGTGATGAAATAAGGGAAGGTGACAAAATATATGAAAGAAGAGTTGAATCTTTAAAAGAAAATCAAATGAGCTTACTGTAATAACGAATTATATTAACGTAAATCGGGTTTTGAAATGTATTCCGATTTTGATATATATTCCGCATTTGTACATAGATCGTTCAAGCTATGAATATAATCGTTTTGGTCATGCAGTCCAAGTTGTACCGAAGTAGGCAAAGACAAGAAGTATTTTCTGGAACTGGAGCTTGATGCTATCAAGTCATTTAAATTTTTATATCTCATTTTTTATCACCTCATAAATATTTTTAGCTGATTTAAATGTGATATTCTTAAGTTTTGAACTTGCTATAAATTACTATTTTAAATAATAAATAATTGAATGAAAGAAGATAAATTATCTTCTTTTTTATTTTAATATTTATAAACAATTAAAAAGGTACCTTTATATATTGACTTTAACAAAATAATATGTATACTAGATAAATAAGGTACCTTATTAAATTGGAAATGATTTTTTAAAAATTAATAATAGGAGATAATATATGAAAATATCGGTTTCGAGACTGGAAGGATTTTCGGATGCGTTGATCGCAATAGTAATGACGTTAATGGTTTTGGAGATACCTCTTCCGAGTATTATAAATTTAGATACGATGTTTGGATTTTTAAAATCTATTTTAATATATTTTGCAAGCTTTATAATCGTAGGTTCGCAGTGGAACAGACATCATAAAATGCTTGATGATATAGAATATGTGTCAAATAGTTTCGTATGGAAAAATATAGTTTGGCTGTTTACTCTTTCTTTGATCCCATTATTCATGAAGTGGGTATTGATTTATCCTAAATCGGTCATACCCGCACTTTTATATGCGTTTATATATTTATTAAATGATTTTATTATGAGAGTATTATTTATAAATATATTAAAAGAAAAGAATGGCTCGTTATTTATTAGAAAATTTAAAAGGGACAGAAATAAAACCGATATTAAAAGACTTTTATTGATGGTTTTTTATATAGTTTTAGTCTTTTCCATTGCTGCTGTTATCTCTGAGGCTTCTATCGTATTATTTATTATCTTGCCTGTGATAATGTCGTTAAGTAATATATTCAAAGATGAGAATGAATTTCCCCTTAGCAGAGAGAGGATTTTATTGAAATAATAAATAATGAAAAGGATATAGGCTTTATCTATATCCTTTAGGGGAAAATGAAATTTATAATTATACCCATCCAAATATTATGGATAATGGATACATAACTAATGTAACGCTTATCATAACTCCTATGATTATAAAGCTCGGTATGCATATTGCAGCTAATATATATGATATATAGGGATGTATCATAATATTTCTTTCTTCATTATTCTTTAAAGTAAAATTTAAATGTTTCATCTTTTTTCACTTCCTTTTTACATTTACTATTATATCCGTTTATGCATTAAGATAGTGTTCAGCTGTCTATTGATACCATTAAGATTGTATAAAAAATTTTATCTTTTAAATTATTCATTTAGAATTAATCCTACCCTTCAAGGAATACTAAATATTATTTAAAAATGTATATATTTATGATGTTTTACTGTCATTTTTTGTCGGTTTATGTATAATAGATGTTAGTGTAAAATTCGGAGGGCGAAAATGAAAAATAATAACAATCAATGGGCAAGCAAGATCGGTTTCCTGCTGGCGACAGCAGGAGCTGCTATAGGGCTTGGTAATCTATGGAAATTTCCATATTTAATGGGTAAGAACGGAGGATTTCCGTTTCTTCTCGCATATTTATTTTTTATATTGATACTGGGTATACCGGTTATGATAACGGAGATGTCGATAGGACGTATGAGCAGACATAATCCGGTAAGGGCATATGAAATCATAAATCCAAGAGCAAAGATTGTAGGGATACTTGGGGTTTTGTCTGCTTTTTTGATCCTTTCTTACTACAGTGTTATCGGGGGATGGATGTTAAAATACTTCTTTAGCTATCTTACTACATTTAATGCTCCGGAAAGCTTTGAAGCGTTTATTTCAAGTCCCGTTGAGCCTATCATTTGGCATTTTATATTCATGCTTCTTACGGGAGTGATTTGTTTCTTCGGCGTCAGCGGTATAGAAAAAGCAAGTAAAATAATGATGCCTACGTTATTTGTTTTGATAATTATAGTTATCATAAGGGGGCTTACTCTTCCGGGAGCGTCTGAGGGGCTTAAATTTATATTTAAACCCAACTTCGGTAACTTTACTTTTGATTCCATAAATACTGCTCTAAGTCAGGTCTTTTATTCTCTCAGTTTATGTATGGGGATAACCATTACTTACGGAAGTTATTTATCAAAAAAAGAGAACATAGAAAAGAGCTGCCTCAATGTTGCTTTGCTTGACACATGTATGGCTATACTTGCAGGTATAGCGATTTTTCCTGCGGTTTTTTCATTCGGACTTGAACCCGGACAGGGACCGAGCCTTATATTCGGGACTCTTCCCAAAGTGTTCGCTTCCATGAGCGGGGGGAGCATATTCGCACTTTTATTTTTCCTTATAATGTTTTTTGCGGCTCTTACCAGTGCAATTGCACTTTTAGAAGTAAGCACTTCTTTTACTATAGACAGTCTTAAATGGGATAGAAAGAAATCAATAGGTATTTTGACTGTAGTGATATTCTTCCTTGGGATATTCTCTTCGCTGTCTTTCGGTCCTTTGGCTGATGTAAGTATACTGGGCTACACATTTTTTGATTTTATAGGTATGATAACCGATAACATACTTCTTCCTTTAGGGGGTATATTTATGTGTTATTATGTAGGCTGGAAATGGGATACGACTAAACTGATAGACGAAATGGAAGCTTCGGGACATCCTTTTAAGCTTAAAAAGATATGGCTTTTCTGCATTAGATATATAACCCCTGTTCTTGTATTGATAGTTACTGTTACCGGATTTATAAATATATATACAAAAATCATAGGATAAATCAATGGAGATTACATTATAAACCGTATATTGGATATATTTTATTTATTTTAAGGGATAATAATATAATAAAATTAAAATTTTTATTAAAAAGGACGAAATCAGATAAGATACTCATAGTATTTGTTTTTATATAAATATAAGCTTATCATTATATAAATTTTAACCGGGTATAACTTCTGTTGTATCCGGTCTGTGGTATTCGTACAGTGTTGTTTCTATCGTGTGATTTTGTGATATACTTGCCGTTGTTCTTATAGGTAAAATACTTTCGTTCCTTCTTGATATGTATTCTATTATTGTGACAGCAATAATAACGGGAGTCGTTGTCAATTTTTATACCGAAATCAATAAATTTCAAAGGATAGAAACTCTTGCGGTTTTCATTCATAAATTTGAAATATTTCACGAACTTTTACAGGCTGAGCCGGAAGAAAATTAAAAAATCAAAGATTTGAGATAGATATAAATATGTGTTTATTTTATATATTTATTTTTTTAAAGCATCTATTCCTTTAAGTATGATATCTTCTGTGATTAAAGCCATTTCTTTCGGGGGTCTTTTCATATCGGAAAATAACCAATTTTCTATTATACCGATACTTCCGGATATTATAAATTCATAATAATCTTCATATAAATCGTTATTTTCTTTGGTAAGAAAATAATCCCAGTCTTTAAAACATTTTTCTCTGAGTATATTTTTTAGCTTGTTTATAAAATTATAATTTCTGTTTTTGCCCAGGATTAATTTTCCGAATTCAACGTTTTCACTTAAAAATATGAAGATATCTTTAAGAAGTTCAAAGGGTTTTCCATTTAATTCCATTGCCTGATGAGATTGTAAAATATCATAAAAATCATCGATCATTTCATTTTCAGTATTTTCCAAAAGGTCATATATATCTTTATAATGCAAATAAAAGGTCCCTCTGTTTATATCCACATAATCAGTCAGTTCCTTAACTGTGATTTTTTCTATGCTTTTTTTGTCAAGTAATTCCAAGAGTCCGTTTTTTAAGAGTTTTTTTGTTTTTATTACACTTCTGTTATTTGATTTATTCATATTAAAATATCCTTTCTATAAACTAAAAATAAATATTTGTTGATTATTAGTCATATGAGTAAATATTAATTATTGTATCGATTGACTATTTTTCTTATAATAACATAAATAATAAAATATACAAGTGTTCATTTCAAGGAGACTATAATATGAATAAATATACAAATTTTATAATTTCACATAAAAAATTAGTAATTGGCATCTTTTTTATATCAGCTTTGTTATGTGCATTTTTATCTACCAAAGTCGGTGTAAATTATAATTTTGCGGATTATTTACCGGATGATGCTGCTTCGACCAAGGCACTCAATGTTATGGAGGATGAGTATAAGCAAAATGTTCCAAACATGAGAGTTATGATAAATGATGTTTCAATAGCAGATGCATTGGAATATAAAGATAAAATCGAAAATGTAGAAGGGGTTGAAGAAGTAATTTGGCTGGATGATAAGTTTAATATTTCCGCTCCTATGGAAATGGCCGATGATAAATTGATCAATGAATGGTATAAGGATAAAAATGCTCTTTACTCTATTACTTTAAGTGAGGATAAAAAAGCAGAAGCCGTTGAAGATATCAGAGATATCATAGGCAGTGACAATGCAATGTCCGGTACTGCCGTTACTGATGTTCTTTCTCCCGTTAATACATCAAAAGATATAATGAAAATAATTATCTTTGTAATACCTATTGTTTTTGTTCTATTGATATTTGCTACAAATTCTTGGTTTGAATCCGTATTATTTATGATAACCATAGGGGTTGCGATAATAATTAACAGAGGTACGAACTTGATGTTCGGAACTATTTCCTTTGTAACAAATGCAGCGGGAAGTATACTTCAGCTTGCAGTATCTATGGATTATTCTATATTTTTGCTTCATAGATTTGGTGAAAACAGAGATAATGGGATGAATGTAGAATATGCTATGGTCAATGCCGTTAAGCAATCTCTAAGTTCTGTGCTATCCAGCGGACTTACGACGGTTACGGGATTTGCTGCATTGATTTTAATGAGATTTAAAATAGGTCCCGATATGGGATGGGTCATGGTAAAGGCTATTCTAATCAGTTTGATATGCGTCCTTTGTTTCCTTCCCGCTCTTTCCATTTAAACTTATAAATTAATAGACAAAACTCCGCATAGGGCTTTTTATCCTGATTTCACAAAACTTATTAAATTTATTATGAGGCTTCGTATACCTGCATTGACGTTATTGCTTATTATTATGGTACCGTGTATTTTTGCTCAAAATAACAATAAATTTTATTACGGAGCAAGTGAAATATATAAAACAAACGCTATACAAATGGGAAAAGATACAAATGCTATAAACACCAAATACGGACAGTCTACTCCTGTGGTTGTTATGGTACCGAAGGACAGTACAAATAAAGAAGTTGCTTTAAGTAATGAGTTTAAAAAATTAAATTATGTAAGTTCTGTAGTCAGTTATGTAAATACATTGGATGCTTCAATACCTTATGAAATTTTACCTAACAATCAATCTGAAAAGCTTTATTCAACTAATTACAGTCGTTTCGTTTTAACTTTGTTTATTGGTGAAGAAATAGACGGTTGGGATAGTAAGATAGATGATATACAAAAAATAAGTAAAAAATATTATGATGATAAAGCTTTGATAGCGGGAGATTTGGTCAGCACCAAGGATTTGAAGACTACCATAATGCAGGATAATATAAGAGTAAATATTTTAGCGGTTGGTTTTGTATTTATTATACTGCTTATTAATTTCAAATCATTAAGCCTTCCCGTTATCCTAACATTTATAATAGAGGCTTCGATTTGGATTAATTTGGCTATACCAGCTTTTACGAATACGACCTTGCATTATATTTCATATTTAATAATTAGTTCGGTACAGCTTGGAGCAACAATAGATTATGCCATTTTACTAACTAACAGATATATGGTCATGAGAAAAGATATGTCTAAAGAAAAAGCGGCCTTTAATAGTATCAAATCTTGTATATTATCGATTATTACGTCAGCTTCCATTTTGGCTGTTGCGGGAATTATTTTAGGTATATTTTCAACAAATCTGGTGCTGAGTCAGCTTGGTACTTTGATAGGACGAGGTGCTATTCTTTCATTTTTACTTGTTTTAGTTATTTTACCTGCTGTTCTTGTTGTTTTTGATAAAATAATACAAAAGACTTCTTATAATGTTGGTTTTTATGAGCAAAAATAATAATATAAATTGATCAGGAATATTGTTTTTAAATACGTCTATAATAAATGAAAAACAAGGATCAAATAAATGAAAAAAATACTTCTTATTGCAACCGGAGGCACCATTGCTTCCATAAAGACAAAAAACGGAATGAAACCAAATACTTCCTCGGAGGAACTTATATCTTATATCCCCGAAATAAAAGATATATGTGATGTGGATTATATACAGCTTTTTAATGTCGACTCCACAAACATCCAGCCCGAGCACTGGATAAAAATAGTAAATTGCATAAAAGAAAAATATGAAGAATATGACGGATTTATAATAACTCACGGCACCGATACTATGGCGTATACTTCGTCGGCTGTTTCATATTTAATTCAAAATCCTAAAAAGCCTGTTATACTCACAGGTTCGCAAAAACCGATAAATGCTGATATCACTGACGCAAAGAAAAATTTGATAGATAGTTTTACTTTCGCATGTGATGATGATATTCACGGAGTATATCTCGTATTCAACGGAAAAGCGATAGTTGGTACGAGAGCGAGAAAATTACGCTCAAAGAGCTATAATGCCTTTGAAAGTATAAATTATCCTGTTGCGGCTTTTATAGATGAAAATAGGATAATAAAGTATGTCGAAAAGGAAAGAAAAGAGAGTGATATAGTTTTCCATACAACCATTGATTCAAGAGTTTTTCTGCTTAAGTTGATACCGGGAATGGAGCCTGATATACTTGATTATATCTCAGATAATTATGACGTTATCGTAATCGAAGGGTATGGGGTAGGCGGACTGCCTTTTCACGATAAAAGAAACTTTTTTGATAAACTTCAAATGATTACCAAAAAGGGAAAGATAATAATTCTTTCAACTCAGGTAATGCTTGAAGGCAGTGATGCAAAACTGTATGAAGTCGGGCATAAGACAGTTTCAAATTATAACGTACTGGAAGCGTATGATATGACTACGGAATCGGTGGTTGTAAAGCTCATGTGGATAACCAGTCTTACAAAAGATTTTAATGAGATAAAGAAGTTATTTTATAAAAAAATAAATCATGATATTTTAAGAATAGATTGATATTAAGAGTAAGGAAATAAATCCTTTCTTTTTTTATAAATTTTTTTGTAATTTATTGTCATTTTGTGTATAATAAAACAGGTGTATAAAAATCAAATAATAATTAAGCAAAAGAAGTTCGTAGGAAAGTAGGTCAGACCTTACCGAAGGAGTAAAACTCTCAGGTGTCCATTAGGATAAGGACTATGAACGGATGTGGCTCTGGAGAATCTCTAAGGAGTGCCGAAGGTGCAAGATGTAATATTTAAAATTACATTAATCTCTCAGGCAAAAGGACAGAGTATAATAATATTATTTTTATATTAAATAATGTTTATTATTCGGAGCTGAGTATGATTATATTTAGCTCTTTTTTTATCTTTTGTTTTAAAAACAGAAAGGATCAAAATTATGTGGGGAATTATTAATACATTTTTGACAAAGGTTGATGACCTTGTATGGGGCACGCCTCTTATTATACTTATTTTGGCGGGAGGGATTTTGCTGACTGTAAGGCTTGGTTTTTTACAGCTTCGTAAACTTCCTTTGGCTTTAAAATATATGGTTAAGAATGAAGAGGGAGGAGACGGTGAGGTTACATCTTTTGCTGCTTTGTGTACCGCTCTTTCCGCAACTATCGGAACGGGGAATATAGTGGGAGTTGCTACGGCGATAGCTGCCGGGGGACCCGGGGCATTATTCTGGATGGAAATAGCTGCATTCTTCGGAATGGCGACAAAGTATGCGGAAGGTCTTCTTGCTGTTAAGTATAGAGTGATAAGTAAGGATAACCATACTTTGGGAGGACCTTTTTACTATATCGAGCATGGTATGGGAAAGAACTGGAAGTGGCTTGCAAAGATATTTGCTTTCTTTGGTGTGTGCGTAGGTCTTTTCGGGATCGGTACGTTCTCTCAGGTAAATGGGATAACTTCTGCTGTTAAAAACTTCTTTGACCCTAACATGTCATGGAGCGTTACTATCCCTCATATCGGTACATATTCATGGGCGGTTATAATTGCATCCTTTATACTTAGTATTTGTGTTGCACTTGTACTTATCGGAGGTATCAAACGTATAGCTAATGTTTCTCAGATAATCGTTCCTTTTATGGCGGTTATTTATATTGCGATATGTGTAGTGCTTATGATATACAATGCTTCTGCAATCCCGGGAGCGATCAAAGTGATTGTTCAAGGGGCATTTAATCCTTCTGCGATTACCGGCGGGGTGGTCGGAAGTATGATAATAGCTATGCAAAAGGGAGTTGCCAGAGGTATATTTTCAAACGAGGCGGGACTTGGTTCCGCTCCTATAGCAGCAGCTGCGGCTCAGACAAAAGAACCTGTCCGTCAGGGGCTTGTTTCCATGACCGGTACATTCATAGATACTATACTGATTTGTACCATGACGGGACTTTCCATAGTAATAACGGGAGCATGGCAGGTAAGCGGCTTGGAGGGGGTAGGTGTCACTACTTATGCTTTTAACCAGGGACTTCCTCTGCCTGCACAGGTATCGTCATTTATTTTGATGATGTGTTTGGTGTTCTTTGCTTTTACTACAATATTAGGCTGGGATTACTACTCCGAAAGATGTCTTGAATACTTATCGGGAGGTAAAGTAAAATATATCAAAGCTTTCAGATGGCTATATATCTTTGCTGTATTTATAGGACCTTATATGACCGTTAAAGCTGTATGGACTATAGCGGATATATTCAACGGGCTTATGGCTCTGCCTAATATGATTGCACTGTTCACACTTAGCGGAGTCGTTGTATATGAAACCAAGAAATATTTTATTAGAAGAAAGCACAGAGAAAATAGAAAGAAGAAGCAGTCAGCCTAAAATTAAAATAAGAAAGAGTTCCTTTAGGGGAACTCTTTTTAACTTCTAAGATAATTTAACAACTGCTGATTGAATTTTTTTAACTCGTCGTAAAAAATACCATGTCCGCTGTTTTCAAATGTAAATAACTTTGAACCTCTTATATATTCGTGCTGGATAACGCCAAGTTCGTACGGCACTATATCATCTTTTTTACCATGAAATATTCCTGTTGGGATGCGTACACTGCATAAGTCTTCCATTCCGCGTTCGTCTCTTAGTGAATATCCGGTCTCTACAGTACCTATACCTGAAGCCGAAAGAGAAATATCATAAAACCAATTTTTTATTTCTTCGCTGTGGGGTCTGTAAAATAGTTTTTCACTGAAGTTCTTTGAAAATTTTGCTCTGTCTGTTTTTGCCAGTCTTATCAGTTCATCTACGGAATCTCTGCTTACTCCGTAAGGAAATCCTTCAAAGCTCGTGAAGCTTGGAGCAGCAGCTCCAAGGAGTATCAATTTCTCAACTCCGTATCCGTAATAATTATTCATATATCTTAATACTATTGCTCCTCCCATAGAAAATCCGATAAGAGTGAAATAGTGTAAATTTAATTTGCATACCACTTTATATATATCTCTTGCCAATGTGTCGTAATCATATCCCCATGCCGGAGCGTCAGAGTTTCCAAAGCCTCTTAAGTCAAGAGTTATTACTCTATATCCGCATTCCACGAGAAAGCGTTTTTGATATTCGAATATTTTATTTGATAAGGGCCAGCCGTGTATCATCAGTACGGTCTTACATGCATCAGGGTTTAGATCATAAACCGCGATTTTTACATTGTTTTCTACTTTTACATAAAACATTAAAAACTCCTTTCACACTATTGTATGAAAGGAGCATTGATTTAGTTATCGCACCTGTAGAAAAAACTTCCTGCATTGATGGTTGCTTTTTTAATTAAATCAAAAAAAATCAGTTTTTCTATATCCGTAAAATCTTTTGTGATTTCACCAAACCAGTTTTGTTCTATCCTTTTTAATTTTGGATATATTTTATATGATTTATCGGTGGGTTTTATATACGTGGATCTGTTGTCGGTTTTATTGTTTGTTTTTATTATATATCCTTCGCTTTCAAGTTTTACCATCATCTTTGCGACGGTACTTTTATCAATGTCCAAAAATCTGCAGAACTCATTTTGTATGATTTCCCCATTTTCGCAGAGTATTTTTATAAACGGTACCTGCCCTCCTGTTATATCCAAATTTTTCACTTGTTCGTTTACATACATCTGAGATTTCCTATGTAGTTTTGAAGTGTATTTTATTATATTGAATTTTGTTTTTTCTTTCATGGTTGGCTCCAAATAATAGTTTCCTTTGCAACTTTTATATTATAATCATAATTCTAAAAAGTCAAGAAATATTATCTTTGCTTGTTGACAAATATGTCATATTAGCTTAAAATTAGTCTAAAGCAGTAGAAATAGCTGTTTTTTTGTTTATAACATTAGTTGCAATACCAACATTAGGAGGTAGATTATGAGAAGTTATGTTATTACCATAGGAAGAGAGTACGGCTCCGGAGGTCGTATAATAGGTAAAAAGCTTGCAGAAATGCTGGATATCCCTTTCTATGATGAAGAACTTATAAATTTAATGGTAAAAGAAACGGGGCTTGCGTCCGATTTTATTAAGAATGTAGAAAATAGAAGACCATTGAGTTTCTTTTATGATACATCTTTCAGTTATGAAAATCTTCCTATTGAAGATCAGGTGAGTGTATCTGAAAGAGATATAGTAAAAAAGATAGCAGATAAAGGTCCATGTGTAATAGTGGGGATGTGTGCTGATTACATTTTAAGACATAAAGAAAACTGCATAAGAGTATTTATCCATGCTCCAAAAGAGGACAGAGTGAGTAGGGTAAAAGAAGTTTATAAGGTAAATGAAAAGAATATAGAAAAATATGTACATAAAACCGACAAGGCGAGAGCGGTTTATTATAACTATCAAACGGACAGGAAATGGAGCAGAGCTCAGAATTACGATTTGGTAATCAATAGTAATCTCGGACTTGATACTTCAGTAAAAATCATCAAAGATTTGGTTGACATAAAGGAGAGTGAATATATTGGCTAGAGAAAAAGAAATAAAAGTAGAAGAAAGAAAAGAAAATAAAATGGGTGTAATGCCCATAAATAAATTGATACTTTCGATGTCTCTTCCTATGATGATATCGATGCTGATACAGGCTTTATATAATATAGTAGACAGTATGTTTGTGGCTCAGATAAGTGAAAATGCACTTACGGCGGTATCCCTTGCTTTTCCCATTCAAAACCTTATGATAGCAGTCGCTGTAGGTACAGGGGTAGGTATCAATGCCTTTTTATCAAAATCCCTTGGGGAGAAAGAATACGATACCGCAAATAAGATTGCGAAGAATGCGATTTTTCTCGCTTTAATGAGTTACTTGGTATTCTTGTTATTTGGTATTTTCGGAGCAAATATGTTCTTTAGGACACAGACGGATATAGCTGATATAGTAAGTCAGGGAACTACTTATCTAAGAGTATGCTGTATCTTGTCATTTGGGGTTTTCTTCCAAATAACATTTGAAAGACTTCTTCAGTCTACGGGTAAGACAATATATAACATGTATACTCAAGGTCTCGGTGCCATTATAAATATTATCTTAGACCCTATAATGATATTCGGATTACTTGGTTTTCCTAAAATGGGAGTTGGAGGAGCAGCTCTCGCTACAGTTATAGGACAGATAGTTGCGGCAATTGCGGGGATATTCTTCAACCATTATAAAAATCATGAAATAGATATAAACTTAAAAGGGTTCAGACCTTCGCTTAATATAATAAAGAAGATATATGCCGTAGGAGTACCTTCCATTATAATGTCTTCCATTGCTTCCGTAATGACATTTGGAATGAATAAGATACTTATAACATTTTCATCTACCGCAACGGCGGTGTTTGGGGTATACTTCAAGCTTCAAAGTTTTATATTCATGCCTGTGTTCGGACTTAATAATGGTATGGTTCCTATAGTATCTTATAATTACGGAGCTAAAAAGAAAGACAGGATTACAAAGACTTTAAAGACCGGCATAGTCTATGCGGTCATTATAATGTTTATAGGATTTTTGATATTTGAATTCCTTCCGGATAAACTATTTATGATATTCAATGCTTCCGATACAATGATGCAGATAGGTGTTCCCGCACTTAGGATAATAGGTATTCACTATCTCATTGCCGGAGTGTCGATTTGTATAATGTCTGTATGTCAGGCTTTGGGCCATGGTATAGCAAGTCTTATAATTTCTGCCGTAAGACAGCTTGTAGTGCTTCTTCCCGTTGCATTCATCCTATCCAAACTTTGGGGGATAAATGCTACATGGTGGGCATTCCCGATAGCCGAAGTAGTCGGTGTAAGTCTATGTATTTACTTTATATATAGGATATATCACAGAGATTTGAAATATCTGTAACAACTTAAATGATAAAACACTCCTTATTGGGGTGTTTTTTATTATTTTATTAATTTTAATTAGTAAGAAATAAATATAAGAGGAAGCACTATAAAATTAAGAACATAATTAAAATAATTATTAAACTCTTGTATTTAAACTATGGAAAATAAATCTTTCTTTACTTTTTGTTTATATTCTTTTTATTTCTTTAAAATATAAAGCTTTGTTTGCTTGATACAGCTAAGTCACAAAAATACTCTTTCTTTCATATTATATATAAATTTGTTTAAAGACGAGGGGATAAGTGTGATTACAATAAGTTTATGTATGATAGTAAAAAACGAAGAAGATGTATTGGATAGATGTTTGGATAGTGTGAAAAACATCGTCGATGAAATAATAATAGTAGACACGGGTTCAAAGGATAAGACAAAGGAAATAGCTTATAAATATACTGATAAGGTATATGATTTTAAATGGACGGATGATTTTTCCCTTGCAAGGAATTTTTCATTTTCCAAAGCCAATAAAGATTTTATCCTATGGCTTGATGCAGATGATGTGATAGAAGAAAAAGACAGGAAAGAATTTATTAAATTAAAAGAAACATTGGATAAAAACACCGATGTGGTAATGATGAAATATAACACTTCTTTTGACAGTGAAGGGAATGTTATATTTTCTTATTATAGAGAAAGACTTCTTAAAAACGTTCATAGAGATCTATGGAAGGGAGCGGTGCATGAGGCTATAGCTCCATACGGTATCACCCTTCATTCGAATATCGCCGTAACTCATAGAAAATTAAAAGTTTCTGACCCGGATAGGAATTTGAGGATATTCGAAAAGATGATTAAAGAAGGAGCAGAGTTAAATCCGAGAGAGCTGTTTTATTATTCCAGAGAGCTATATTATCATGAAAAATATCATGAAGCGATAGGGATGTTTCAGAAATTTTTATCTTTAAAGGATGGTTTTCTTGAAAATAAAATAGATGCGGCAAGGCTTCTTTATAAATGTTATGATAAAGTCGGGCAAGATGAACTCGCGGTAGAATCATTATTTAAAAGCTTTAAATATGATATTCCGAGAGCTGAGGTATGCTGCGATTTAGGTTATTATTTTATGACCAAATCAAAATATGATCAGGCTATATATTGGTATAATAGGGCTTTATCATGTGAAAGAAAGGATAGTCTCGGAGGATTTGTTTTGGAGGACTGTTACAATTATATTCCCTTGATACAGCTTTGTGTATGTTATGACAAAATCGGTAACATAAAACTCGCAAATGAATATAATGAATTAGCAGGCTTATTTAAACCTGCTTCAAAGGAATACAAACTTAATAAAAAGTATTTTAAAGACAAACTTAATAAGTAAGTTTACTTTCTTATATGAATGGATCAATAATAAATAAGTTAAATATATGGTTTTATAACAGTAATTAAAAGAATAATTCAAATAATTTTTGAGGCTCACTATATATTGTAACTAATAGATTAAAAGTATTTGTAATATTAATATTATATAAGTTTATGTTCTCATATAAGTAAATTAAGGAGTGATATAATTTAATGTATGATTTTGATTTTGATAGCTTTCTAGAAGGCAGAAACAATGATATGAATAGAAATTATAGCTGTCATGAAAGCGAAAATTCATGTAATATGGAACCCGACGATTACTATCCGAGCGATTATGATTATGACTGCGGATGTAACCCCGAGCCGGGATGTCCTTGTCCTCCACCACCTCCGGATCCCGGATGCTGTGTGACGGGTCCAACCGGTCCGAGAGGACCTAGAGGATGCCCCGGACCTATGGGTCCTACAGGAAGTCCCGGACCACAAGGACCAAGAGGCTTTAGAGGAGCTACGGGTGCAACAGGCGTCCAAGGACCTCAGGGACCTCAAGGTGTACAAGGTCCAACGGGTCCATCAGGAACAGGAGCGACCGGTGCTACAGGAGCAACAGGTCCACAGGGTATTCAGGGAGTTACGGGTCCAACTGGTCCTACAGGGGCAGGTGTGACTGGTCCAACAGGACCTACTGGTATCCAGGGTGCTCAGGGACCACAAGGACCTCAGGGACTAAGAGGTGAAACAGGCGCAACAGGAGCAACAGGTTCTGTCGGTGCAACAGGTGCGACAGGCTCAACAGGGGCACAAGGTCTGGCAGGAGAGATAGGACCAACAGGTCCGACAGGTGCCACGGGTATTGGTATAACAGGTCCAACGGGACCAACCGGAGCAACCGGTGCAGCGGGAGCAACCGGACCAACAGGGGCTACCGGAAGTCAGGGAGCTCAAGGTGAAGTTGGTCCAAGAGGAGCAACCGGTGCCACAGGAGCAACTGGTGCCAGCGTAACCGGAGCTACAGGTATAACAGGTCCAACTGGACCTACGGGTGTAACTGGTGCCACAGGAGCAACCGGTGCCACAGGTATTGGTATAACAGGTCCAACCGGACCAACAGGACCTAGAGGAGCAACAGGTGCTACAGGTCCAACCGGACCAACAGGTCCTAGAGGTTACAGCGGTGATCAAGGTATCGAAGGTGAAAAGGGCGAAAAAGGTGAAGTTGGAGATATAGGTCCAACGGGACCAACCGGAGCAACCGGACCAACAGGTCCTACGGGAGCCACAGGAGCTACAGGGGCAGAAGGAGCACAAGGTTTAGCAGGTGAAATCGGTCCAACAGGACCAACGGGAGCAACAGGAGCTACCGGAGCAACAGGACCAACGGGTCCAACAGGAGCGACAGGAGCAGACGGTGCAGTTGGTCCTACTGGAGCAGATGGCGTTCAAGGTTTGGCAGGAGAAATCGGTCCGACTGGTCCTACCGGTGAAACAGGACCAGAAGGTCCGCAGGGTATCCAGGGTGAAATCGGTCCGACCGGTCCTACCGGTGAAACAGGACCAGAAGGTCCGCAGGGTATTCAAGGTGAAATCGGTCCGACAGGACCAACAGGTGCAGGCGGTCAGCAGGAAGTTGTTGCTGCGGTTAATGAAAACCCTTCAACTTATAACTCATCCGATTTGATAGGTTTTGAAAGAACTACTACTTTAGTTGGAAATAGTTTTTCTCATACTGACGGTTCTCCTGAATTTATAATCAATGAACCGGGACTATATCAGGTATATTATCATCTGACAGCAAGTGCAGGCGGAGCAGGAGTAGTATATCCTTATACTGTTTCATTCTCGGTAGTACAAGACAATACAACAATATACAATGCAGATTCAAGTGCAAGCTTAAAAAGCGATATAGATACAGAGCTTGCAAGTGCAAATTCAATGTTCTACGTTGCAGGTACAACACCTGCCACAGTTTCACTTAGAAATAACAGTAATAATGTAACAATAACCAATTCAATAATGGTAATAATCAAAATAGCATAGTTTTAAAGACTAAAATATACTTTGACCGCATTTATTTTTAAGTGCGGTCAAATAATGCTTTACTTTTGATTTGTTTTATGATATATTAAATACATAGTAAATCACTAAACAGAATGATACATGGTTTTGAGTCATTTTTTAGGTGGCTTGTAATCATGTTTTTTTATTTTCTATAAGAGCAGTAAAAGAATTGTACCAGATGTATGTTCTTAAAATTACAATCTTAAGTTATATAAAAATTCGTGCAGTTTTGGATTTATAAATAATATTAAGGAGGTATCATTATGAACAATGGTACAGTAAAATGGTTTAACCAAGAAAAAGGATATGGATTTATATCTAACGATGAAACAGGAGAAGACGTTTTTGTACATTACAGTGCAATAACAGGTGAAGGTTTCAAAAGCTTAAACGAAGGACAAAAAGTAACTTATGACGTTGAAGCTGATACAAAAAACAAAAGCAGATTTAGAGCTGTTAACGTAGCAGCTTGCTAATAACTTTGATTTTAAAGCAGAACATAATGTTCTGCTTTTTTTATTATAATTTTTAAAAATATTTTTTTTTAAAACCATTTAAATCATTAAAACTATTTGAAAATTAGAATTATGTTATATAAAAGAAAGTTCTATTCATAATAAATGGAATTAAATATTTTAACAATATTAATACTTTGTTTTATATTTGTTTAATTAGAAGAATGTTATTTGATTGTTCATTTCTGTTGATGAGGTTATATAATATAAATTTATTTTCATAAGTTTATATTTATTGCTTATTCTTATTAAATAGTAATTTTTTATCTATTATCTTTTATATCCCAATTATCAAATGACTGAAAAGTCTGAAATTTGTCTATACTTGATTTTGAACTATTAATGTTTATTCTGCTTGTGATTTATGTATTATTACAGTAAAATGAAATATAAGAAATATAAATTATGATTAATATAAACTAAATAAAGTGAGGGAAGAATGAACACCGATTTTATAAACTTAACGGAAGATAATCTTTACGATGAACATTTGTGCTGCATTATTCGTACGAGGAAATTTCATCCCGGTATTGATTCAAAGAGGAAATGGCTTTCTGATAGATTGAAAGAAGGTCATGTTTTTAGGAAATTAAATGAAAAAGCTACTGTTTTTATTGAGTATGCGCCTCTTGAATTATCTTGGGTCCCTATAGTTGGTGATAATTATTATTATATATACTGTTTATGGGTCCTTGGTGAATATAAAGGTAAGGGATATGGCAGGGAGCTGATGGAGTATTGTTTGAATGACGCAAAAGAAAAGGGTAAATCCGGTATATGTATGCTTGGCTCAAAAAGGCAAAAGTCCTGGCTTTCCGATCAGTCCTTTGCAAAGAAGTTTGGTTTTGAAGTTGTGGATACCACTGACAACGGATATGAGCTTTTGGCTATTTCTTTTGACGGGACAGTGCCAAAGTTCGCTCAAAATGCAAAAACAGAGAAAATCGAAAATAAAGAGCTGACAATTTATTATGATATGCAGTGTCCATATGTAGATCAAAAAGTAAATTTTGTAAAAAACTATTGTGAAGAGAATGATGTTCCTTTGTCTTTGATAGAAGTGAATACGCTGAAACAGGCAAAAGAACTTCCTTGTGTATTCAATAACTGGGCTGTGTTTTATAAAGGAAAGTTTGAAACAGTGAACTTACTTTCGGATTCAAATACTTTAAAGAGGATACTAAAAAAATAGATTTGGACTTGTTTTCGGTATTCAAATATTTTATGTTATATTATATGATTTTCATTTATGATATAAGAAGTTTTATTTATTAAGTGATAATTAAGATTTAATCAGCTGTGTCGTTTAATATTAATAATGCAGTACTAATAGGATACAAATAAAATAATTAGAATTATTTAAATAGTATATATCCGTATTATATATAGGGATTATTTATATTGTGATTTATTGAATATACTTATCTTTAAGTTTAAATCAGTTAAGAGGTATCTTTATTATTAAAAAATTTATAAGATATTGACTAAATAAGTAAAAAATGTTATATTCTAATTAGTTATACGACTGACGGAAAAGTGGAGTTTACCACGTGAAGTATAATGATTTTTATAAGCCGACCGTCTGGGCATGAGCCTGGATTGGTGGGCTTTTTTGATTATAAAGGAGTAAGTTATGAAAGAAATAGAATTAAAGTATGGATGTAACCCAAATCAAAAACCGGCAAGAGTGTATATGAAAAATGGAGATTTGCCTATAACGGTATTGAACGGAACACCCGGATATATAAATTTGCTTGATGCATTTAACAGCTATCAGCTGGTAAAAGAGTTGAAAGAAGCGACGGGGCTTGCTTCCGCCGCTTCCTTTAAGCATGTGTCTCCGGCAGGTGCTGCTGTTGGTATGCCTCTCGATGAAAAATTTAAAAAAATGTATTTTGTAGATGATGATATCGAACTAACGGATATTTCCTCTGCTTATATTAGAGCAAGAGGAGCGGACAGGATGTCTTCTTACGGTGATTTTGCCGCATTATCCAATGAATGTGATAAAGCCACTGCAATGTATTTATCTAAGGAAGTTTCCGATGGTATAATTGCACCTTCTTATTCAAAAGAAGCCCTTGAAATACTTAAGAAGAAGAAAAAGGGGAATTACCTTGTTATTCAGATAGATGAAAATTATAAACCTCAAAAGATAGAAACAAAAGAAGTGTTCGGTGTCACATTTGAGCAGGGCAGGAACGATATTAAGATAGATGAAGAAATATTAAAGAATATAGTTACAAAGAATAAAGATATGAGTGAGAATGCAAAGAGAGACTTGATTATATCTCTTATAACTCTTAAGTATACTCAGTCAAATTCAGTATGTTATGTAAAAGACGGACAGGCGATAGGTATAGGGGCCGGACAACAGTCAAGGATACACTGCACCAGACTTGCCGGGAATAAAGCCGACACTTGGTTTTTAAGAAGCCATGATAAAGTATTAAACCTTCCTTTCAAAGAGGGGATAAGGAGAGCGGACAGAGACAATGCTATAGATGTATATATTTCAGAAGAACATGATGATGTTTTAAGAGACGGCAGCTGGGAAAATGTGTTTACTGAGAAACCTGAAGTACTCACTATAGAAGAAAAGAAAGTGTACTTAAAAGAAATGAAAGATGTTTCTCTCGGGTCCGATGCTTTCTTCCCATTTGGAGACAACATAGAAAGAGCATTTAAGAGCGGGGTCAAATATATAGCCGAAGCAGGCGGTTCAATCAGGGACGATAATGTTATCGAAACTTGTGATAAATACGGCTTGGTGATGTCGTTTATCGGCACCAGATTGTTCCACCATTAATATAATATAATTTCCTAAAAACTTCCTAAGGGACAGCCTGGCTTCGGCAGGCTGTTCTTTTATTGGATTGTAATATTAAAAATTTATTAAATACTGTCATATCGTAGAGGATAAGTGATATAATCGCTTTATAGTATTTTTAAAGGAGAGAATAATGAAGAAAATAACGATTTTATTTATGTGTGCATTTATGTCGATCGGTATCTTTTCCGGGTGCGGAGCCAATGATAGATCACATCATTCAAATTCATCAAAGTACAAAAATCATGTGAATATCATAGAAGATGATAATATCGCTGCAGTTCAGGATGACAACGAACTTGAAATCAGATTAAGTGATTTTAAAGGAAAGAAAGAATATAAATTAAATCTAAATGATAATGCGGATATTAATGTGGACTATAATTTAAATAAAGGATCTTTAAGGTTTACTTTAAAAAAGGATAACGGGCTTGAACACTTTAGTGCTGATTTGTATAAATCAAAAGAATATACCTTTCAAGTAGGAAGCAAAGGGACTTATACTTTAATCATCGAAGGGAAAAATGTAAGCGGTAAAGTCGAATTAGAGGTCAATTAGATATTATTATAAAGTAAGTAACAATCAAATATGATATAGAATAATCGGTATAATCCGATTATTTTTATTGATTAAAAGTAATTTTAAGGATAAAATACCTATATAAATAATGAGGTTGATATGAAATTAAAAAGAAATTTTTATTTAAATGACAGTGTTAAGGTTGCAAGGGATTTACTTGGAAAAGTCTTTGTACATGAGACTACAGAGGGAATTACGAAAGGGATTATCGTAGAGACCGAAGCCTACAACGGTGCTATAGATAAAGCAAGTCATTCTTATAAATATAAAAGAACGAAGAGGACAGAGATACAATTTGGATTAGGCGGGCATGCATATGTTTATTTTATATATGGAATGCATTTTAATATAAATATCGTAACGGGAACGGAAGGAGAACCTCAGGGGGTGTTAATAAGAGGGATTCAGCCGACTTATGGGATAGATTTGATGAAGGAAAGGCGGAAGACCGATAACTTAAGTAATCTTACTAATGGTCCCGCTAAACTTTGTCAGGCTATGGGAATAACAAAAGAGCAGTACGGAATGGATCTGTGTAATTCAAATCTTTATATTGAAGAGGGAATAACTATCGAAGATAAAGATGTAGATATAACAAAGAGAATAAATATAGATTATGCCGGGGAGGACAAAGATAGGCTTTGGAGGTTTACTATTCGGGCAGGAGCCCGAAGGCTTCTTTTAAAATAGATTTTTCTTTAAGGGGCGCTGTCCCTTACACCCACATTAGGGGTTCCACCCCTAAAACCCCGGCACTTTTTTGAAGATAAAAAAGTACCAAAAAATCTCCGCTCAAGCCGCGGTGACTTATAGCGACTGGATTTACTCAGAAAATCTGCCCGATTTTCTGGTAACAGTCGCTTTCCTACCTCTTTAAATGTAAGTTGTTAGTTTTAAAATAAGATAAAACTTTTT
>NZ_CALHFB010000053.1:0-39686 GCF_938029165.1 uncultured Anaerofustis sp.
ATTATACACTGCATACTTCTGTTTGGCAAGGATAAAAACGGAGGTATTTTTTATGAAATACAAATACATTGAATTCACATTAGAGAAAGAAATAAAAGAAAGACTGGACAGATACTGCAAAGAAAACGGCTTGACCATAGAAGAAACGGTAAATCTTGCCCTATCAAAACTGAAAGATTTATGTTCGGACGGTACGGAGGAAAAATGATCGACGATATACTTTGCGAAATATATAAAAAATTCTGTCTTGACGATAATAACTTCAAATTAAAACTTACACCAAAGAGTATAAGGATAGAAAAAATCAAACTTGACAGAACGCTTAAGGGAAATCATACCCAAAGAACACTATGTTCAAATCGAAGATATAATAAACAAATACGCTTATTTGACAGAAGAGGAATGTTTCATACAGGGGTACAAAGAAGCGATAAAGGATTTGAAACAAATTTTGAAGAAAATGATATTGTTCGTTTCTATATGAAATAATTATAAGGCTAAACCAAAGCATATACAAAAAAAAGAGATACCTAAATGTTTCTCTTTTTTTACGTAATAAATTTTATTGATAACATCAATAGCTTTAGAGATATTGATAATCAAAAAAACAAAAACTTATTTTAAAGGACATCATGCAAGATTTATCAAAATAGATATAAGCGGGATAAAGGGCTGGTTATTTACAGACGAGGTTTCTGTCTATTAAAATGATAATAAATCAATGGTAAAAGTATTAAAGATTAAAATATAATACTATTAATTAATGATTTTTAATACAAAAAAAGCTTGACTAATAGGGATTTTACGGTTATACTATTTAAGTCAAACAAAGTAGAAGAATTGCTTCTCACCAAACAAACATGGATTTAGTTTGGTAAATATATTGCAAATCAATTGTAGTGATATATTTAGGTAGCAGTTCTATGCTATCTATTTTTTTAATCATGGAGGTATAATTCGATTAAAGATTTTCAAATTAACGAACAAATCAGAGATAGAGAAGTAAGAGTTGTCGCTGATGATGGTTCTATGCTTGGTATTATGTCTGCCGAAGAAGCTTTGAAACAAGCTGAACAGAGAAACTTGGATTTGGTTAAAGTTTCCCCTGAAGCTAAACCGCCGGTTTGTAAAATTCTTGACTACGGAAAGTTCAAATATGAACAAAACAGAAAAGAAAAAGAAAACAAGAAAAACCAAAAAGTGGTAAACATCAAAGAAATCAGGACTTCGGTTAGAGTACAGGATCATGACTTGGAAGTAAAAGCCAAAAACTGTCGTAAATTCTTATCTGCCGGAGATAAAGTCAAAGTTTCCGTTAGGTTCAGAGGCAGAGAAATGGCATATGTAAACAGAGGAAGAGAAGTACTCTTAAAATTTGCTTCTATGGTTGATGAAGTAGGAACAATAGAAACTAAGCCTAAGCTTGAAGGACGTAACTATACTATGACTTTAAGCCCTATAAAAGGTAAAGAAAAAAAATAGCAGGAAGGAACGGATTTAAAATGCCTAAAATGAAATCGCACAGAGGTGCATCAAAAAGATTTAAAAGAAAAAAATCTGGTGTTATCAAAAGAAAGAAAGCTTTCAGAAATCATATTCTAAACAAAAAAACAACTAAGAGAAAAAGAAAATTAAGAAAGGGTGGCTACGTTTCTGCAGCTGACCAAAAGACAATCAGCTACATTATCGTTAAGTAGTTAAAAGGTGATGATATATGGCTAGAGTAAAGAGAAGTTTAAATAGTAAAAAGAAACATAAAAAAGTTTTAAAACTTGCTAAAGGTTATTACGGAGCAAAATCTAAATTATACAGACCTGCAAACGAAGCTGTAATGAGAGCTTTAAGAAGTTCTTATGCAGGAAGAAAACAAAAGAAAAGAGATTTTAGAAAACTTTGGATAACAAGGATCAACGCTGCGGCAAGAATGAACGATATGTCTTATTCAAGATTCATAAACGGTCTTAAGAACGCTAACGTTGAAATCGACAGAAAAATGTTAGCTGACATCGCTATGAATGACGAAGCTGCATTCGCTAAATTAGTGGAAGTTTCAAAAGGCGCACTATAAAATTCAAAGACATGACTTCGGTCGTGTCTTTTTTTATTTTCGTAGGTTTCTTATTCATATAAGTATTAGGTTAAAAAAGTCTTAAGATAGTATTAAACTTCAAATTTAAAGTTGAGTTTATATATTATTTATTGTATCATGTTAAAGTATTATGAGAGAAAAGAGGTAAAGTTTGAGTTATAAAAACAAAAAAGTAAACTTATTATGTCTATCGCTTTTAGTTATATATATGATAATAGTTTTTTCCATGACACTGATGCCTTATATGGGCGAATACACATACGAAAGAAACTATAATTTGATACCCTTTGCGAGTATTAAAAGTTATTTTGAGAGTTTAAAATACAACGGATTTTTCAGCGGCGGGCAGCCGAGCATGGTGGCATTTATAAACCTGTTCGGTAATATCGGTCTTCTCCTTCCCTACGGATTTCTGCTTCCCCTTGCATTTCCGGGAAGGATAACTTTCAAAAAGACCGTCTTTACCGCATTCCTTATGACAACATTTATTGAAGTGACACAGTTTTTCTTCCTTGTAAGCAGAAGAGCGGATATAGACGATATCATATTCAATACACTAAGTGCGGTAATTGGGTATATTTTATACTTCATAATATGCCACAGGCATTATAAATATTATAAAGAGCATAAACCAAACGGAAAATATTTTTCCTAGGAATTAATATGAGTACCACACTTTATACCCTTCATTTTAATTATATGCATATCCCGATTTTACTTATACCCCTTATTGCAGCCATTGGATTATTCACATTTCATATTTGGTATCCATGGCAACATAAAGGCGCTAACCCCTGTGATAAAAAATATAAGAAGTTTAAAGCAGAGAATATTCTCACAAAAATAATAAGTATTATAGTATTTGTCTTTTTTATTTATACTTCAGCAGGATATTTTGTAAATTATTTCGACTTAAAAGAAAGGTATGAAAATAAAAACTACAAAACAGTGTCGGGATATGTAAAAGAGTTTCACGCACTTCAAAATGATGGACACGACACGGAAAACTTTAAAATAAAAAACGAATACTTTGAATATTCAAATGCCGAGTTGATCAGCGGATACAACACCCCTTTATATAAAGGCGGAGTAATAAAAAGGAACGGTCAAAATTTAACAATCAAATATATAACAAATGAAGAAAAATCAAACATCATACTTGAAATAAAAGAAAATATAAATTAGGAGCATAAAATGAATAAACTTGATTTCAGATTTGCAAAAGAGAAAGACACAAAATTGATACTCAGTTTCATAAAGGAGCTTGCAGTATATGAAAACATGCTTGATGACGTAGTGGCGGATGAAGCGACTTTAAATAAATGGCTGTTTGAAAAGAAAAAGGCAGAAGTGATAATAGGAGAAGTGAACAACGAACCTATAGGCTTTGCATTATTCTTCCATAATTTTTCTACATTTCTTGGTAAAAGCGGGATATATCTCGAAGATTTGTACATAAGAGAAGAATATAGGAAGAAAGGTTACGGAAAAGGATTTCTAAAAAAATTAGCAGGAATAGCAAAGGAAAGAGACTGCGGAAGACTGGAGTGGTCATGCCTTGACTGGAATAAACCAAGTATAGATTTTTATCTTTCCCTCGGAGCGGAGCCTATGGACGAGTGGACGGTCTACAGACTGACGAGAGATAAAATAGACATACTGGCAGAATAAGAAAAGATACTTACTGTTCGTAAGTATCTTTTTTATTATATATATTATTTAAACTATCTATCAAATTTCCGATATTTATAGGTTTGCTTATATGAGCGTTCATACCCAGCTTAATGCTTTTTTCTATATCATCTTCGAAAGCATTTGCACTTATGGCGATTATTATAACAGACTCTACATCTTTCCTATTAAGGCTCCTTATGATTTTAGTCGCTTTGTATCCGTCCATTACAGGCATTCGTATATCCATGAATATTATATCAAATTCATAAGGTTTGGATCTTTCAAAGGCTTTCACGCCCTCTTCACCGTTTGCCGCACAAGTGACTTTACATCCCTGCAATAAGAGCAGTTCCCTTAATATCTCCATATTGAGTTCATTATCTTCTACAATAAGTACGTTTTTTCCGTTTAAGATATCTTCGTTTTTATAATTGATATCCTCAAAATTCAAGTCTATATCATCCATTCCATACAAAACATCTATTATGGAAGAAATAAACATAGGTTTATTTATAAAAGCGTCGGCTTTTTCCCACCTCTTATCGTCCATTATATCAATGGTATCATAGGAAGAAACGATAATCTTGATATCACTTTCAGCGGTGTCTTTTATTTTATCGATTACCTCTAAAGCATCCATATCTTCCAAATCGTCATAAACTATACATATATCATATTTATTTGGATTTTCTTTTATTTCATCGATACCGTCTTTCCCTCTTCCGAGACATTTATAGAATACTCCCATAGTATCGAAAATATAATCCATTCTCTCCAAAGTTTCGGGCATACTGTCTATAAGCAGTATATCTAACTGCTTATCCATAAAAATATCCAAGCTCGGTTCAGGCATTCTTTCAAAAGGTATATCGACAGTAAAAGTACTCCCCTTGCCTATTTCGCTTTTAAGAGAAATATTACCCCCGAGCATTTCGGTAAATCTCTTTGCAATAGGAAGCCCGAGCCCCGTTCCTCCGTAGTTGTAAGAAACCGAAGCATCTTCCTGTTCAAAGGGATTGAATATCCTTTCAAAATTTTTTTCTTCTATCCCGACCCCTGTATCGGATACTTCAAACCTTATCCAAGTTTTACTGTCTTCTTCTTTTAATAAACTTATACGATTTGTTATCTCTCCCCCTTTGGAAGTAAACTTTACTGCATTTGAGAGTAAATTCACTATTATCTGATTTGTATGTAGGTAATCACCTTTTACGAATGAGGGAATGTTCCCCTCAAGAACACTCTTGAACTTAATACCCTTTTCCTTTGCCTGTGAAAAGAACAGTCCGGTCGTCGACTCCACGAAATTCCTAAAACCGAATTTTTTGTATTTTATTTCCACTTTTCCGCTTTCTATTTTGGACATATCCAAAATATCGTTGATAAGAACAAGAAGATGTTTTGAAGAAGCGGATATCTTATTTATACAGTCAATCTCTTTTGCTTTGTTGTTTATATTCTCTCTAGCCAAAGTGACCATACCGATTATGCCGTTAAGGGGCGTCCTTATTTCATGCGACATCCTCGATAAAAATTCACTCTTCGCATCATTAGCCTTTTCAGCTTTCTCGAGTGCATTTTTTAGACTTTCCTGCATCAATATTTGATCCGTCTCGTCACTGTAAACCGTAAGCCATACGTCTTCTCCATTGGTATCTACATAATTCACAGACATCTTTATTTTAAGTGTTTCCCCGGAAATAGGATGATTATAATCAAAAGTGTATTCCCAGTTTTCTTTATTTATATCATTTTGTATCTTGGTTATTTCTTCCCTGTCTTTTTTATCTATATTATTTACGACCAAGTCATAGCCTTTCAGCAAATCTTCATGTTTAACACCGAAGAGCTTTTCGGAACTCTCTGAAATAAAATTTTCGTTGGGGTCATTTAAATTATGAAGGAAAAGTCCTTGAGTAATATTCTTTGAGATTGTATCAAATATGGAATTCTTATAACTAATTATCCTATTTTTCCTATTCAATGATACTTGATAAATTATCATACAAAGTACTATTATCAAAAACATGATGACAGATATGCTCTGAGATAAATTCTTTATATCATTTGCGTTCATATAAAAAGAATGCACTTTGTTATCTATCTTAGCTTGAATTTTATCTACCAAATCGTCAATGGTAGTAAAATAGGGATTGATGTTACCATTCATATATTTAGTTATTTCTTTATACTTATAATCATATTCTAATGTATTTTTTAAAAGGATATTTTCATTATCTCTAAGCTCCCTGAAATTATTATAAAGCTTTCTTATATTACCGTCATTTGCATCATAAAAATCCCTTACCCCCAAAAATTCTTCTTCGACAACCGCATAAATATTTTCGATATCTTTACTGATATGCTTTACATTTTCTTTTGTGTTATTGAATTTTAAATTTTCATTGTATACTTTTATCTTATCTATTTCCGCATTTATTTTATCCGTGGAAACGAGGACTTCGTAAGGTCTTCTGACTATCAAATCGACCTGATGCATGAGTTTATTCATGTTGAACATGATTATATAGTAATAAAGAGCCAGGAAGAGGAGCAGTACTCCCCATAGAATAATGATTTTTTTATTATTCTTCAAGCTCTTTTTCATATATTTTTTATCACTGTTATTCATTACAAAACGCCTCTTTTTTATGTAATATGTATTATTTTATCATAAAAACGTTATCATTTAAACCATAACCTTTTTATAACATAATTTTGATTTTTTACTCAAATAATATTATACTACCAATATAAATCAAATGCAAAAAAAGCTTGGAAAAAATCAAAAAAAGAGCAGATGATCTGCTCTCTTTTTAAAATTAACTGAACTGTGCCCCAAGCTTATCGTATATCTCATCCATATTTATAGGCTTGCCTATATGGTCGTTCATACCGCTTTCGATACTCTTTTTAACGTCGCTTTCAAATACGTTTGCAGACATCGCAACTATAGAAACACTCTTTGCATCTTTCCTGTCAAGTTTCCTAATTTCTCTGGTCGCGTCGTATCCGTTCATAACGGGCATTTGAATATCCATGAGTATCAAATCATAATATCCTTCACCCGAAGTTTTGAACATATCAAGGGCTTCTTTTCCGTCCTTTGCCTTTTCTACCTCCGCACCATTCATGGTCATAAGTTCCGAAGCTATCTCTAGGTTTAGGTCATTATCCTCTGCAATCAGGATTTTCTTTCCTGCAAAGACCTTCCCCGCAAAACCGTCTTTCATCACTTTATAAGTTTCATTGTGGTTTTTTGCATTTTCCAGTGCGTCCACAATAGTTGATTCAAACAGCGGTTTATTTATTACTCCGTTTGCACCGACTCTTAGAGCTTCTTCTTTTATATCCTCAACATCATAAGCCGTTATCAAAATAACAAGGATATCTTTATCCTTTGCGATCTCCCTTATCCTTCTCGTGGTTTCGATACCGTCTATGTAAGGCATTTTCCAGTCGATAAAGCAAACGTCAAATTTATCATTTTCTTCTATTGACTTTTCGATTTTCTTTATTGCGTCAAATCCGTTATCGACCCAGTCTGCTTTAAGACCTATCTTATTAAGTAAATACTTTGTATTTTCACATGTTTCTATATCATCATCTACGACGAGAACATTTAAATTTCCTAATTCCGATCTTCTAATAGGCTTTATATACGCTGCCTTTTTGAAAGGTATCGTTGCAATAAAATCGCTTCCCTTGCCTTCTTCGCTTTTAACGCTTATTTCTCCGCCCATAAGGTAAGCAAAACGTTTTGAAATGGAAAGCCCCAGCCCCGTTCCGCCGTAGCGTTTGGTGATAGTGTCGTCTTCCTGCTCGAAAGCATTGAATATCTTGTCGATGTTTTCTTCTTTTATACCGCAGCCGCTGTCAATGACTTCAAATTTAAGGATATCTTCTTCTACATTACTTTGTAGTAATGTAACTTTGAATTTGATGCTTCCGCCTTCCGGAGTGAATTTAAGTGCATTTGATAATAAATTGCCTAAAATTTGATTTAATCTTAAAGAGTCCCCGTTTAATTCTTCGGGAATATCTCCGACCAAAATCGTTTCATAGTCTATATTCCTTGCTTTTGCCTGAGTAAAGTAAATAGAAGTTATAGATTCGATAAATACTCTGAAATTGAATTTCTCATTCTTTATTTCAACTTTACCGCTTTCTATCTTAGCCATATCGAGTACATCATTTACGAGAACGAGAAGATGTTTTGAGGACATGCTTATCTTATTGAGACAGTCGAGTTCTTTCTTTTCGTCGCCTATGTTTTGTATGGCTATCAAAGTCATACCGGTAATACCGTTGAGAGGTGTCCTTATTTCATGCGACATCCTCGACAAGAATTCGCTTTTTGCGACACTTGCTCTCTCCGCGTTATCGAGAGCATTTTCAAGATTTTTTTGCATTTTATATCGTTCGGTCTCGTCTGTCCATACGACAATGGATATTGGAGATTTATTATCTATCACAAAATAATACTCCATCAAAATATGTTTTTTTTCACTGGTATTTGGCATATTATAAATAAAAGAATAACTCCAGTTGGATTTTTCTCTTTTACTTTCAGATAAAATCTTTATATTTTCAATATCTTCTTCGTTCATAAAGTTTGTTAAAGCCTTGAAATCTTCCTTTATAAGCTCTGACCCGTCAAATCCGAATATATTTTTTATATTTTCCGATATGTAATCTCCACCCTTAATATCTGAGTTCATAATATAAAAAGCATTGTCTATATTCTTGGATACTATATCAAATAATTTATTTTTATAATTGATAAGATCATGCTGTTTTGAAATAAAATACTGATATAAAGCCACAGATATCAAAGTAAAAACAAGGACTATCACAGATAAAACGATAGATATATTTTTATTGTATACGGCGGTCTCGGTTATATTATTAAACTTGTTTTCCGCAGATATCAATATATCATCATTCATATCTTCCATTTTCGTATAAAGGGGATTTAACTTTTTATTTTGAAAAGCTTCCATCTCTTCGTAGCTTCTGTTACCCGTTTTTCCATAATAAATAACTTTAGTATGTTCTTTTTTAATAGAAGATAATAAATCCTTTAATTCCTGTACTTTTGCCTTTGACATAAGAGTTTTTTCTTCTATAATTTTTATTTGGTCATCAAGTTTGGGGTATAACTCCTTCATGGATTTTTCCATTCTTGATGTTTCTGAGTTATTGTTATTATATAAAAGTTTCTCTGAATGTATCCTCATTTCTTTTATATAAGTTTCTATATCTCCCGAAGCAATTATTACTTTTAGGGGATGTTCCTTCATATTTTCTACCTGACTTATAATCTTATTAGAATTAAAAATATTTGTAATGAAAAGAATTAAAACGAATACAATTACAGCAACACCTGCAATCCAAGTATATTTTCCGCTCGATTTTTTGTTTTTTCTCTCCACAGTAACTATCCTCTCTCAAAATAATATAATAATCATAAATTACAACATTTTGAAACAAATGCTTCATATCACAAAGATATTTATAATATAATATTAATTGATTGTTTTATTATCGTATTTTTTCTATTATCTTTTGTAATAAATTTTTGTCACAAAATGTATAATACCAGTAAAAGTATATACTTTTCTCGACAATTTGTAAATATTTAAGAAGTTTTATGACAATTTTCACTTTATATGTGTAAATTAAAAAAGAGCGGATATACCGCTCTTTAACTGTCTCTTAAACAGATTTTTCTTCTATTTCTTTTACCGCTTTATCTATGAATTCATCTACGCTCATAGCACCAAGGTCTTTCCCGTCTTTTCTTGCACGAACGGATATAACATCGTTTTCCATATCTCTGTCCCCTGCAATTATCATGTAAGGAACTTTTTCAAGCTGAGCTTCTCTTATTTTATAACCCATTTTTTCGCTTCTGTCGTCTATTTCACATCTGATGCCCTTTTGCTCAAGCTTATCTTTGATACCTTTGACATATTCAAGATTTCTGTCCGTGATAGGGATAAGCTTAGCCTGAACCGGAGCTAACCATAACGGGAACGCCCCTGCAAAATGCTCTGTCAAGATACCTATAAAACGTTCTATTGAGCCGAAGATAACTCTGTGTATCATAACAGGTCTGTGTTTTTCACCGTCGTGACCGATATAAGTTAAATCAAATCTTTGCGGCATTTGGAAGTCAAGCTGGATAGTACCGCACTGCCATGTCCTTCCCAGGCAGTCTTCCAAATGGAAGTCAAGTTTTGGTCCGTAGAAAGCACCGTCGCCTTCGTTTACGACATAGTCCATGCCCTTCTGTTCCATAGCTTCTCTAAGAGCTTCCGTAGCCATGTTCCAGTCTTCATCAGACCCCATTGAATCGTCGGGACGTGTAGACAGTTCAACATGGTACTTAAATCCGAACATATTATAAACATAATCTATAAAGTCGATAACACCGATAACTTCTTCTTTGATTTGCTCCGGAAGCATGAATATATGGGCATCGTCCTGAGTGAAGGTCCTTACTCTCATAAGTCCGTGAAGAGCTCCTGAAAGCTCGTGACGATGTACCTGACCCATTTCACCTATCCTTAAAGGCAAATCTCTGTACGACCACATTTTTCTTTTATAAACAAGCATAGAGCCGGGACAATTCATAGGCTTTATGGCATAATCATTTTCGTCTATCTTGGTAAAGTACATATTGTCTTTATAATGGTCCCAGTGTCCGGAAGTATGCCAAAGCTGTTCGTTTAGGATAAGAGGAGTCTTGATTTCCTGATATCCTCTTTTTCTGTGCTCTTCTCTCCAGAAGTTTTCTAGTTCGTTTCTTATTACCATACCTTTTGGAAGGAAGAACGGGAAGCCCGGACCTTCTTCGCAAATCATGAATAGGTCCATATCTTTACCGATTTTTCTGTGGTCTCTCTTCTTAGCTTCTTCGAGCATAGCAAGGTGTTCTTCAAGCATTTTTGCTTTAGGGAATGAGATGCCGTACACCCTTTGAAGCATTTTTTTATTGCTGTCCCCTCTCCAGTATGCACCTGTAGTGGAAAGGAGTTTTATCGCTTTTACAGGTTTTGTATTAAGTAAATGAGGTCCGGCACAAAGGTCGGTAAATTCCCCTTGCTTGTAAAAAGAGATTATGCTGTCTTTAGGCAGATCTTCGATAAGCTCTACTTTATAATCTTCATTTGCTTCTTTTTCAAAGTCGATAGCTTCTTTTCTCGGTAAAACGAATTTTTCTATGGATAAGTTTTCCTTAACTATTTTTTTCATTTCAGCTTCGATTTTTTCAAGGTCATTTTCGGTAAGCGGAATTTCTATATCAAAATCATAGTAAAATCCGTTATCGATACTCGGTCCTATTGCAAGTTTTACTTTATCGCCGTAAAGTCTCTTGACAGCCTGAGCCAATATATGACTGGTCGTATGCCAGAATGCTTTTTTACCGTCAAGGTCATCGAATTTATAGAATACGATGTTTGCGTCTTTATCTAAAGTGGTTCTTATATCCACGATTTCATCATTGATTTTTGCGCATAAAACGTCTCTTTTAAGTGCGGGAGATATACTTTCTGCAATATCCAAAACGCTTACGCCGTTTTCAAATTCTTTTATGTTTCCGTCCGGAAATGTTACTTTTATCATTTTATTTCCTCCTTTTATTAGGAAAGATTTATACCCTTACCTAACAAAAAAGTATATCAAAATATGGTGTTAAAGTCAACTTTTAGGGGCTTTGCCCCTATGATCCGGGGCAAAGGTTTCGCCCTAAAGGGCGACCGTCTTTTTTCCGAAGCCCAAAAAGACGGGAAAAAGTCTTCCGCTCAAGCCGCGGAGGCTTATAAAGCGGTCGAATTTTCTAAAAATCTCTGCCCGAGATTTTTGAAACGACCGCTACCCCTACCCATTAAGTATGGAAGATAAGGTTTTTTTGGAAAAGGAATGTGAACACCTTTACTAAGGAAACCCGCAAATGTCGCTTATAAATCTAATTCTACCCGCATTCCTTGAAAAAGAAGCTAGCCCTTCCCTTTCAATGAGAAGATATTATTTTAATATAAATATGAACATTAATTCTAATAGTAAATAAAAGCTTTAAATGCTTAATCCTCTAAAACCCCCATAAGATGTATTGTAAATCTCTTTTAAAGCAATTAAAACATACAATCTATATAACAACATATTAAATAAATCATTTATACAATGCTCTTTAATATCTAACCTTTTTATAATTGATTAATATAAAGAAAATTTAACTTGAAAAAGTTTCATCTGCTTTATTTCAGCTCAACTTTTTTTAAGTAATTTAGATTATTTATTAATATCTTTCTTTCTTCTATAGTGCAGTCTTTAAATAATAAATCTATTTCCCTTACGGTAATAAACATAGACCTTTTACCTAAATCCAAATCCAACAACTCATCTAAACTTATATTTAAAATATTTGCAATGTTTACTATGGTTTGAAGTGATGTCTTTTCATTTCCGTTTTCTATATGACTGAGGTGACTTACCGACAGGTTCACATACTCCGCTAATTTTTCCTGCGTAAGTCCTTGTTTCTTTCTCTTATCTTTTAACCTTTTTCCTAGTTTTCTATACTCTATTTTCATCTTATTATCCGTTTTGTTTAAATTATTATTTACGACTATTTTATCATTTTTCTTGAACTAAATAGGAATGTGTACATTCCATTTTATATAATATAAAAAATAAATGTATCTAAAGAAGTTCATTTCTATAATCTATCAGTAAAACCTATATCAAGCGAGGGCTTTGTAGCATTTTTTACCAGAAACACGGAAATCATCTTTTAATGATTTACAAATATAGCTAAAGCGATATTTGTAAGTTTCTTTATTATATATATCAATAATTTTTTAAACATCAGCTATGCTACCCCCTTACACAAAATGTTTATATTAAATCAAAGTCAATAACTTTTTTAGGTGATTTGCGGATGAATGACTAAAATAAGTTTAATATCCTTTACACTAGGGCTTCAGTATAGTATGTAATTTGAATACTAAAATTTTCATGTTAAAGGGGCGGGGTAGCTTCTCTTCCAAGAAACGCGGGCAGCGTTTCTTAGGAAATCGAGAAGCTTAAAAGCCTTCACGGCGATTGAGTGAAAGATTTTTATCCAATATTTTTATCTTCGGAAAAATATTGGCAGGGTTCTTAAGGGACGGAGTCCCTTAGGGTGGAACCCTACAGAGTTAAGAGGTGAAAGGGGCAGCGCCCCTCCCCCTTGCTTTTAAGAAAATGATTATCTATAATTAAACATATTAAATAAAACGGAGAGAAAAAATGGATAAAAACAGGATAGATAAGCAATTTGAATTTTTCAGAGAAATAGATAAAGAAAAATTTATCGAAAGGCAGACATACTTAACGGGAGCAAAAAGAAGAGAAAACGACGCGGAACATGCATGGCACATGGCGGTAATGACTTTTTTACTCAGCGAATATGCGAATGAAGAAATAGATGTACTGAGGACGATAAAGATGCTTCTCATTCATGACATAGTGGAAATCGACGCGGGAGATACATTTGCATACGATAAAGAAGGACAAAAATCACAAAGAGAGCGTGAAGAAAAAGCGGCAAAGAGGATTTTCGGACTTCTCCCTTCCGACCAAGGAGAAAAGCTAATGGATTTATGGGAAGAATTTGAAACGGGGGAAACAAAGGAAGCAAGGTTTGCTCATACCATGGATAATATCCAGCCTATGATGCTCAATGCGGCAAATGATGGAAAAAGCTGGCAGGAATGGGGTGTGAAACTTGACCAGATACTTAACAGGAATAAAAACACAAGTAAGGGTTCTAAAATACTATGGGAATATGCATATAATAGCTTTGTCATTCCAAATGTTGAAAAAGGAAGGATAAACAGTGAAGAATAATATATCTTGAGCCTATAATAAGATTTTATAAGTATTAAAATATAATATTTATTTATATTGTTTATTTAAATCTTTAAAAATAAAAAAGTTTTTAAATGATACAATAAATTTTTAATAAAAATAATTTATTGTATTTCAATAATACAATATCAAAAGGATTATTTTAAAGTAAAGTTAATAAAATAATTTATAAAAATATAATTACATTAATTATGATACATATCTTAACTTAAAAGAAAAACAAAGAAAAGAGAAATAGTATGGCGATAAATATTAGAAAAATGAACAAAAGCGATTTAGAAACATTTAAAAAGTGGTTATACAAGCCTCATGTAGCAAAGTGGTACCATGAACCTGAGAGCTGGATCGAAGAAGCTGAAAAGTCAGACAGTGAATTTAATTGGATAAGTCATTGTATCGTTGAAATCAAGGGTAAATCTATAGGATTTTGCCAGTACTACGCATGTGAAGACAGTGATGAAGACTGGGCAGGATATACGAAGCTCGGCGGGACTTACAGTATTGATTATATGATCGGTGAAACAGAGTTTCTGTCCAAAGGATACGGCAAGGAAATCGTAAGGAAATTGGAAGAAAAAATAAAATACCATGACGACGCAAAAAGGATAGTCGTACAGCCGGAAAAGGAAAATAAAGCTTCAAGAGGAGTATTGTTGTCCTCAGGATACTTACTTGATGATGAAAAAGATATCTTTGTGAAAGTTATATAAATCAGTAGTTTTAGTAAAATAGTTTAAATCCTAAAACATTTTTGATTTATATAAGACTGAGTATAAAAAATAGTCCATATATTTAAAATCTGTTTAATGATAATATATTTAATAAATGTTTAAGATATTAAATCATATAAAATTAGTTACAAAATATTAAATCATATATTTTATTATTAAATTGAGAGATTAAATTTTTTAATTTAATCGGCATAGAACACTGATAAACAGCCAATGATAGAGATACTTTTATAATTATCCATTCTAATTTCGTATACCCTATTTTTAACAAAGCTTTTAAAATTAGTTTAACAATGTGATTTATTTAGAATAATCAAAGGCTGATTTATATAAGACTTATTTAAGTAAAAATCATATGTAATATATTATTATATTTTATTGATATATATAATTTATTGTAACAAAAGTTAAATAAAATTTATAATGAATATAATATGGTTTAAAATTTCAAGCTATCGCTTTTATATAAAAATCATAAATAATAATGTTTTTAAATATATAAATAAGACCTATTAAGTCATTATCTATATCAAACATTACATTTACTCAATAATCATTGTTTTCTGTTGAAAATAAAGAGAAATATTGGTATTATTAATAATTATAGTAAAACAGAAAGTCAAATTTAAATATATTCAGAGGTAGGACTATGTCAGAAGATAAAAAAACGATACTAAGCGGGATACAATCCAGCGGAGAATTTACAATAGGAAATTATTTCGGAGCGATAAAAAACTGGGTGGAACGTCAGGACGACTATAACTGCATTTATTTCATAGCCGATATGCATGCAATTACTGTAAACCAAGTCCCGGCTGAACTAAGAAGAAGGAGTTTTGAATGTGCGGCAATGCTCCTTGCAAGCGGTATAGACCCTAAAAAATCTCTCTTATTCATACAGTCTCATGTTCCCGCACACGCAGAACTTCAGTGGATACTAAACTGCAATGCTCATATGGGCGAACTTTCGAGAATGACTCAATATAAAGACAAATCCAAGAGCCAGGGAGAAAATATAAAAGTGGGACTATTCGACTATCCCGTGCTTATGGCGGCGGATATACTTCTCTATCAGGCAGACCTTGTTCCCGTCGGAGACGACCAAAAACAGCATTTGGAGCTTACAAGGACCATAGCAAACAGATTTAATAATAACTACTCTCCTACTTTCAAAGTTCCCGAAGGATACTACGGAGAAAACGGAGCAAGGATAATGTCCCTTCAGGATCCTTTAAAGAAGATGTCAAAATCCGATGAAAACAAAAACGGATTTATCTCGATGATAGACGGTAAAGATGTGATAATGTCAAAATGCAAAAGAGCAGTCACAGACTCGGATATGAATATAATCTACGATAAAGAGAATAAGCCTGGAGTATCAAATCTTCTTGAAATATACTCCTGTGCGTCAAATAAAACTATCGAAGAAGCAGTAAAAGATTTTGACGGAAAAAATTATGCATACTTTAAAAATGCGGTGGGAGAAAGCATCGCCGACAGACTCTCTCCTATCCAGGACGAATTTAACAGACTATGCAAAGATAAGACTTACGTCAATGAGGTACTGAAAGACAGCAGAGACAGTGCTTCTTATATAGCAAATAAGACACTCAGAAAAGTAAAGAAAAAAGTAGGTTTCTACAGTTTATAAAAAAGGGAGTAATCATGCTCCTTTTTTAATGTATATGCGTAAGATACCGAGAAGAAAAAATCAAAGATAAGAAAATTAAATAAAAATAATTTCTTTGATTTGGCTGAAATACTAAAAAACAAAGAAACCATGTATGCTTATGAGCATGGTTTTAGTAACGAGAAAGTAAAAAATTGGGATTGATAATCAGCTTTAAAAATATAAAAATGTCAGTTCTAATAAATGAGATTGATATTTAAATAGTAAATAGAACAATAAATTTATAGATAGGTGCGGACGTACGGCAGAGGCTCTTAATTTTAAGACATTAAAAAAAAGGTTATTTTTAATAAGCGTAATTAAAATGAGAAATTATGAAAAAAAGTATAAAGAAATAAACGAAAATCCTTTTTTATGTATTAAGTTTATTAAATCAAAATAAAACCAAGATAAGATTAGCCTGTCGAACTATACAATATCCTCACCCAATAAAATTTTAGGCATTGTAGTAAGACAGCGGTTCCATCTTTTATAAAATTTCTCCAACCCAAGCTTCGAAACTCGGGCATGAGTTTCTTCATCTTCTAGTGTCCAGTGCAAAATATATGTAACTTTACCTACCCATCTAGTAAGGCGAATAGGCGGTTCACCTTCCTTTACTGCATTGAAATCCTTTTGGCGGTGTGTACGTTTGATATACTTCACATCTATAACACCCGTCTGAGAAAGATAAAACTCAGAAACATCTTTCATCAAAGTTTCGATTTCATCTTGTTTATCGATTTTCGCTTCATAAATGCAGATTTCATTAAACATCAAAATCCCTCCATAACAAACATATAGCTGTTTTCATTCTAGCATGAGCGGATCGGTAATGTCAAACAGCTCCTTAGTTACATTACTTTATGCTGCTTATAACCATTTTCGTTCACTTAAATACTATTTTATCCTTAACCGAGATATATCAAAAAGCTAAATTTATAAGATTTAACTTTGGCTAAAGCTACTTAATAATTGTTTTTTATTATGTTACTGCGTTTTGTTGAAACGGAATATAACATTTTAAGTAAAGCACCTGCTAATTGTAAAGATATCGATATTATATAAAAAACTTTTTTCATTATAATTTATCCTATATCATTTAGACTATTTCATATCTATAAACAAAATCGTCCATATAAAAACCACCGCCTATATCATTTTTCTCTTCTTTAATTTTTATAAATCCAAAGTGTTCATATACATTTATAACGGGGTTATTCTTATTCACATTTAAAGTCACACCTCTAAGTCCAAAACTTCCTGCTTCTTCTATGATAAAATCAAGCATTGCTTTTGCGTATCCCTTTCCCCTGTTATCTTTACTTAGATAAAACTTACTTAGATACATATATTCATCTTTAGGGTATAATGAGATGAACCCTATCCTTTGACTTAAATCGTCCAGAACAAAATAGTAGTCATACCCCTCACTTAGCTGAGAAGTTATAGATTTTACACTTTGGAATTTTTCTATCATATAATCGTTTTGTGCACTCCCGATTATAGGGTCAAAATATTCCTTTACTATATTTGAAGCAAATAGCGAAAGGTCTTTTATCTTATCTTTTTCGTTTATATTTATTTTATCGAATGTCATATGTCTTCTCCGTATACTATTACATGTCATTTATATTGATATCATTATCGTTTAAAACATATCATCTATAATTTTATGTACTTATTTACTCCTTTTCATTTATACTCTCTTTAAGCATGAAGAAAAGTAAAACTATACCTATACCTGCCAATATATGTCCTATACCAGCGATCCCCGAAATTGATGACAGTAAAGCTTTAGAAGCATTGACATTTAAAACTTCTATGACACCGTGTACTGTTAACATAACGGATGTCAACAAAACACCTATATTGTAAATAATATAAAACATATTGAATTTATTTGAACTTACGATATCGAACTTTTCATTTAAAAGTAAGATAACAAGGAACATTATCATACCCAGCATGAATAAATGCCCATGTACTCCCCGAAGCATGGTAACTCCCGTAAAATCATTATATTTTGTAAATTCTCTGTAGAACACCCCGCCTATCATTGCAAGGACAGCGTACATAAATGAAGTATTTAATAATCTTTTCATACTTTAACCTCCCTTAAATCATATGAAATAATTTTAACACTATTATATTTAAAATCAATAGATAATAAATTTTACAAATCAAAAGTTACAATTTGAATATTTTTCCATTTTCAATTATTAAAATATAATTAAAAACATTGCAAAATCATAGTAAAAGATATATAATTGTAACAAATGTTACCGAAATACTGATATTTTTCTGGTATTATATAGAAAATTCATTGGTAAGGTAACAAATCTGAATAAGGGAAAAAGAATGGATCTAAAACTTATTGCCAAGTCTGAATTGTTCAGAGGGATAGATGAAGTATCCATAGAAAAAATGCTTCATTGTTCCAACTCGAGAATAAAAAAATACTCGGCTGATGAAGTGATTTTCAGTGAAGATGAAATATCGGATTACCTTTATGTTTTGTTAAAAGGTGAAGTGATGATAATAAAAGATTATCCGTCGGGAAACAGGAATGTATTTTATGAAGTTGAGGACGGCGAGATTTTCGGAGATTTATTTCACGGACTTGATAACTCACTGAACTATTATGACGCTATTTCAGCAAAGAAATCGAAGGTTATGATTATACCTTGGAATTTCTTCTTTAACGTATGTGAAAAAGCATGTGATTTTCATAAAATGCTTATAAAAAACATCATGCAGCTTCAATCGGATAAAGCCCTTACGCTGATGAAGAAAATACATATTTTATCCGCGACTACTTTGGAAGAAAAAATAGCTCTTTATTTAATTCAAAGTATGAAAGACGATAAAAGAGTAACACTAAATATGACAAGAGAAGAAATGGCAGATTACTTCGGAGTGAAAAGACCTTCGCTTTCGAGGAGCTTGATGAAAATGCAAAAAGATAAACTTATAAAAGTAGATAAAAAATATATCATGGTCTTGGAAGAAGAAAAACTTCAAGACCTATGTTTTTAAGACAAAAAAGAAAGGATGATTTTAGATAATGGAAAGTATCAGAAAAATAACCGAAGACTTATATTTTGTGGGAGCAAACGACAGAAGGATAGCACTTTTTGAAAACATCTATCCGGTAGAAAACGGAGTATCTTATAACTCATATTTACTTATGGATGAAAAGACGGTCTTACTGGATACCGTAGACAAAAATGCAAGCAGTGAATTTCTAACAAACGTTAAAGCGGTGCTCAAAGAAAGAAACCTTGACTATATCGTGGTAAATCATATGGAACCCGACCACTGTGCAATGATAGAAGAAATAGTGGACAGATATCCGGATGTAAAAGTAGTTGCAAATCAAAAAACAGTGAACATGATAAAACAGTTTTTTAACTTCGATATAGATTCAAGAGTAGTTTTGGTAAAAGAAAATGACACTTTGAACACAGGAAAACACACTCTTGCTTTCGTTATGGCACCTATGGTTCATTGGCCCGAAGTTATGGTTACTTATGATACAGAGGATAAAATCTTATTCTCAGCCGATGCCTTCGGAACTTTCGGAGCTATAGACGGGAATCTATACACCGATGAAGTAAATTACGAAAGAGACTGGCTTGACGAAAACAGAAGATATTTTACAAATATCGTAGGAAAGTACGGTCCTCAAGTCCAAGCTGTATTAAAGAAAGCTTCTGCTCTTGACATTGAAATGATATGTCCTCTTCACGGACACATATGGAGAGATAAAAAAGACATAGCATTCATTTTGGATAAATATAATCTATGGAGCACTTATACGCCGGAAGAAAAATCGGTGGTGATAGCTTACGCATCTATCTACGGTCATACGGAGACCGCAGCCAATATACTTGCAAATACGTTGGCTGACAAAGGTGCTAAACATATAAGGGTATATGATGTATCCAAAACAGACCCTTCATATATAATCTCGGACGCATTCAAATATTCAACACTCGTATTCGCGTCAATAACTTATAACAATGAAATATTCCCTAAAATGGAAGCCCTTCTTCACGAAGTAGCGGCTCACAATCTTAGTAGCAGGAATATTGCACTTATAGAAAACGGTTCTTGGGGACCTTCTGCAAACAAAAAAATGAAAGCCATTTTGGAAAAACTTAAAAACTGTAACTTCATCGAAGAAGAAGTTACTATAAAATCAGCTTTAAAAGATGACAGTTTAAATAGTTTGAATAAATTAGCAGACCAAATAATAAAATCATTATAAACAATAAAAAAGAGAGGTAAAAAAATTATGGAAGCAAAATTTTACAGATGTAAACACTGCGGAAACATCATCGTTTTCGCTAAAAATCAAGGAGTACCGGTAATGTGCTGCGGAGAAAAAATGGAAGAACTAAAGGCGGGAACAACAGATGCCGCTGTTGAAAAGCATGTACCAGCAGTAAGCGTTGACGGAAATAAAGTAAGCGTACAAGTAGGAGATGTCATTCATCCTATGGAAGAAAAACATCACATCGAATTCATTTGGATAGAAACAAAAATGGGTCATCAAATCAAGAATTTAAAACCGGGTGACGAACCAAAAGCCGAATTCATTTTAGCTGACGGAGATGAACTTGTTGCTACATATGAATATTGCAATCTTCACGGATTATGGAAAAAATAGTTAAGACAAATAAAAAGGAGCATATTGCTCCTTTTTTTATTGTTCTTCTTTATATTTACATTCTTTATTTTTACAAAATAATTTCTTTGTCTTACCTTTGCTTTCGTATAAAAGTTCCCCGCATTTGGGACATATCTTCTTTGTAGGTTTCTGTGAAGAAGCAAAGTCACAGTTTGGATAATTTTTACATCCATAGAATATACTGCCCTTTTTGCTTTTCCTTTCAACGACCTGTCCCCCGCATTTAGGACACTCCGCATCTATTTCTTTGACGATAGGTTTTGTCGTCTTACAGTCGGGATAACCGCTGCACGCCATGAATTTGCCGAACCTTCCGTATTTGATCACCATAGGTTTACCGCAGTTTTCACAGACTTCATCGGTTTCTTCTTCCGGAAGTTTTATCCTCTCTATGTCTTTGACTTTATCAAGTTCCTTTTCAAGCCCTTTATAGAACTCGGCAATAACATCTTTCCATTTTTTATTGCCTTCTTCTATATTATCCAAGGTGCTTTCCATTTGAGCGGTAAAATCGACGTCTACTATATCTTCAAAATTTTCTCTGAGCAGTTTATCCACCGCTTCTCCTATCATCGTAGGAGAAAATCTTCTTTGATTTACTTCAACGTATCCTCTGTTTTTTATGGTATTGATTATCTGAGAATAAGTGGAAGGTCTTCCTATCCCCTCTTCTTTAAGTACCTTTACAAGGCTCGCTTCGTTGTATCTCGCAGGAGGCTGAGTGAACTTTTGGATAGGAGATAATTTTTTCAAATCGACCTCTTCACCCTCTGTAAGCAGCGGTATATTTTCGTTTTCACCGTCTTTATCTTTTTTGCCTGCAAAGTCATATACTTCAAGATAGCCTTTGAACTTGACTCTCGAACCCGTAGAACGGAAAATATAATCTCCGTTTTCTATATCAACTCTTAAAGTGTCATAAATCGCAGGAGTCATAAGTGACGCCAAAAATCTGTTGTATATAAGTGTATATAATTTAAGCTGGTCTTGGTTCAGTGAAGTTTTGAGTTTATTCGGAGTAAGATTTACATCTGACGGTCTTATCGCTTCATGGGCATCTTGTATCTTACTGTTTGCTTTTCCCTTCGGTCCGGTATATCCGAGGAATTCCTTACCGTATTTATCTGTTATAAATGCACTTCCGGCTTTTACAGCTTCTTCGGACAGCCTTGTAGAGTCGGTCCTTAGATAAGTGATAAGACCTATCTGACCTATCCCTTCGACTTCCACCCCTTCGTAAAGCTGCTGAGCCAGCATCATAGTCTTTGAAATAGAGAAATTAAGCTTATTGTTTGCGTCCTGCTGCATTGAACTGGTTTCAAAAGGAGGTGGTGAATTTTTCTTCTTCGTACCTCTTTTGACCTCTTTGACGATATACTTATTTTCTTTTAAATCCCTTACTATTTTATCTGCGTCTTCTTTTGTCTTTACTTCGGCTTTTTTGCCTTTTATAAGAGCGAGCTTACTTAAAAACTCCTCTTTTGTATCTATCTTATTGAAAAGCCCTTCCATAAGCCAGTATTCTTCGCTTACGAAATTCCTTATTTCATTTTCTTTATCTACTATAAGCCTCATGGCAACGGACTGAACTCTCCCGGCACTTAGTCCCCTTAATACTTTGCTCCAAAGGACGGGACTTATTTTATATCCCACAAGCCTGTCGAGAACTCTTCTGGCTTGCTGTGCGTCCACGATATTCATATCTATGGTTCTTTTGTTTTTTATCGCATTTTTGATTGCAGCCGGAGTTATTTCCAAAAACTCCATCCTGTTTTTATCTTTTAAATCAAGCCCCAAATAATTGGCAAGATGCCATGAAATCGCTTCTCCTTCTCTATCGTTATCAGTTGCGAGAATAACTTCATCGGCTTTTTTTGCGTCCGCTTTAAGCTTTTTGAGCCTTTCCCCCTGACCTCTTATAGTTTTATAATCCGGCTCGAAATCATTTTCTATATCTATACCGAGCTTTGATTTGGGTAAATCGATGACATGCCCCTTAGACGCAACTACTTTGCAGTCCTTAGGCAAATATTTTTGTATTGTTTTCGCTTTAGCAGGTGATTCCACTATTACTAATCTATAAGACATCCCCTACTCCTTTCGATGATGAGTTATGCGCGTTATCTACTGTTTGACGGTAAGATTTGCGCCTGTGCTAATAACAATACCTCTAATTTCCAACATTGTCAAGACAGAATTTATAAGATTTATTTCGAGCCCCAGATTTTCATTTATAAGGTCCGAGGTGTTATTTCCGTCTAAAATTGCCTGGCATATATTCCTTTCATCATCGGAAAGTTCATATTTATCAAGGATATTTACTTCCGTCTTTACTTCTCTGAAAGCCTTCACTTCTCTCGCTTCTATTATATCGGTTATCCTTTCCATATTTGGTCTGTCAAGGACATAATATAAATCTTCCAAAACATCGTTTGCACTTAATATAAGCTTAGCTCCGTCTTTTAAAAGAGAATTGCTCCCTTCACATAAGGCGGAAGTAATATTGCCCGGAACGGAATATACTTCTCTTCCCTGTTCGTTGGCATATCTTGCGGTTATCAGTGAACCGCTTTTATATGAAGCTTCTATCACGATAGTCCCGTGTGACAGTCCGCTTATGATCCTGTTTCTTGCGGGGAAATGATGGCTCAAAGGTTCCGTCCCCGGAAAATATTCACTGATGACCATGCCTCGCTCTATTATTTCATCGTAAAGCTTCGTATTTGATTTCGGGTAGATCTTATCCACTCCCGAACCAAGTACGGCTATGGTATCCCCAAACCCCTGTAATGCACCTCTGTGAGCGCATGTATCTATCCCCGCAGCCATACCGCTTACCACATCCAAACCTTTATTTGAAAATTCCCTTGCAAAGTCCATTGCGACCTGCATCCCGTAATTGCTGGCTTTTCTGGTACCTACAATGGAAATCATTGGGTTTTCTTCGATGAATAGATTTTTACCTCTGTAAAACAGTATGGGAGGATAATCGTAAATTTCCTTTAGAGAATAAGGATAATATTTATCATCCATGGTAATGTAGTTGATACCCTCATTATACATCCTATCAATAATCCTGTTGAATTTACTTAAATCTTTATCCATAGTGAGCCTTGTTGCGATATCGAGAGTTATTCCGCTGACCTTAGTATATTTATTTATATCATCATTTAAATATATCTCATCTATGGAACCGAAATAATCATATAAATTAATAGCTCTTTTTGCTCCGATATTTTGAATTGACATCAACCATAACCATTTTTCTATATTCATACTTAATCTCCTTTTATCCTATGTTTAAAGGATAAAACATTTTTCGACAAATTTCAACACTCTTAGAACATTTGGTCACAAACAGGACAATAATAGGTCACATTGTAAATACATGTTATATAATCGAAATAAAATATTTATAGTATATTTGATTTTACTATGATAAAATAAGAAAAAACATTCCAAGAGGAGAATACTATCGATGAACGGAAATATCGTAAATTTAAATACCCTAAACGAAGAAAAGAAGAGTGAAGCGGTAAAAGTATTTACCGAAGGGTTCAAAGATACCCTTAAATTTGCCACAAAGGACGAAGCTTTAAAACTCTTTCTGTTATCCTTTGATTTTAATATGATGTATGTATACATAGAAGATGACGAAGTCCTCGGCGTTTTGGGAGTCAGCACACTGAAGGATAGAGTATACGACTTTAAAGAAGATGTGTGTAAACAGATTTTCAATAAAAAAGGAAAACTCATATATAAACAGCTTAGGATGTCGACGGATACCATTCCGATAACAAAGGATAATCAAATATACGTTGAACTCGTTGCTACAAGCGAAAATCATAGGAATAAGGGTATTGCAGGAAAGCTTCTATATTATGTTTGTGATATGGAAAGATACAAAGAATGTCATTTGGAAGTGTTATCAAAGAATAAAAATGCCCATAGGCTTTATAAAAAACTGGGCTTTGAAGAATATAAGAAGAGTTTTAATTTTTTTACTTTCATACAAGGACTGGGAAGCCCTATATTTATGAAGAAAATAAAATGAGAAATGCCGGTCTGACCGGCATTTTATTTTATGAAGCGGAATTCAAAGCTTTATCGTGAAGCTCTATGTGTTTTAAAAATCTGTTTTCAAGGTCTCCGTCATTTTCGCACGCATTTTCAAACTCTTCGCTTAACATAAAGTTTATGTGTTCATTTTTATGAAGCTGATGTTCGTCGTAAGGTTTGAATTTAGCTTCTCTGCCCTTAAGCATATTGATATTTTCCCTGTCTACTTTTGATATATTAGGATCAACGCTTTCGCAGTAATCTTCCCAGTTTCCTAGCTCTATCATTTCAAAGAGTTTTACCAATGTTTCCTTTGTTACTTTTCCCGTGTCGGGGTCGTTAAAAAGCCCTCTCTCCATAAGGTCAAGGACAAGTTCTCTCCTGCTTTCCGGGGTCTTTGCAAGAAGGGATGTGCTGTCGATATATATATCCGTGGAATTTATATTCGTCCCGTCCCAGTAAAACACCTCTACCTGACCTTTCATATCCACATATTTGGAAAGCCTTGGAGTTGTAACGGAATTCTTCAGTATCCTAAGGGTCTGCTTTGCTATCTTTATCCTTGTGTCGTACATATTTTCATAGTTCAGTGCAAGCCTTGTATCGTCCTGATCCTGAAGTAATGACAGTGCAACACCGGAAGTCACGTTCTTCGGGTTGTAAGAATTTCTGCTCATTTCACTCACTCCGCTGAGTGTGATAAAAAGTTCTTCCGTGGCTTTCTCGTCACTTAGTATTGTGGAAGGGAGTGCGGGCGTCCTTAGATAGGACGGTTCTTCGCTTCCCTGTCTTCTCGGTATCACGGCTCCCGGAGCAAGCCCCATATCGAGTACATCGTCTTCATCGATACTACCCTTTTCATATGTTATCTGCCCTATCGCCACCCTGTTCAAATATTCCTGCTTCCTGTTTTTGATGTTATTAAACCTTCTTTGAAGAGGTATGAGCCTATTTATAATGCTCTCTCCGAAGAACTCTCCGTAGTCAAGAGACTTTTGAATGACAAAGGGAAGTTCTCTTTCTCCGTCCTCGGCATTTATATAAGGAAGGTCTCCCATGTGAAGGACGTTATCCTTGGTACAGACTATATATCTGCCTTTGGGATAACGGTTTGTAGGCTTTTCGAAATATGATATGACCTCGGCACTTAAATCTATATCCTTGCTGCTTTCGCTGTAACCGTGCCCTTTGCTTCCAAGTCCCCCTACGTTCGTTCTTGCCTTAGAATAAGAAACTACATTATTTTCATATCCCTCTACTGTCGTATTAAACATATTTTCAATCTCTTTAACGCTCATTACTTTATACCATATTGCATAGTCCAAACTCTCAATGTCTTTCGCATATACATTTGAAGGGAAAAAATCAAAAGGAGATATAATTTCATAATTTATACCTCCCTCTTTTATAGCTGCATTTATTTTTTCTTTTTTATCGCTGTTTTCTTTTTTCACATATTGTTCTTTATAACCTATGGTCTTTCCTTTATTCTTATCCCAAAACACTCCCCATATTGCGCTTCCCGTCTTCTCTGCCCATATGTTTGCCTGCTTTTGAAGTTTCTTCATCTCCAAGTCTTCTTCTATGCTCTCCAGGATTTTCTTGCAAACCTTGCTGGATTTAACATCGTCCTTGGAATTTGTGGCGGGTCTTACGTTCATAAGCACTTTGAGCTTGGATAACTTTGCAAGTCTCGTGTCGTATATGGGAGCTATCTGATTGAATACTTCTCTCTCCTGCCACCACTGGACATTATCCACCTCCATTATCCCTCCGCTTTCGGAGTCTATATAGGAATACTGGTCTCCCTGAAGGAAGTTTATGGCAAGCCTCCACTTCAGTTCATAAGGAAGCCTCTCTCTTCTTTTTTTCTCAAGCAAATCGAATATAAATGAACATATTTCGTGCTCGTCGTACTTTGCTTCTTTTTTATCCGTAATGACCGCTTCTTCTTTTTTAATATATTTCATTCTTTCCTCCTTTTAATATCCTACGCTAAGCTCTATCTCATTTTCATTCCAAAGGAGCTCCGCAGAGCTTGAATTTGGTACATAATAAGTCTTCTCGGGAATGTTATAGAGTTTATCTTTGGTATTTATAATGACCGCACTTCCTTTGAATTTAACATCGGTCAGTGTACTCAAATCATCTCCCGCCAAAGCTATTTTTATATGACTGTTTCCGTCGGTTTTATGGATATATAAATCGTTTAATGATTTAACTAAAGGAGTTTCTATCATATTTATATACCCGGGATATATAAACCTTACATGATTATTCGAACCGCTTATAATGACATTCTCAGGTAGAGTAAGTCTTTGATAATATCTTCTGCACCTTAAAAGCTCCAAACTCTCGTTTACATCCACATAATCGGTCTTGAATTCTCCGGTTTCCATTTTGATATTATAAAGTTTAAAGCTCGGTAAAACATCATCTTTGAATGATACTCTCAGTTCGATGACTATCTCATTATTAAATATTGCAAAATTTATCGGAAAACTTAAGCTGTCTTTACCGATAAAATCATCTATCCTTGTATTATTTACATATAACTCGATAGAAAGAATATTTTCAAATTCTCCGTTTACAGAAACATTGAACCTTTTCATTCCCGCATCTTTACTATATCCTATCTCGCTTGCCTTGATTGTCTGTCTTATTTTAAAAGTCTCCATACTCCCGACAATCGTGGTCCCCGCAGCTGCAATTCCTCCGTTTTCAACTTTGGAAACGGACATGGGGATATTTAGTTCATTTATAAAAGCCCACCTGTCGAATATCATCTTTGCTTCACCGTCGGATACTACCCCCAACGGGAAATCCAAATCCTTGTATCTTTGATGAACTTTAAATGACGTATTATGAAGAAGGTTATTTCCATATAACCCCGGTTTATTCAAAATATCCTCCCAGCCTCTGTCAAGCTCGCCCCCCGAACCGTGGGAATGCTCCGCGGGAGGAAATACCTGAGGTTTTTCGTTGATATCCTCCCAGTCTACGCTCACTTCCCCCGAAACATGAGTATGTCTGCTCGGGTGCCAGCTCTCCGGCTTTCCCGTAACGCTGTCCCAGAAAATAGTATAGTCGCTTCCGGACAAATCGTGAGTATGCTCTTTAAAAGCAAAGGGATTGTTTTCCAGCAAATCATAGGGAGTAAATTCTATTTCATTTTGTTTGCCTACATATATATAACCCTCTCCTATATTTTCTGCATAATATATGTATCCTTTCCTGTTCTTTTCCTCGTTTTCTTCCATATATATATCATCGTCCAAAATGATATACGCTTCATGGTCATCTTCCGTTCTGATATTTGGGATATCTAAAAAACTTTTTACAAGCCCCGTATCAATATTCTTATCAAGAATAGATTTAAGGGTGCTGTCAAGCATTTCATATCCTATTTTATTGACTTTCAATTTATCACCTCCGTAAAAAAATAAAGTCCCCTAATTTATAGGGAAACTTTACTTTAATAGTATATTACTTTTTAAATTTATTCAATGACGGATATTTAAACTATTTTAAACATCTTCTCCAATCCTTTTTCTTTCGTGCCTCCTGCTCTTTTCAAAGTATTTCTTTCTCTTCATGGTAAAATCCACGGTGACGCCGAAAGCCTCGCTGGCGTCATATGGATTAAAACTGCCGTACATCAGAAAAGAATTATCGTAAAACTCTTCGAATAAATCGTCGGGCATTAAAAAATACAATGAAAAGGCATCTGCCTGAGCTTCTTCCTTTGAAAGAGGGATATCTTCGCTTTCAAGCTGATTTATGCTGTGACAGAAAAGATGTCCCGCCTCATGAGCCAAAGCCTCTCTCCTCTTCTTTGTCTCGTCAGATAATGTGGAGTTCTTTTTTAAGTATTCGTTATCTTCCATTTTGGTATTGCCGACAATGAGCATATTTCCGATAACGCATGATTTACCGCAGTCATCGAAAAATTTGAGTTTATAATTTAAATCGTCAAATATTTCCTCAAACTTTTCAAAGGTCACGGGATATGTATTAACAAAATATTCACTTCTTACCTTTTCTGCCTTTTCGTACATGTTCTCGTATAAATATTTGGTCATATCTTCTCCTACTAAAAAAAGCCTCTTTTGAGGCTTTTTAAATTAAATATTTTCGTTTAGATCGTCTACCAAATCGTCAACATTGATACCGTGTGCATTTGCACCTTCTTCCAATGTTTCAAATCTTGCAGCCATACATCCGATACATCCCATACCGTATGCTTGAAATACAGAAACGGCCTGCGGATATTTATTCACGATATCCATGATACCCATATCTTTTGTGATTTGCATTATTATTACCTCCGTTATATATCTATTTACTGTGCTTCTTCAGTTTCTTCTTCTTTAACGGCAAGAGCTTCGCTAAGCTGTTCTTCGTCTTTGAGCTCTGTGGATTTTATTTTACATCCGCCGATAAAAATAGCACCTTCGTCTATGATGATGTTATCAACATAAACATCTCCGGTTAGTTTACCCGTAGAAAGGATTTTTAATTGTTCACAAGTAACAATTCCTTCAACAGTACCTATTATATGAACATTTTTTGCATTGATATTTCCCGATATAAATGCATTCCTGCCAACTATTATATTTCCGGACAAATTTACATTACCCTTTAAGTTTCCTTCATATCTGACGTTTCCGCCGGAAGCAAGGTCGCCTATAAAAGTAATATCACTACCTACAATAGTATCTATTTGTTCATAATTAACTCTTTTATTAGATACCTGAAGTTTGTTTTTTGCCATTATATATACCTCTCTTTATAGATAATTTAATCTATTCTTTAACCAGTAATTAATTATACACCAGCGAAAAATAAATTACAAGAAAAAAAGCCGAGGAGTTGTTTTTTGTTAGATTTTTATACTTTTTTATGATAAACTAATTATATATAAGTTATCTTGGAGGTAAATTATGCACGCTTTATTTTTAGTTTTAAACGATACGTATTTGATCGACGACGTTCATGAAATATTATCGAAATGCGAAGTCGGCGGGACTTTTTTTAATTCTACGGGGCTTGGAAAAGTTGAGATGAATTACGATAACTCCGACAGCCATACGTTTACTTCGGTAAGAAAAATGTTAGCGGGAGAAAAACCTAAAAACATAACGGTGATGTCCATAATAAAAAGCGATGACAAGCTGGACGAAGTAACTATCGAAATAATGAAATTACTTGATAATATAGAAGAAAAAGGCGTCGGGTTCATGTTCGTACTGCCCGTGAGCTACATCTACGGCTATAAAGGAAAGGACCTAAAATAAGAGATATGAAACCAAATAAAAAATATCTTCCCTTTATTGTTATAGGAATAGTTTTAGTTTTATTTTTACTTATTACTCCCGGATTTTCAAAAAAGATGATGTTAAATTCCATAATGGAAAATCAAGTTTTGAATAAAGAAATCACAAAAGTGGAATATATAAGCTACGAAGATAAACCTTTCATGTCCGTTGTAAAAGAAAAAAAAGAGATAAACGGTAAAGACAGCACTGCCGCAAAGTTTATAAAAGACATGGGAAACCATAAAGTCAAAGTCTTATCCAATAAAGACTATACGAGCGAAATTTTCTATGTCCATTTCAAAGACGGCTCAAAACTCATATGCTATATCGATAAAGCCGATTCCAAAATTGGTATCGACAGCGGGAAAGTATGGATAAAAGACGTAAAAGCGGACAGTATCATCAAAGGTATGAAAAAAGTTCAGCTTGTTAAAGAAATCAAATGATATAAGGGGCGCTGCCCCTAAAACCTTATAAGGGACTCCGTCCCTTAGGAACCCTATGCAGGGCTCTGCCCTACGACCCGCCAAATATTTGCTTGTCCAAATATTTGGATAAAAGGACATCACTCAATCGCCGTGATGGCTTTTAACGCGACTGGACTTTCTCTGAAAATCTACCCGATTTTCAGGAAACAGCCGCTCTCCCACCCCTTTTATAAAAGGGGTGTTTTTTATTTAAAGATATAATTATTTTAGAAAACAGCAAATGATATTAAACCAAAAGTATTTTAAATTTCAAAATATAATAATACACAAACTCGGTAATGTAAATTTCCTTTTAAGCGTTTCAGCTTCGACCATTTAAAACGACTTTGACCTACATAAAGTATTGAAATATTAAAATAAGCTTTTGATTGCTTATTCCTTGAAAACAACCTTTACTTACCCCCTAGGCAAAATTGCCTATACCCCTATGCAAAAATGAGGGTACCCTCTAGGCAAAAACGTCAAAGATAATAGTATAAAGAATAAAATTATAAAAGAATATATATCCATAAAATAATTGAGTTTATATAAAAAGTTCACTTACTTAATACATAATACCCCCATATCAAAAATTGTGGAGATAATAATATAAGATAAATAATATAAAAGAATATATTTAACGATAGAAAACAATAATAAGAAAAATCACCCCATATCAATAATGATAATACTCCCTTATAAAAAATGATAAGGATAATAATATAATAATAAAAATATAAAAGGATATATATCCATAAAAAACATATCCAGATAATATTCATCTGAAATATAAAGCAATGATTTTACTATGTAAACCAAAGCAAATTTCTAAAATGTATCTTTCCTAAATTTTTTAGATTTTAAATTTTATATTCAAATGCTGTAATTTATTGATTTACATGAATTTTTCCCGTACAATCAATAATTCATTACAATCATCCGTTTATTGATAAATATTAAAAAAATAAACTTTATCGACAAAAAACGACATTTTTATTATCAAAATTTAATATTATTATAATCCTAATATAATGATTTATATTTAGTATATGTTAAATACCATTGATAAAAATATTGGTCAAACAGTGTATATTATGACTTAAAAACTACGTTTTGTTAACAAATTGCAGAAAAATTGACTTAGGTTTTTAAAATATCCTTTTTTTTACAAATATATGTAAACAAAAGCCTTTTAAATCTTGAATTTCTGATTAATTATGATATAATACTATTTTGAGTTAGAATGGGACTTAGGAGGTAAAAATATAAATGAGTTCAATATTAGATAAGAAAGAAAACAACGTGGCAACAATCACAATAACAGTTACCGCAGAAGATTTTAGCAAGGCCCTTGATGCTGCATACAAAAAAAACAGAGGTAAGTTCAACATCGATGGTTTCAGAAAAGGAAAAGCCCCAAGAAAGATTATTGAAAACAGATACGGCGAAGGCGTATTTTTTGAAGATGCATTAGACGAAGCATTCCCATCAGAATACGAAAAAGCTATAGAAGATCATGATTTAAAACCTGTAAACATGCCTGCAATGACAAAGTTAGACAGCATAAGCAAAGAAGAAGGTGCTACATTTACTATTGAAGTTGAATTGGAACCTGAATTCGAACTTGGCGAATATAAAGGTATCGAAATCTACTCTACAGAGTATGAAGCTACAGACAAAGACGTAGAAGACGAACTTGAAAGAGTAAGAGAACAAAACGCAAGATTAGTAAGCGTTGAAGATACCGAAGCTAAAGACGGCGACACAGTGATAATAGACTTTGACGGATATGTGGGAGATGAACCTTTCGAAGGCGGAAAAGGCGAAAACTATCCGTTGGTTCTCGGAAGCAATTCTTTCATCCCGGGATTTGAAGATCAGCTTATAGGTAAAAAAGCCGGAGAAGAAACAGAGGTAAACGTTACTTTCCCGACCGAATACCATGCCGCTGAACTTGCGGGAAAAGACAGCGTATTCAAAGTAAAGATACACGAAGTAAAAGCTAAAGAACTTCCAGAGCTTGACGATTATTTCGCAGCCGACGTAAGTGAATTCGATACTTTGGACGAATACAAAGAAAGCTTAAAGAAAACTATAAAAGAACAAAGAGAAAACAATCTTAAAGGCGCTGCTATCAATACTATTATCGAAGAAGTATGCAAGAATACTGAAATCGATATCCCTAAATGTATGATAGACAGAAAGACGGAAGACGTTAAGGCTCAGTTCGAACAGCAGATAATGCAAAGCGGTATCGACCCAAAAACATACTACGAAATAATGAAACAGCAAAACGAAGGAAAAAGCGAAGCTGATTTCGATGCACTGTTCGTTGAACAAGCCGAACATGATGTAAAACAAGACTTGGTATTAAATAAATTAATGGAAGTTGAAAGTTTTGATGTAAGTGACGAAGAAAAAGAAGCGGAATATGAAAACTTCGCAAAAGCTTACAACCAAAAGGTTGAAGACTTTAAGAAAGTCCTTGACGAAGCTACGGAAAATTACATCGAAAACTTCATCAAACAAAGAAAACTTTTCGATTTCCTAATTGAAAATGCTAAGGTTAAAGAAGAAGAAAAAGAAGAAAAATAAACCTAAATTCGGAGGTAATTTTTATGCCATTAATCCCAATGGTAGTAGAAAATGAAGGAAGAGCCGAACGCTCTTACGATATCTACTCTCGTTTACTTAAAGACAGAATAATATTTCTCTCAGGAGAAATAAACGACGACGTGGCTAATTTAGTGGTAGCGGAAATGCTATTCTTGGAGTCACAGGACAGCGAAAAAGAGATACAGTTATATATCAACTCCCCGGGCGGAAGCGTTACTGCGGGAATGGCTATATATGACACTATGAATTATATCAAATGCGATGTATCGACGATTTGTATCGGTATGGCTGCATCTATGGGAGCATTCCTCTTAGCATGCGGTGAAAAAGGCAAGAGAATAGCTCTGCCAAGCAGTGAAATAATGATACATCAGCCCCTAGGCGGTTTTCAGGGACAAAGCAGCGATGTAGAGATCCACGCAAAAAGACTCTTAAAGACAAGAGAAGATATTAATAAGATACTTAGTAAAAGAACGGGAAAAACACTTAAAACAATCGAAAAAGATACAGACAGAGATAACTTTATGACTGCTAAAGAGGCTATGGAATACGGTCTTATAGATAAAGTCATAGAAAAAAGATAAATAAGAAAGGAGCTATTATATGAGTGACGAAAACAAAACTTACGAAGAGCAGAATCATTGTTCATTTTGCGGAAAGACCCAATCGGAAGTCAAGAGTTTGGTAGCTGGACCGGGAGTATTTATTTGTAACGAATGTGTTGCACTTTGCAGCGAAATGTTCAGCGAAACATTTTACGATGATGACAATAACGAATTTGTTAATGACTTAGCTCCAAATCTTAATGATGTAGAAAAACCTAACAAAATCAAAGAATTATTGGATGAATATGTAATCGGCCAGGACGATGCTAAAAAGACTTTAGCCGTTGCGGTTTATAATCACTATAAGAGAATAAGCGTAATAGAAAACAGTGATGATAAAGATTCGGATGTAGAACTTCAAAAAAGCAATATCTTACTAACGGGACCGACGGGAAGCGGTAAAACACTTCTTGCTTCAACACTGGCGAAGATATTAAAAGTACCTTTTGCAATTGCTGATGCCACTGCGCTTACGGAAGCGGGATATGTAGGTGAAGACGTTGAAAACATCTTACTCAGACTTATCCAGGCTGCGGATTATAACGTGGAAATGGCACAAAAAGGGATAATATATATCGACGAAATCGATAAGATTGCCAGAAAAAGCGAAAACACATCTATTACGAGAGATGTAAGCGGTGAAGGTGTTCAGCAGGCACTCCTTAAAATACTTGAAGGAACAACTGCCAACGTTCCCCCTCAGGGCGGAAGAAAACATCCTCATCAGGACTTCATTCAAATAGATACCAAAGATATATTATTTATCTGCGGAGGAGCTTTCGACGGTCTGGACGAAGTTGTAAAGAAAAGACTTGGAACTCATTCAATGGGCTTCGGCAACGATATCACCGGAGTCAAGGATAAATCCACAGACGATTTATTTAGCCTTGCACAGCCTCAGGACTTCGTGAAATACGGTCTCATCCCCGAACTTGTGGGCAGACTTCCTATAAGTGCTTCACTTAAAAAGCTTGATGAAAAAGCTCTTGTTAATATCCTGACAAAACCTAAGAATGCTTTGGTAAAACAATATAAATATTTACTAAGCTTAGACGATGTAGATTTACACTTTGATAAAGATGCTGTAGAACTTATCGCAAAGGAAACCGTCAAGAGAGAAACCGGAGCGAGAGGGCTTAGAAGTATCCTCGAAGACATCATGCTGGACGTTATGTACGAAGCACCAAGCAGCAAAGATGTAAAAGAACTTACCGTGACCAAAGAAATGGTAAAAGAAGCTTTTGACAAAAAAGCTCAGTAATAAAAAAGGACATATATATGTCCTTTTTTATTTTGTTTACATTTAAGGTAAAAATAGTTATAATGATATGAGAAAATCAAAGAGGAAAGCAATGATAACATCAAAGACAAATAAAATAATCAAACTTATAAAGAGTCTGGAAAAAAAGAAATATCAGGATAAATATGGACTTTTTATCCTTGAAGGGATAAAGTTCGTAAACGACGCACTGGAAAATAAGACCAATATCATAAAATATATAATAACTACCGAAGAATACACCGAGGAATATGAAAATGCTCTTGAAGTGGATAATGAAATATTCAAATACATCTCCTCCACAAAGACCCCTCAGGGAGTGCTTGCGGTATTGGAAACGAAGTACTCTGATATAGATGATATAAATGAAAATGACAACATATTATATTTAGACAAAGTGCAGGACCCCGAAAACGTGGGAGGGCTTATAAGGAGCAGTGTGTGCACGGATTTTGACGGAGTGGTATTAAATTCTTCAGCCTCCCCTTTCCTTAATAAAGCAGTAAGAGCGAGTGCGGGAAGCATAATAAACACTAAAATCATCTTGGATGAGGATTATAAAATATTAAAAACATTAAAAGAAAAAGGATTTGACATAATAGCTTCCACCTTGAACGGAAGAGAAGACATAAAACTAAATAATAATAACAACGTTTTGATAGTGGGGAACGAAGGAAACGGGATAAGCGATGAATGTTTAAAATATGCCACAAAGGAAGTAAAGATACCAATGAGCGGTAAATGCGAATCACTGAACGCAAACGTCAGCGGTTCCATATTGATGTACAAAATCTATGGTTTCCTGTAAAATTTAACCAAAAAGAGTCATAGGCTCTTTTTTTATTGTAAATATTTGTCGAATATTGTATAATTTAGTAAATACTGCCTTTTGGAGGAACGAAACAAAACATGAAAGCAATAAAGAAAATAAGCATAATACTAATAATCCTATTTATCACATCCGTATCGGGAAGCGTTTTCGCAGAAGATATGAATATGGATATAACTTATGATGTCCCAAGCCAGGCAAATGAATCGGATTTAACAAAAGAAGAAAAAAGCATGGACAGAGAATCGTACTCTGAAGAAGCCGCAAAGGAAGAAAAAGAAGAAAGCACTTCTGAAACCGAAAATCAAAAATCAGCAAGGTCTATAACGGTTAAATCAATGGGTACATTTACAGTCGCTTACGTATATGCTACAAAAGCAAATTCTTCCGATAAATATGCAACAAAAGCAACTTTTAAAGAACTAAAAGGATACTCAAATTTTAATGATGCACTTACTTCTATGAATAGTTACTACACAAAGTATAAAAACGTAGGAGATAATGTTAAAGCTTACGGAATGTGTATAACAAATAAATCAGGAAAAGTAATAGCAATGAAAAACGGAAGAGTTTACGCAACACCAAGCGGTGCAACCATGAATATAGGAGACTCATATGTTACTAAAAATCATGAATTATACTATTACGGAGCAAAAGCAAACAGTTCAACACAGTCAAGTGTAAATGTCGGGATCAGCGGGACAAAGGGATATGTATCCTCTTCAAATTTAACATTAATACCAAGAGGACTTATTTCCACATTATATAAATCTGCATCGTCCGGCACCAAGAAATACACCGTAGGGTATTATTCAAAAAACTCAAGCGGAGAACTTATTCATACTTACAAAACACTTACAAACGCAAGTACTTCTTCATATTTTGAAAGCGGAGAATATGTAGGAAATACTTACAGCATGGTAGTGGACAAAGCACCTTCTTTTATGAAAGCAGGTACAAAATACTACAGTATGGACGGAGTTAATTTTTACACCGACGGCTATTTAACAAATAAGACAGGAACATATTACCCATATTTTAAATATCTTCCTTACAGGACAAAGACTAATTATTCCGCATCACAATTAGACAACAGAATAAAAACTTATTCCAGCTCAAGTGTACTTCGAGGCTGTGGCAAAGACTTAATAACAGCTCAGAATACATATGGAATAAATGCACTCCTCGAATTATCATTTGCAAATTTAGAGAGTGCATATGGAACAAGCGGCTATGCTATATCAAGAAAGAACTTATTTGGAATAGCTGCGACAGATTCAAATCCGGACGGAGCAACATATTTTAAATCTGCGGGAGACTGTATAATAAGACATGCGGGAAGATATCTATCTCAAGGATACTTTGATACGAAGACCGATTCAAGATATTTCGGGACTTGTCCCGGAGATAAAAAGATAGGTGTAGCGGTTAAATATGCTTCAGACCCTTATCACGGAGAAAAAATCGGAGGGATCGCTTATACCCAGGATAAAAATATGGGTTCGAAAGACTACGGCAGATATACCATAGGTAAAACGACTACTGCGGCATATGTATATCAAAAAGCTTCCACATCAAGTAAAAAACTATATAGACTGGGAACAAAGGGAGGTTCTTCTCCTGTGGGAATGACAGTTGCGGTAATAGGAACCAGCGGGAATTATTATAAAGTACAAACGGACATGGGAATTGTTAGCGGCGAAGCAAATTATAAAAACAAGTATAACTTCACAAACTCGGTCGGCTATATACCTAAAAGTCAAATAACTATTATAAGAAAAGGAAGTAATCCTTTGAATTCATCATCAGATAATTCAGGTGGATCCTCAAGTAAACCTACATCCGTTAAATTATCTGTATCATCACCAACGGTAAAACCTTCTACTAGCTACGGAATTACTCCGGGATACGGTAATAATTTAAAGGTGCAGTCTAAAGTATACGCAAGCGTACCTGGAGCTAAAGTAGAACTTAGAGTATATGATGCAAAAGAAAGAATAGTAGCAAAACAAATTAAAACTAAAAAATCAACAAAAACAACAACAGCTACTTTTTTCTGGAACGGAAAAGCAACAAAAGAAAATACTGCAGGGTATAAAACGGGGGCTTATGTTAAGAGAAGTTCAAAAGGAACAAAATATTTATTTAAAGTAACTATTTCCGCAAAAGGAAAGATCGTAAAAACGAAAGTATATTCAACAAAAGTATATACTCCCGCGACTAAGCTTTATACCGATATATCAAAAACAACGATTAAAAGAAAAAGCAGTACAGTACTATCAATGAAGCCAAACAGACCGGGTACGAGTTATGTAAGGATTTATGATTCAAAAGGCAGACTTGTCTTTAATCAAGGATTTTATTATAAAAAAGCCAATACAAGACAAGCTGTAGCATTTAAGGGATACGGTAACTACGGAAAATATAACAAAAAACTACTTGCCAAAGGAAAGTATACAGTTAAATATATTCACGGAAGTTATACTTATAAATACCCTAAAAAGTTAGTATTAAAATAAAAAGACACTTTTAAAGTGTCTTTTTTTTCCTTTTATGCCAATTTCATCTTAATGTTTAAAATCTTTTTTATGATTGTATAATTTTATTATTAAAAAAATTAAGGAGAAATTTTATGAAAATAGGTAAAAGAGTAATACTAATCTTATTATTATTCCTTATCCCCTCATTTAGTATAAGTGCAAATGATTTAAACACTTTGGACATCCCCGATTTCGTAAAGAACGAAGCAAAAAACGAAAATAAATATAAAGGTGATGAAGTACCAAAGGAGTATTTAAATAACAAGAATAAAAACACAAAAACAGTTTCCAAAAATTTTCATGTGGCATATGCTTATACGGCAAAAAACAAATCCGCAGACAAGTACCCTACCCTAGTCAAATTTAACAAGTTAAAGACATTTGGTACCTTTGAAAGTGCCAAAAATTCGATGAACACGCTGTACACAGAGTATAAAAATAAAAACACAACCGAATACACGAAAAAAGCATACGGACTGGTGATATTGAACGACAACGATAAGATAGTCGATATGAAGTTAGGCAAAGCTTATATCTCGGTTAATTCAACCATTATATCCCTCGACAAAAATTACGGTTCCTCGGCACCATATATACCTACTAATCATGAAGTATTTTACTACGGTGCGGAGAATAAAAGTAATCTTACATCTTCGACCTGCAAAATAGGTATAAGCGGGATAACCAACTATACTTCTTCGGATAACCTGACATTTATCCCCGAAGCAGTCCTAAGCGATACATATCTATCGGCTTCAAGTGCTACAAAGAAATATACTACTGGATATTATTACGTAAATTCGAACAGAGATCTGTATCACTACACATCCATACTCACCGACCCAAGCGTATCAGTGAAATACGAAAGCGGTGAAAAATCAACACTTCAAAGTTTTATCGTAGATAAGGCTCCCTCATTCATGAAAACAGATACAAAGTATTACAGCATGGACGGAGTTAATTTTTATACCTCAAAATATTTAAGTTCTTCGTCTAAAATAGGTACCCACTACCCCTACTATACCTATCTTTCCTACAGGACAAAAACAAACTACACAAAAGACGATTTAAATAAGAGGATAAATACTTATCCGAGCAATACAAAGCTTAAAAACCAAGGCGGGACACTCATAGATGTCCAAAATAAATATGGTATAAATGCTCTTATGGAACTCGCTTTTGCAAATCTGGAAAGC